>JAFMFD010000006.1 GCA_017856385.1 Actinomycetota bacterium
CGATCTGCGGCGTGACACCCGACCTCACCGCCTTCGGCAAGGCGGTGGCCAACGGCTTCGCGCTCGCCGGTGTCGCCGGCAGCGAGGCGCTGATGGGGTACCTCGGCGCCTACACCGGCGACCGCGCGACCATCGACGGCACCTACAACGCGGCGCCCTACGCGCTGGCAGCAGCGAAGAAGACGCTGGAGATCATGCAGACCGAGGATGTCTTCGAACGCCTCTACTACTGCGGGGACCGCGTGCGGGCCGGGCTGCAGGCTGCGGCCTACGCGGCAGGCATCCCGGTGAGCGTCGTCGGCCTGGGTTCGGAGTGGGCGGTCTACTTCCAGCCCACGGCACCCACGAACTTCCGCGAGGCGCTGCGCAGCGACGGGGCCACCTACATGAAGTGGCATGCGCTCATGGTCGAGGGCGGGATCATCCAGCCCGCATTCCCCAACGGCGACCGCCGGCTGTGCGCGGCGACGTCGGACGAGGACATCGACCTGACCATCGAGGTGGCGTACAAGGCCTTCGCGGCAATCGCGTAGGCGCAGGTTCTCTCGTCAAGGAGGCAGGCATGGGCAGGGTCTCGGGCAAGGTCGCTCTCGTCACGGGTGCCGCGCGAGGGCAGGGTCGCTCGCACGCGATCGAGCTGGCCAAGGAGGGTGCCCGGATCGTCGCGACCGATGTCGGCGCGGGAATGCTTGCGGGCGTCGAGTACCCCGTCGCCACCTCCGCCGAGCTCCAGGAGACCGCTCGCCTCGTGCGCGACCTGGGCGGGGAGATCCTCATCGCGGAGGCCGATATCCGGGATCCGGCAGCGATCCAGGCTGTTGTCGACGCAGGCCTGGCCGAGTTCGGCTACATCGACGTCGTCGTCGCCAATGCGGGCGTGTTCACGTGGGGTGCTGCGCCCGAGATGTCGTGGGACGACTGGTTCACCGTCATCGACATCAACCTGAACGGCACCTGGAACACCGTCCGCGCGGTGCTCCCGAGCATGATCGCGCGGGGCCAGGGCGGATCGATCATGATGACGGCCTCGCAGATCGCCACCCGCGGGCAGTCCAACTGCGTGGCATACGGCGCCAGCAAGGCCGGCATCGTCGGGATGATGCGCGCCCTCGCCGCCGAGCTGGCCCCGCACAACATCCGCGTCAACACCATCCATCCGAGCACCGTGTACTCGCCGATGATCCTCAACGAGCCGGTCTACAAGGTGTTCCGACCTGACCTCGAGAACCCGGGCGTGCCCGAGATGGAGGCGGAGCTGCGTCCGTTCCACATGCTCGACGTCGCGGCCCTCGACCCCATCGACGTCAGCCACGCCGTCGTCTACCTGGCTTCGGACGAGTCCCGGTATGTCACGAGCCTGAAGCTGGCGCTCGACGCAGGGTCGACGCAGAAGCTGGGCTGAGCGACTGTGCGGCACGTCGTCGTCGGTGCGGGCACCGCGGGATGCATCGTCGCCGCTCGGCTGAGTGAGGATCCCGGCAACGAGGTCGTGCTCATCGAGGGGGGCCCCGACCGGCATGCCGGCAACCGTGAACCAGGCGTCAGGGCGCTGAACTGGATCTCTGCCCTCGGGGAGACCGACGCCTTCTGGCCGGACATCGTCGCCACCCGCCAGGATGGCGATCCGCGGCGCCAGTACATGCGCGGTCGAGGAGTCGGGGGCTCCGGCGCGGTGAACGCCATGGTCTGCCTGCCGGGAGTGCCCTCCGACTACGACCGATGGGCTGAGGACCTCGGCTGCGACGGATGGTCGTGGGCCGATGTCGAGCCCTGGTTCGAGGCCATGCGCGTGTCTCTCACGCAGTGCCCGCAGGAGTGGTTCACGCCGATGGACCGTGCACTCATGACGGCTGCGCGGGCGATCGGCCTCCCGGACGACGTCGACACCTACACCCCGCAGGCAGGCGTCGGCGCGCTCTACCTCAGCGCATCGACCGTCCAGCGCCATTCCAGTGGGGAGGGCTGGCTCGACCCGGCCCGCAGTCGGCCCAACCTCACGGTGCGCACGGATGCGTGGGTCGATCGCATCACGTGGGACGAGGACAGGGCGAGCGGTGTCGTGCTCGTGGGCGGGGAGGTGATCCCCGCGGATCACGTCGTCGTGAGCGCCGGGACCTTCGAGTCAGCCGCGATCCTGATGCGCTCGGACGTCGACAACCCCTCACTGGGACGCAACCTTCGCGACCATGCGGCGGCGAGCATCTACGTCACCCTGAAGGACGAGGTCAGGGCCAACGACATGTCGGTGCCGTGCATCAACGTCGTGCTGCGCACCTCGTCGACGGTCGCGCCCGACGACATCCACCTGCTGCCGATGCACGGGTCGATGGACGGAGGACGCACCGACGGACTCGTCATGGCCGCAGTGATGACCGTGCGCTCCGAGGGCCGGGTCATGCTCGATCCCGACGATCCGACGGGCCACCCTGTCATCGATCTCCACATGCTCACCGGCCCGGGGGACCGGCAGGTGATGCGTGAGGCCGTGCGCCTCATGGCCGACCTCATGCAGGGTCCGGGCTTCGCCGATGTCATCGACAGCTTCGTCCTGGACGATCAGGGCACGCAGGTCTCCGACCTCGACGACGATGCGGTGCTGGACGACTGGATCCGACGCAAGCTCGGGGACTACTTCCATGCCTGCGGAACATGCCGCATGGGTCGGCGCGAGGATCCGGCTGCCGTCGTCGACCTCGACGGCGCGCTCATCGGCAGGTCCGGTGTCCACGTCGTCGATGCCTCGGTGCTCCCCGACGTGCCGGCGGCGAACACCCACTGGCCCACCGCGATGGTGGCCGAGCGGCTCACCGCCCGGATGATGGGCCGAGGGCTCAGTGACCTTCAGTTCCCGCGCGCGCAGTGACGCTGATGCAGGTCAGCCGCTGATCCAGGTCAGTTCGTGCCGTCGATGACGCGTGCGGCAGCGAGGTAGGACGCGAGCATCGCCCGGGCGACGCCGGCGACGTGCTCGTCGGCGGGGACGAACTCCGGTGAGTGCAGGCCGGGATCGTCGGCCGTGCCGCTGCCGACTCCGTAGAACACCATCGTGGCGGGCAGTACCTCGCTGTAGTAGGCGAAGTCGTCGGCCCCGCAGGACCTGAGGTCCCCGCTCGCATCGAATCCGTGCAGGGCCAGCTCATCGGCGATTGCCGATGTCAGGCCCGGATGGTTGCTGAGCGGGGGCTCGCCGAGACGCACCTCCACCTTCGCACGGCAGCCGTGGATCCCGGTGATGGACTGCGCCGTCTGCTCGATCGCCGTGGCCAGGCGGGTGCGCGTACCCGGGGTGTACGTCCGCAGGGTGCCGCGCAGGTGGACCTCCGCGGGGATCGCATTGGGCGCGGTGCCGCCATGGATGGACCCGAGGGTGATCACGGCGGGCTCCATGGGGTCCACCTGGCGCGAGACGAGGTACTGCAGCGCCTGCACGACGTGGGCGGCTGCCACGATCGGGTCTGCCGTGCGGTGCGGGTAGGCACCGTGGCCGGGGGTCCCGTGCACCACGATGTCGAACTCGTCGGCCGCTGCGTTGACCGTCTCCGGCAGCGCGGAGACCACGCCGGAGGGCAGCAGTGGCTGAATGTGGATGCCCACCATCGCCCGGACGTGCTGGTCGGCGAGGATTCCCGAGCCGAGGACGTCGAGCGCTCCGCTCGGCCACGTCTCCTCGCGCGGCTGGAACACGGCGACGAGTGGAGTGGCGGCCTGAGCTGCCCGAAGGGTCCGGGTGACGGCGGCCAGGGCGGCCATGTGGACGTCATGCCCGCACGCGTGCATCGCGCCATTGCTGCTGCTCCACGGCACCTGAGCCAGCTCGTGCATCGGGAGGGCATCGAGCTCAGCGCGTATTCCGACCGCGGGCACCCCGTCGTCCCCGACACGGACAATGAGGGCACCGGAGGCCTGGTGGATCCCGTCCTCGCCGAGGTGGTCGACGATTGCGGCGACGGTGTCGGCCTCGTCGCCGCTCACGCGGGGGTCGGCATGGATGCGGTGGCGCAGGTCGACGGCAGCCGGGAGCTCATCGGCCAGCAGGTTGACCAGGTCCGCCGTGCTGGGCATCGCGGGCGACGTCATCCCCTCACCTCCGGTATGCCGTACACATGGGCGGCGTTGCCGTTTGCCATCCAGTCGACGTAGCGCAGCGCATCCGCCACGCCGATGAGGTCGCGGGCGACCCAATGCTCGAGGACGTCGGCGAGCGAGCGTCGCCACAGGCGGGCGCCGCCGAGGAACAGCTCCGGCAGGCCGAATGCGTCGGAGGCGAACAGCTGCTTGCCGAAGGGCGCAACCTCCAGCGCCTCGCGCATGGCGGTCTCGGCGGATGGCCCGAGGTAGTTCAGGGTGAGCCCGATGTCCATCCACACGTGCGGGAACACGTGGCACAGGATCCCGGCCTCGCGGATGAAGGGGTAGCAGTGCAGTAGCAGCACGCGGCAGCCGGTCGGCTCGATCTCCGCGAGGAACCTGGTCAGGTGCGAGGGGTCGCAGCGGTGCTGCACTGCGTCGGCGTCGCCGAGGCCCACATGGAACTGCAGCGGCCGTCCGGTGTCAGCGGCGCAGTGCAGCAGGTAGCGCATGATGACGGGGTCGTCGAGACGCCACGACGACGTGCGCTCGGCACGTGCGTACCAGGCTTCGGCAGCGGCTACGACCTCCCTGTCCGTCGGGCGCACGGGATCGAACTCGAGGCCGTGCCGATACGCGATGATCGACTTGAAGCCCACGTGCGTGGTCGTCGAGTGCTGCACGGCGGCCTCGAGCGCGCGGGGCAGGGCCTCGGCGGTGACGTCCGGCGCAATGGCCTCGGCGAGCGCCTCCAGCCGCGCCACCGCGAAGGCCGGTCGGTCGGCGAGGGCGCCCAGCTCGGCCGGCGAGCAGATCTGCGTGCCGAGGTACCCGGTGTCGACGATGTAGGTGTCGATGCCGGTGCCCGCCAGCAGCAGTCGCGCAGCCTCCCGCGGCCCCAGCTCTGCGCGACGGGCGAGGTACTCCTCGGCCGAGCAGTGGCGCGGCAGGCCGAGCACCTCGGCGCACTCCGAGCGGACCACGAGGCCGAAGGGTGAGTCGAAGTGCGATCGGTGGTGGTGCGAGCCGCTCTCGGTGATCAGCAGCTCGAACTCCGGGCCGGACAGCTCGTCGAGGGTGATGCCGTGGCAGTGATGATCGATGAGGGGCACGTGGTCGATGTGCTCGCGGATCGCGCTCATGGCTGCTCCCGGACGGGCACGGCGGAGAACCCCTGCCGCTCCCACAGCTCGTCGTAGTCCTTCAGTCGCGCCACTGTCTCGTCGCCGAGGCGTTCGACGGCCCCGGTGACCATGGCCTCAACGAGTGCGAGGGTCGGCACCTGGGAGTCGAAGGGGCTCGCCGACTCGACCGACACCTGCAGGATCGCTGTGGCATCGAACGCGAGCGGACTCATCCACGGATCGGTGACCAGGACGATGCTGAGCCCGCGCTGCGCGCACATCCGCCCGAAGTCGACGGTGCTGCGCTGGTACCGGCGCATGTCGAACAGCACGACGACGTCGCCGCGTCGCGCATCCATCAGGTAGGGGACCCACGTGTCAGCAGGGAGGAAGCTGACGCCGGGACGCACGATCTGCAGGTGCAGGGCGAGCACGTGCGCGCTGAGGCTGCTGAACCGGCCGCCGGCGGTGACGACGCGGCGCTTGGGGTCGGTGATGAGGTCCAGGGCGAGGCCGAAACTCTCACGGTCGAGCTCGCGCAGGGAGGTCTCGACGGTCGACGTGAGCGTGGCCTGCGTGCGCGTGACGGCGTCGTCCCGGGCGGCGGAGAGCCGGTCGAACTGGAGCAGGGGGGAGGTGGTGCGCTCCTCGATCTCCTGCAGGAGTGCGCCCTGGAACTCCGGGTACCCGTCGAACCCGAGGCGGTTGACCAGCCGGATCACGGTCGGTCCGCTCACCTGGGCCCGCGAGGCGAGCCGCGCGACGGTCTCGAGCCCGGCGACCGGGTAGGCGCCCAGCAGCTCGTGGGCGACGCGTCGCTCGGCCCGCGGCAGGCTCGCCAGGGCGGCCCGGATGCGGTCGGCGACCAGTTCCGTCATGAAACGTACGTTACAGAGAATCCGCTTGACACCGCAGACGAAACGAAGATTAGATCCCGTGCGTGGAGGGAGCCCGATGACGGCTGGTGACGTGGCCCTGCTGGCCTGGAACGACTACGTCGGGATCACCCGCTGCCGGGGCATCCCCGCCGAGCAGCTGCCCGCCCGCATGGCCCACGGCCTGGGCTGGGCGGTGGCCGGCCAGGCGATGACCCCGTTCTCCGACATCGCGCCCAACCCGTGGGGCCCGATGCTCGAGGTGCGCCAGGTACCGATCCCGGAGACCGGCACGCGCGTGGACATCTGGCCGGACGCCCCCGCCTTCCACCTCTACCTGTGCGATGCGCGCACCCCCGACGGTGCCGACTGGGACTGCTCCACGCGCGGCTTCCTCACCCGGGCGCTGGCCGAGCTGCATGCCGCTACCGGGCTGACCCTGAAGGCGGCCTTCGAGCACGAGTTCCTCCTGGAGTCGGATGCGCTGAACCCGGCACCGGCGTTCACCGTCGAGGCGATGCGCCTCATCGCGCCCCTGGCCGGTGACATCGCGCTCGCGCTGCACGAGGCCGGCCTCGAGCCCGAGACCGTCGAGCCCGAGTACGGCGTGGGCCAGTACGAGGTCACCACGGCACCGGCGCTGGGTGTCTCCGCTGGGGATCGGGCAGTGATCACGCGCGAGGTGATCCGCGAGGCTGCTCGGCGCCGAGGCATGCGCGCGTGCTTCAGCCCCAAGCCGGATCCGTCGGGTGTGGGCAATGGCAGCCACGTCCACTTCAGCCTCATCGACGACGACGGGCGCAACGTCACGCACGATCCGGCCCACCCCAGCGGGGTGAGCGCCGTGGCCCAGGCGTTCATCGCCGGAGTCGTCCGTCACATGCCCGCTCTCTGCGCGCTGGTCGCCCCGAGCCCGGTGTCCTACCTGCGTCTCGGGCCCCACCACTGGAGCTGCGGGTTCGCGTCGTTCGGCATCCAGAACCGCGAGGCCGCGATCCGCGTATGCCCGTCGACCGATCCGGATCCGGTCGTCCAGGCCCGCACCTTCAACCTGGAGTTCCGTCCGCCGGATCCGTCCGCGAGCCCGTACCTCGTCCTCGGTGCGCTCGTGCACGCCGGCCTGGCCGGGATCCGCGACGGCCTTCCTCTGCCTCCGGCGTGCGAGGGCGATCCTGCGGACCTCACCCCGCAGCAGCGGGCGCAGATGGGCATTCGTGAACTGCCGGCGACCCTGACGGCGGCGCTCGATGCCCTGCTTGCCGACGACGTGGCCGCCGGGTGGCTGCCGCCGGTCATGCTCGAGTCCTACCTGTCGGTCAAGCGCACCGAGGTCGACGTCGCCGCCGCATGGAGCAGTGAGGAGCTGTGCGCGCAGTACGCGCGCGTCTACTAGGCGGGGTCCAGGCGGGCAGGCCGGCTGCTCTCGCGTGGCCGAGGGGTGCAGCCCGTGTGAGGATGCGTGCGTGTCTCCAGTGACTCCCGCCCGTGCGCAATGCACGCCGCTGATGGGCGCGCTGCTGCTGATCGGCGCGCTGGTCGGGATGCACCACCTGGTCGCGGCAGGCTGTGCCGCGACCACGATGGACCACGCAAGCGCCACCGCCTATGCCATCGAGCATGCCATCGAGCATGGCGATTCGCACCGGGGCTCGACTGCCAAGTCCGCGGAGCCGGCGGTGGATGTGATCGCCTCGGTACCGCTGACTCCCTCCGACACGGGGACCATGGCCGCATGTGTCGCGATCCTCATCGCCCTGTGGTGTGCGCCACCGCTGGTGCGCTTGGCATACAACGGTGGTGAGCGCCATCGGGTGGAAGAGCCCCTGCCCTCGCGTCCTGAGAAGGCGGCGCACCCCCCTGACCTCGCCACGCTGTCGATCAGTCGCACGTGAGACCGCGGGATCCGTCGATCCCCTGCGGTCCGTCGTCCACCCCATTCGACAGGAGCATGACCATGTCTGTTTCGTTCACCCCATACAGCTCGACCCGTACCGCGCTTCGCGCCGTTGATCGGCGCTTCACGACTGCGCTGCTCGCGGTGCTGACCGTTTCCGTCCTCGCCCTCGCCGCGTGCTCCTCCGACTCCGGCAGTCACAGCGACTCCGGCAGTCACAGCGATTCCGACGGTCACAGTGACTCCGGCGGTCACAGTGACTCCGGCGGCGAGACCGGCCAGGCCGCGGACGTCATGTTCGCGCAGATGATGATCCCGCACCATGAGCAGGCCGTCGTCATGGCCGACCTCGCAGCCGCTCGCGCGAGCGATCCCGTCATCGTCGACCTCGCCGCTGAGATCAAGGGTGCGCAGGCTCCGGAGATCGCCCTGATGGAGTCATGGCTGACGCAGTGGGGTGCTGAGCGGCTTTCGGAGGACGAGGCCATGGGGATGCACGGCTCGCACGGCATGGCGGGCATGCTGAGCGCGGAACAGCTCGAGGACCTTGAGGCGGCGAGTGGCGCGGAGTTCGACCGGCTCTTCGCGTCGGCCATGATCGAGCACCACGAGGGCGCGGTCCAGATGGCTCGTGATGTGCTCGGTGCAGGTGCCGATCCTGACGTTGCGGCACTCGCCCGCGAGATCATCGTCACGCAGGAGAAGGAGATCCTGCAGCTGCAGGCCTTCCTCGGCGGGCCCTCAGATCCGGCAGCAGGTTCGTCCGCGACTGCTGTCGAGCCGGCCCTCGCGCACGTGCACGGAGCCGTGGTCGATGGGGATGCACTGCTCGTCGGCACGCACGACGGCGTTCATCGCATCGACCTCGCCACGGGTGCCACGCAGCGGGTGGGGGAGTCGCAGGACGACTTCATGGGGTTCACGGGCCAGGCGCGGACAGGCCTGCTGGCCAGCGGTCACCCCGGCCCGGGGTCCTCCCTGCCGAATCCGATCGGCCTGATCACCAGTTCCGATGGGGGAGCGACGTGGCAGCCGGCGAGCCTCGCCGGCGAGGTGGACTTCCACGCGCTCGCCGTCATCGACGACACCGTCGTGGGCTGGGACACCCGCGGCCCGCTGCAGTGGTCGACCGACGCGGGGGCGACGTGGAGTCAGGGGCCCATGGTCACCCCGACGGCTGTCGCCTGGTTCGGTGACCGTTTCTGGATCGCCTCACCCGAGGACGGCGTCAGCACGTGGTCGCCCGGTGATGGGGCTGTCACGTCAATGAACGTCCCCGGCGTGCTGCTGGCCGCCTCGTCGGCAGGCGATGCGCTCTGGCGCGTCGACGTCGACGGATCGGTGCACCGCACCCGTGACGGGCAGGCCTGGGAGCAGCTCGGGTCCGTCACCGCGATCGAGGCGCTTGCGGCGGACAGCGAGCGCGCGTACGCAGTGACGGGAACCGGCGTCCAGGTGGTGCCCGCGCCCTAGCGTGGAAACGTTGAGGGGGGCCTGCGAAGTGCAGGCCCCCCTCAACGTCAGTGGTGTCACGGAGCGAAGGGAAGCAGCACTCCGTTGATGCCGTGGGCAACCTGCTTGTTGCCCTCGTTGATGTCGACCTTGGTCAGGATGACCCGCGGGTTCGGCAGCTTGGGCGCGTAGTCGCCGAGGATGATGGCCGGGGCCTTTGTGACCTTGACCTTGATGGTCTTGCCGTCGACAGCGGTCTTGAGCTTGGCGCCGTTGGCCTTCAGTGCGTCCTGCGACAGGATCGTCGAGCCGGGGACCACGTGGTAGAGCAGGACCTGCTCGACGGTGTCGATGCCGAGCCCGGCAACGGCCTCGAAGGCGGCCTTCTCGGTGGTGACCTTCGAGCCGGCCAGGGCCGAGGCGAGGTTCATGAAGGCCTTGTCGGTGGGGGCGAACACGGTCAGGGCCGTGGTGCCGTCGGCGAGGACCTTGACGGGGGAGTTCGGCTTCGCGGCGAGGACGGCCTCAGCGGCCTTGGTCACGATGTCGAAGTCGGCGTAGTCGCGGTCGAACGCGGCCTGCCCGACCTTCAGGACGCTGGCGAGGGAGGTGGTGCCGTCAGCGGCGTTGGCGGCGGGGGCCAGCGTGGCGGCTCCGACCAGGGCCGCGGCGCCGACGAGGGCGGTTCGCAGGATCGTGGTGCGCATGGTGTCTCCTTGGGTTCCTTCCGCCCCGAGCGGGCGGTGCTGCCCCTACTTCCGTGGATCGGTGGCCCACGGATGCACCCAGGTGAAGAAATCTCCCCCCACTTCCCGCCGGTGCGTTTCTCCCGCGTCGCGGGACAGGTGAGCCAAACGCCCTCGAAATCGGGCCCTCAAGCTCACCTGTCCCGCGACGCGGGAGAAACGGGGGGTGGGGGGAAGAAATGTGGCGGGGGGTGCATCCGCGCGGGGGGTGGCGACGGAAGAGGGATCGTCGGCCACGGACGAGGGGCTGACGGGAGAGCGGCGACGGAGGAGGGAGGGCGGACCGCCATGGCGGCACTGGCATTGCATACTGGCGAGCAGGCGCTGCCCACCCATGCCCGCTCACCCCTGAGGGAGCTGTCCGTGTCGGTCGACCCCGAAGCTGCGGCCACGGCCGGGTTTGCCCGAGGGGATGAGGATGCCCTCGAGCAGTCCTATCGCCTCTGGGGCTCTCTCGTGCACACGATCGCCCTGCGGAGCGTCGGCAACGAGGCCGACGCCGCCGACATCACGCAGGCCGTCTTCGTGAGCGCCTGGCGTGGGCGCGGCGGCTTCGACCCCGAGCGGGGTGCGCTCCCGGCCTGGCTGATCTCGATCACCCGCCGACGCATCGCCGATCACTGGGAGGAGCGGTCGCGGCACCTGCGCCGGGTGGAGGCGGTGGCCGCGCAGTCCCCGGACGAGCCGGTGCACGCCCCCGTGGACGGCATCATCGACCGTGTCCTGCTCGCTGACGAGCTCGAGCGTCTGGGCGAGCCCCAGCGCCGGATCATGGAGCTGGCGTTCTTCCAGGATCTGACCCACACGCAGATCGCCAGCCTGCTTGACCTTCCGCTCGGAACGGTCAAGAGTCACGTCCGCCGATCCCTGGATCGGCTCCGGACCCGATTGGAGGTGGACCGTGTCGCATCCTGATGAGGCCGATCTCGCCCTGATCGCGCTGGGGGAGCCGGCGAGCGCCGCAGATGCTGCGCACCTGGCTGCGTGCTCGAGGTGTCGCAGTCGTGTCGACCAGCTGGGGGCGGTGGTCTCGACTGCTCGGACCATCACCGACGAGGACCGTCCGGTCGCGCCGCCCGCAGCGGTGTGGGAGGGAATCGTGGCCGAGGCCGGGCTCACCGGCGCGCAGGCGTCCGTGACGTCGCTGGACCAGCGCCGTCGTCGGCGTGGGCCGGTGCTGGGATGGCTGGTCGCGGCGGCTGCCGTGGGCGTGCTCGCCGGTGCGACCCTGACGACGGTGCTGGGCAGCACGGGCGGCACGGGCAGTTCTGACGACGCCCAGCTGCTGGCCACGGCACCGCTCGAGCCGGTCGCGGAGTCCGCGTACCAGGGGACGGCTGCGGTGGAGCAGCGTGGCGCTGAGTCCGTGCTGCGGGTCTCGGTGCCCGACCTGCCTGCTGTGGAGGACGGCTACTACGAGGTGTGGATGGCGACGCCTGACGCATCGACCATGGTGGCCATCGGCACCCTCAACCCCGGTGAGGAGGCCGTCCTCACGCTGCCCGTGGGCATGGACACGGCGGCCTTCCCGCTCGTCGACGTCTCTGTCGAGCACTTCGACGGAGACGCGGGGCACAGCGCCGTCAGCGTGGTGCGGGGTCTGCTGCCCGCGTGAGCACCCGCTCGACCATCTGCTGACGCAGCCGCGGCTGCGCCTGGGCCGCGGGATCGAACGAGTAGTCGATCGCCACCCCGAGCAGCGCGGACACGATGCGCCTGGCCTCACGCCGGCACGCAGCGTCGGGGCGCGACAGGCCCTCCTGCGCAGCGATCACCGCGGCGAAGCGCTCGTACGCGCCGTCGATGCGGCCCCGCTCGATGGCGGCGAGCTCCTCGTCTGCCACGGCGTAGCCGAGGAAGGCGATCGTGACGCGCCAGTCGTCGAGCCGCTCCTGGTCCAGGGGGAGCAGCGACTCCACGCACCCGGCCACCCCGAGGCCCGCGGCCTCGGCCGACTCGATGCGCTGCACCTGGCGCACGCCGACCCACTCGAAGGTGGCCAGGACGAGGTCACGCATGTCGCGGAAGTACGTGCTCACGATCGCCCGGCTGGTGCCTGCCTCCGCGGCCATGCGCCGCATGGTCAGGGCGTGCAGGCCCTCCCGGGCCACGATGCCCGCCGCCAGCTCGGCGATCTGCTCACGGGTTCGGGCGTGGTCGACGAGGACGGGCATGGCCCCAGCATGCCGTATGCCATGCCACATGGCATGCAATACATGTCAACTGGCTTCTCATGTCGCGTCGGCCCGTGTATGGTCGGCCCGTTGCTTCCATGGACGTCCACGCATCCGGAGATCCGATGACCGATCACGCGCAGCCCTTCGACCTGGAGGTCGATGTCGTCGTCCTCGGCACCGGGGGCTCCGGACTGACCGCAGCCCTCGCGGCGCACGACTTCGGGGCGGGGGAGGTCCTCATCCTCGAGAAGTTCGGGATGATCGGCGGCACGTCCGCGATGTCCGGCGGCATGCTGTGGATCCCGCTGAACGACCAGCAGGCTGAGCGGGGCGTCGACGACTCCTTCGACGAGGTCGTCGAGTACCTCGACGGACTGGCCGACGAGGGGCATCTGGATCCCGAGGTGCTCTCCGCCTTCCTCGAGGAGGGCCCGGAGATGCTCCGCTGGTTCGAGGAGAAGACGCCTGTCCGGCTGCGCCTGTTCGAGGGATTCCCCGACTACCAGTCGTGGGCACCCGGGGCGAAGGAGTACGGCAGCCGATCGCTCGACAACGACGTCTTCCCGTTCGTCGAGCTCGGCGCGTGGGCCAAGTGGGTCAACCCACCGAAGACCGGCTGGCCGCGTCGCACGTCGATGATCGAGGACTACTACACCCCGAACCTGCCCGAGGACGTCCTCGCCGATCGCGAGGAGCGTGACTGCCGCGGCCAGGGCCAGGCCCTAATCGGCTCGCTATTGAAGGGCGTCCTCGATCGCGGCATTCCGCTGCACCGGGAGTCACGTGCTCGCCACCTCATCACCGAGAGGCGCAGCGTCGTCGGCGTCGAGACCGAGGAGGAGGGCAGGGTCCTCCGTATCCGGGCGCGCAAGGGCGTCATCATCGCCACGGGTGGCTTCGAGTGGAACACCAAGCTCGTCAACTCGTTCCTGCGCGGGCCCATGACCGGCCCGGTGAGCGTCCCCGAGTGCGAGGGCGACGGCCTGCTCATGGCGATGGAGGTCGGCGCGAGCCTGGGCAACATGGGCAAGTCGTGGTGGCTGCAGTCGAGTCAGGAGCTCGCCGCGCACGGCCGGGGCCACGCCAACTACCTGATCGGCAACTCCGAGCGCACGCGCCCGCGCTCGATCCTGGTGAATCGCGAGGCCAAGAGGTTCGTCAATGAGGCGACCAACTACAACGCGATCGGGCCCGTGCTCCACAACTTCGACGCGAACACGCACGACTACGTCAATCTGCCGTTCTGGATCATCGTCGACCAGACCTACGTCGAGAAGTACCGCTTCTTCAACGCGACCACGAAGGGCGTCGTGCCCCCGTGGGCCATCACGGCCGACGCGATCGAGGAGCTCGGTGAGCGGATCGGCATCGACGGCGTGCAACTCGCGAAGACGGTGTCGACCTTCAATGCCGATGTCGCTGCGGGGCGTGACACCGAGTTCGGTCGCGGCGACAGCACCTACGACCGGTTCTGGGGCGACAAGGACTTCGAGGGCGTCTACCGGACGCTCGGCCCGATCGACACCGCACCGTTCTACGCCGTGAAGATGGAGTCCGGAGTCCTGGGCACCTGCGGGGGCCCGCGCACCAATGCGAACGGCCAGGTGATCGACTGGGACGACACCCCCATCGAGGGCCTCTACATCTGCAGCAATGCGATGTCGTCACCGACGGCCGGCGTGTACGGAGGCGCGGGTGGAACGCTCGGGCCGGGCATGACCTTCGGCTTCATCGCAGGACGGCACGCAGCGCAGAACGACTAGCGGGCGACACGCGATCTAGTGATCAGGCGTAAGTCACCGGTCGCCGCTCGAAGGGCTGCTGACCGACACCACCTCGAGACCTTCGATCGATTCGAAGTCCGACGCATTCCGCGTGAAAAGCGGCAACTCATGCTGAATCGCCGTTGAGGCGATCAGTGCATCGAATGCCTTTGCGTTCGTCTTTCGACCACTCAGCCGAAGCTGCGCAGCAACCCGACCGAAGACTCGTGCTGTGCCCTCGTCGAACGGCAGCGGGTCGAAGGTCGACTCGACGATCTGCAGCAACGACTGCCGCGCGCTCTGTTCGGCCGGTGTCTTTGCGATCAGCGGGCCAACCGAGAGCTCGGCCAGCGTGATCGCGCAGATCTCGGATTCCAGTGGCAGCGATTCAGAAGAGATCAATCGCGGTAGGTCGACGACCACGCTCGTGTCCAGGAGCCCCTGTGCATGCCGGTTCGTCACAGCGACAGATCCAGGATCTCGCCCATGTCGGCGACCAGACCGGAGTAGTCGACGGTCGGGCAGCCCTTGAAGGCCTTCTCCAGGGTCTCGATCCTCACCCCGCGCCCGCGCAGCGGCCGAAGTTCGGCGATGGCCCGCCCCTGCCGGGTCACGGTCATGCCCTCGCCCCGCATCACGGCATCGAGGACCTCGCCGCCGTGATTGCGAAGGTCTCGAATGGTCACCTCTTTCACCCCCTCATAGTCTCACTGGTGAGACATCCAGGCAATCCTCCCGATTCCCGAATCCTGCGCGCCCGACGAAACCCCATGAACGACCATCGAGCGACTGTGGACGATGACCCGGCGGTGACGCATCTGTGGATGATGCAGGACTCCCTCAGGGAGGTCGGGCCGCCCTTGTCGATGAACGTGCGGATTGCGGCCCGAGGCGCCGAAGCGGTGGCCGTTGTCATGGTGGTGAGGAACTGCCCCCCGTGGATTGCTCACTGGAGTCGACATCCGCAAAGCAGGAAGCCCCCGTCCAGCGGACGGGGGCTTCCTGCTGGTGCGAAGTCCGAGATCAGACGGCGCGAACCTTGTCAGCCTGGGGGCCCTTGGGGCCCTGGGTGATGTCGAACTCGACAGCCTGGCCCTCGTCGAGCGAGCGGTAGCCGCTCGAGTCGATGGCGGAGTAGTGGACGAAGACGTCCGGACCGCCGTCAGCCTGCTCGATGAAGCCGAAGCCCTTTTCTGCGTTGAACCACTTGACCGTGCCTTGTGCCATGGTGCCAAATCTCCTTAACGAAGGACGTGGCAGACGAGGTGTCCGTCACGCGGTGAAGCCCTATCGCGCCGTCATCCTGGTGGGGATCTCGTGCTGACACGCCTTTACCTAGGGCTAACTGTGGCGTACTTCGGCCCAGATTCCCAACTCTTGGGGAAATACGCGGAAATCGGTGTCCGGGACCCCCTCGCGCACGGGTCGGCCAGGGCCGCGCCAGCTAGCCAGGTCCTGCCACGTCAGGCGAGAAGCCGTCCTGCTCGGCCCTGAGCCGGGCCTGCAGGTCCTCTGGTGAGAGGGGTCGGGCGAACAGGAACCCCTGGGCGAAGTCGCAGCCCATGCCGGTGAGCACCTCCCGCTGCCGGGATGTCTCGACCCCCTCCGCGAGGACCCGCAGCCCGAGGGCGTGGCCCATGGTCACGATCGCCTCGCACAGGGCCTGGCTGTCCCGTTCCGACGCGAGGGCGGTCACGAAGGTCTGGTCGATCTTCAGCAGGTCCACGTCGAGCGCCTGCAGGTAGGCCAGCGAGGAGAACCCAGTGCCGAAGTCGTCGATCGCGAAGCCGACCCCGGCGTCGCGGTAGGTGCGGAGGTTGCGACGGGCGGCGTCACTGGCGTTGAGCAAGGTGCCCTCGGTGATCTCCGCGATCAGGGCCGAGCCCGGGACCCCCTTCTCCTGCATGAAGGCGATCCGCCGTCGGTGGACGTCGTCCGGATCGCTGGCCTCGACAGGGGACAGGTTGAAGCTGACCGCGAAGTCGGGAGACATCCGACGCAGGTCGGTCACCAGATCGAGGACGCGGGCGAACACCCAGTCACCGATGACGGCGATCTGACCGCTCGACTCCGCCAGCGGGATGAAGCGCGCGGGGCTGATCGACCCGAGCTCGGGATGCTCCCAGCGCACCAGGGCCTCAGCCTTGATCGTGCGGCCAGTCGTCAGGTCCACGACCGGCTGGAGCACGACGCGCAGCTCGTCGTTGCGGACGGCCCGGTGGAGGTCCTGGGTCAGCCGGGCGCGCTCGCGCGCCTGCTCCTGCATCGTGGGGGTGAAGTAGGTGTGCCGACCCCGGCCCCCCTCCTTCGCGGCGCGCAGCGCCTGGTTCGCGGAAGTCAGCAGTTCGGAACCGGTTCCGGCGTCGTCGGGGAAGACGGCGATGCCGATGCTGACGGTCAGCGGGACCTCCCGGCCGCCGAGGTGGAACGGCTCGGCCAGTGCGTCGGCTATTCGTGAGGTGACGCCGACCACGGACTCTGCGGAGGCGTCCTCGGTCAAGATCGCGGCGAACTCGTCGCCACCGAGACGAGCGACCGTCTGGGGCTCGGGCACGGCATTGCGCAGCCGCAGGGCGGACTCCTTCAGCACGATGTCGCCGGCGCGGTGACCGAGGGACTCGTTGACGTCTCGGAATCGATCAATCCCCACGACCAGGAGAGCCACGCGACTGCCCGTCGAACGCGCCATCTCGACGGCCTGCGTCAGGCGGTCGTCGGCCAGCTGGCGTCCGGGCAGGCCCGTGATCAGGTCCTCCCGCATCGAGCCGATGGCGCTCAGCACGGCCACGTAGTGATTCAGCTCGTCGGCTTCGTTCGTCACGGCGGTGACCGTGACCGACTGCGCCGAGACGCGACCGTCATGGTCGCGGTTCACGAGATCACCCCGCCAGAAGCCGCTGCGGGCGACGCTGGAGCGCATGTCCGCGTAGACATCGTCGGAGGTCAGGTCCGAGCTGAGCAGGCTCAGAGAGTGTCCGCGCACCTCGTCGATGGTGTAGCCGGTGAGCTGGGTGAATCCTCGATTGACGTCGGTGATGGCACCAGCCGCGTCCATGATGATGACGCCGTCACGCGTGGAGTCGAAGACGCTCGCGCTCACCCGTACCTGGCTCTCCGCGGCTACCTCGTCCGTCACGTCGACGAGGTAGCCGTTGAGCAGAGCCTCGCCGGATGACTCGAGCACGGGTGAGGCGTCCGTCTGGAACCAGCGCGTCCGCCCATCGGCGGTGCGCATGCGGAAGCGGTCGTGCCATGGCGTGCCGTGGGCGTAGGACTCCAGCAGGTGGGTGGTCACCCGATCAAGGTCCTCCGGGGCGACCAGCGCCATCAGCGCTGCAGCGTCCTCGGCAACCTCGGCGGGCGCGACACCGAAGAGCGACTTCAGGCGCTCGCTTGCATAGGGGACGGCGAATGACCCGTCCGGACGCACCCGCACCTGGTAGAGCAGTCCGGGCGTCGCCTGGGAGAGGCTGGCCAGGCGGACGACGAGCTCGTTGCGTGCCTGGCGGCTGCCGACCTGGACGTACGCGAGGATGGCGAGCCCCACTGAGAGAAGGGAGCCCGCGATGGCGATCCCCAGAGACCCCGAGGCGTCGATGGGGTCCGGGAGGACCGCGACCTGCCAATCGGCCCCGAGGGGCTGGGCACCCAGCGTCACCGACCCGGCGTCGAACAGGGACTGATCGCCCCAGACGGGGGTGCCGTCGGCCGTCGTGCGGATCGCGAGGCGAGCGGGGTCGGCCCCGGCCAGGTCAGCCGCCCGGGAGAAGTACGCCTCGGCATCGATGACCACGCTCACCAGTCCCCAGGAAGGGACCGAGGGCAGGTCGACCGCCTCGCGGTAGGCCAGCCCGAGCCCACCCTGCACCAGCGGGAACGGGCCGAGCAGCCGGGGCTCGCCGGCGGCCAGCATCTCGCGGATCGGCTCCCACTGCTCCGGGATCGTCCGGAAGTCGAGTCCCAGCGCTGCCTCATTTCCCTCGATGGGCGCGACGAAGCGGATGACGCTGTCGGGCGCGATCGAGATCGACCGGACCAGGGGCACCTCACGCAGGAGCTGCGTCATGAACTCCTGCGTGCTGTAGGGGGCGAGATTGCCGCTCTCGCTGACCACGTAGGCGCGCAGCGCATGGGCTATGCCGGTCGCCGCGATCGGTCGCTCGAGCTGCTGGACCGTCAGTTCGGCAGTCCGCCGGGCGGCACCCTGGGCCTGGTTCGTCTGGTCCCGGATGGTGTCGACCGCCAGGACCGCCGTCGCCAGGAGGCCGAGCACCAAGACGAGGGCGGAGACGCCCCAGCGGACCAGCCTTCGCGAGCGTGCTGTTCCGTGGGTCCCCACACGGCAAGGCTAGGCCGCGCGACTGAGGTCGGTCGCAGGTCTGCGGGCCATGACCGGTCACTTCTCCCCGGCTGACCGGCCCATGAAGACGGCATCGGGGCCTTCGCTCCGATACCGTCCAAAGGTTGGTGGGGCATCCGGGTCCGGTCCGTCACGCCGACCTGGGAAGCCCATGGGGGATCGAAGCCGCGAGGCGGGTCGGGGGTGGTGCAGCATGAGGGCAGCGGCGTCGCCGTGGTCGGCCCTACCCGCACGCAGCGTCCTGCCCTGGAGCCTCGTGGTCCTGGGGGTCTACGCACTCGTCGGCGCTGCCACCCTCAGCATCGGCCAGTACGCGGGTCTGGCCTCACCGGTGTGGCCGGCCGCGGGCCTGGCCTTCGCCGTCGTCTACGAGTGGGGCTGGCGGATGGCCCCGGCCGTCGTCGCCGGCTCGTTCGTGGCGAACATCGTGACCCTCGCACTGACCGACTCGCTGACGATGACAGACGTCGGCGTGGCCTCGGCCATCGCCCTGGGTGCAGCACTGCAGGCGGTGGCGGCCTCCTGGCTCGTCGTGTGGACCGTCGGCCATCGGGCCTCGCTCTCCGGAGGGACCCAGATCGTCGCCTTCCTCCTTCTCGCCGGCCCTTTGGCCTGCCTCATCAACTCCACGGTGGCCACCGGGGCCCAGGTGGCGGCCGGGCTCGTCAGCATCGACAAGGCGCTGCTCGTGGGAGTCACGTGGTGGGCGGGAGATGCCATCGGCGTGGTCGTGTTCGCGCCCCTCGTCCTGATGCTCCTCCCGGGTCAGCGAGAGGTGTGGGCAGGGCGACGCGCTCGCGTCGCCATCCCGTCGCTGATCGGCGTCGCGCTGTTCGTGGGGTTCTTCGCGCAGGCCGATGTGCAGACCCGGGCCGAGCGCCAGCTGCTCGTCGCTGCGCTGGCCAGCGATGCTGCAGGTGAGCTCGAGCGCAATGTGGCGCTCCACCAGGAGGTCCTGGAGGGCATGAGCAGCTTCTTCAAGTCGTCGCAGTTGGTCGATGTCGAGGAGTTCTCCACATACGCGTCGGGTGCCCTGGAGCGGTTCCCGAACCTGCAGGCCCTCTCGTGGAATCCCCTGCTCGCCGCAGAGGAACTCGTCGCATTCGAGCAGAACCAGCGCGTCGAGCAGGGCTTGGATGGCTACACGGTGACGGAGCGCAACGCGAACGGCGAGCTCGTGCCGGTGGGCCCGCGCGAGGAGTACGTCGTGGTTGCCTACATCGAGCCCATCGCGGGCAACGAGCAGGCCCTCGGGTTCGACATCAACTCCAACCCTGCGCGGCAGGAGGCGATCGCGCGTGCGCGGGAGCTCGGGGTGGCGGCGGCGACCGCGCCTATCGACCTGATCCAGGAGGCCGGGACGCAGAAGGGGATGCTCGCTCTCGTCCCGGTGTACGAGGGAGGCGAGCGGCCGAGCGATCCGGCCGGCCAGCGTGCGGCGCTGCGGGGATTCGCGGTGGGGGTCTATCGCCTCGGGGACCTGCTCAATGACACGTTCAGCGGGCCGGGTTGGCGAAACGTGCAGGTGGAACTGGTCGACGTGACCGACCCGGCATCGCCCGAGGAGGTCGCCGTGCGGGTCGCACCGGACCCGCCCACCGTGGACCTGACGGCGACCGATGGATCCACGACGGCCGGTGACGAGTTCTCGGTCTACGGGCGGAACTGGCGCGTCGAGGTCACGCCCACCAGCGGCGCCCTGGCGAATCCGACCCGCGCTGTGGCCTCGAGCATCGATGTGCTGGGCCTGGTCCTGCTGACGCTCCTGCAGGCCTTCATCCTCCTGGTCACCGGCAACGAGCGGGCGGCCGTGCGCCGGGCGGAGGATGCCAGCGTCGAGGCGAGCACCGACGAGCTCACCGGCCTGCAGAACCGCCGTGCCTTCATGCGCACCCTCACCCGAGTCGGGGAGCGAACGCTGCAGGACAGCTCCTCCGACGTGCTCCTCTACATCGATCTCGACCGGTTCAAGTCGGTCAACGACCACGGTGGCCACGAGGCCGGGGATCGGCTGCTCCAGGCCGTCGCGCGCGCCCTTCGGGTGACCGTCCGCAGCCGTGACGTCGTCGCGCGCCTGGGCGGTGATGAGTTCGCAGTCATCCTCAACAACTGCGACATGGAGCGTGGCGTCACCATCGCCCACACTCTGGTCACGACGATCTCCGCGCAGTCGGTCAGCAGCGACGCCGGCCCGCTGTCGGTCGGCGTCAGCATCGGGGTCGTGCTCATCGACCCTGCATTGCCCATCGACATCGACGAGCTGGTGCGGCGGGCGGACAACGCCTGCTACACGGCCAAGAACCGTGGCGGTGGCGTTTTCGTTCACCCCGTGGCAGCTGTGAGCGAGGGGCTCTCCCCTCAGGCCTGAGCCCCTCTGGCCCGCCATCGACCCAGCAGGGCGAGCGCAGCGACCGAGTGCGAGTCCGTCATCGCCCCGCGCTCCACCAGGGACCACACCTCGTCCTCGGTGAACACTCCCGTGCGCATGTCCTGCTCCTCGACCTCGCGTCGATGGGGCACCGACGTCAGATCGAGTGCGAGGAAGACATGGAACCCGCCGGACGAGCGCCCGTATCCCGCATGCAGGTAGCCCAGCACATGCCACTGCGCCGCCTCGAGCCCGGCCTCCTCGGCGAGCTCGATCGCGGCCACCTCGGCGGGAGTGATGTCCGCGGGCTGAGCCACCGAGCCCTGCGGGAACTCCCACAGGCGCCGACCGACGGGGTACCGGAACTGCTCGACCAGGTGGAAGCGCTCGCCGTCGAAGGGGATCACGAGTGCGAACTCGCGGCTGTGCGTGACGGCATACAGGCCTACCGATCCGTCACGGCGCTCGACGGTGTCCTCCGTCAGCGACATCCAGGCGTTCTCATAGACAACGCGACGCTCGAGGCGCCGCACGTCGTCCTCCTGCGGGGGCGGATCCATCCACGCATGAAACCACGCACTCCCGCTACGCGCTCCCGCCGCGCACTACCGTGCTGTCATGCGAGCCAACGCGACGACGGGCAATGCCCTGCGCCTCGAGCTCGGCGAGGGACCGGTCTGGGATGCCGATCGCGGCGAGGTCCTGTGGGTCGACAGCGAGGCGGGACTTGTCCTGCGCGGCGACCTCGACGGCGATGCACTGGTCGTGCTCGACTCGCGCGACTGGGGGGAGAGCGTGGGCTCCGTCACCCCGGCCCGGGACGGCGGGATGCTGGTGGCGGGCGAGCACCACGTGCACGTCGTCGATGCGTCCGGGCGTGTCGATGAGTCGATCCGCATACTCCCCGAGGGGCAGCGCAGTCGACTCAACGACGGGTCCGTGGATCCGGCGGGGCGCTTCCTCGTGGGGAGCGTGCGCCTGGACGATCGGGTCGGGATGGAGTGCCTGTGGTCGGTGTCAGCGGACCGCGTCGTGCGCAGGGTGGTCGACGGCATCACGGTGAGCAACGGACTGGGCTTCTCGCCCGATGGCTCGACGATGTACTACGTCGAGACGCGCCCGGGGACGATCCTGGCGTTCGACTACGACGTCGACACGGGCGAGGCGACCGGTCGTCGCGAGGTCCTGGCCTGCGGTGGCACGCCCGATGGCCTCGCGGTCGACACCGAGAGCTGCCTGTGGGTGGCGTTCTTCGGCGAGGGCCAGGTGCGCAGGATCTCGCCGCGAGGGCAGGTGCTCGAGGTGATCGAGGTCGACGCGCCCAACGTGACGTGCCCGGAGTTCGTCGGACCCTACCTGGACCGCCTTCTCATCACGACGGCGCGCTACCGCATGAGCGCGGAGCACCTGAGGACGAGCCCGCTCGCGGGTGCGGTGTTCATCGCCGATGCGTCCGTGCCGGGCCTGCCGGTCGGCTCGTGGGGCGGCGCGACAGGTGGCCGAGGCGAGGAGCATGCAGCAGGGAAAGTGGAGGGAACGCCATGAGATTCGCCATGTCCTTCAGCAACATCGCGCCACGTGACGGCAGCCTCACATGGGCGCAGATGGCCCGTGACATGGTCCAGATGGCGCCCGAGATCGAGGACCTCGGCTTCGACGGCATCCACGTCCTCGAGCATCACTTCCAGCGCGACGGGTGGAACCCGTCGCCACTGCTGTTCCTCGCGGCGCTGTCGTCCGTCACGAACCATGTCCGACTGGCCACCGACATCCTCCTCGCCACCCTCTACAACCCGGTGAAGCTCGCCGAGGACGTCGCGGTGCTGGACAACCTCAGTGGAGGCCGGGTCACGCTGGGGATCGCCCCGGGATACGTCACGGAGGAGTTCGCCGGACTCATGGTCCCGTTCGAGGGGCGCGCGCGCCGCTTCGAGGAGGTGGTCGACATCCTGCAGGCGGCCTGGACCCAGGAGACGTTCAGCTACGAGGGCGAGTTCTTCACGGTACCGCCGACGAGTCTGACCCCCAAGCCGCTGCAGGCGCCGCATCCCCCGCTCTGGTACGGAGTCTCCGGCCCCGTGATGATGCAGCGTGCTGCGCGTCGTGGTGCGGTCCTCGTGGGCTCGCCCCGGCACACGGTGCCTGAGCTCGCCGAGCACTACGCGACGTTCGAGCGGGCATGCGGCGAGGTCGGCCGCACCTCGGCGGAGCGGCCCATCGGCCGGGGCCTGTTCATCGCTCCCACCAGGGAGGAGGCGGTCGCGATCGCCGGCCCCGGGGTGACGCACCTCTTCCGCGAGCTCTACGGCCGCAAGTCCGCCGAGGGGGCCCGCGTGCTGCGCTCCGATGACGGATCCGTCGTCACGGACGCATCGACCGTCGACTTCGAGAAGTTCCAGGAGCGGTACATCATCGGAAGCCCCGATGACGCGCATCAGCGGATCGCGCAGCTGCGCGACGAGGTGGGCATGACCGAGCTTGTGGCATGGACGCAGATGCCCTTCGTGACCAAGGAGCAGACGCTGTCGTCCGCGCGGCTGCTCGCCCGTGAGGTCATGCCCGCCTTCCGCTGACCGCGCTGCCCGTGCAGCCGCCTACACCGGCTGCAGGGGCAGCGAGGCGACGATCCGGTGCACCGGCTGCGCTCCGCCGGAGGACCGCACGAGATGCAGCTCGTCGATGTCCCACGCCGGCCCGCGGTACGCCGCGAGCGCGTGCACGAGCACGTCGGGTGACCCGGCACGCAGCCGTGCGATCGTCAGATGCGGTCGCCATGCTCGGCGGTCGGGCACCACGCCGGTCCCGCGCACTAGGGCCGGAATGGACCGGGCGACCCCGGCGAGCGTGTCGAGGGCCGGGCTGTCCTCCAGCCCGATCCACAGCACCTGCCGGCCGAACGCTCCTGCGCCGGCGAGCCGGGCCTGCGCGATCGACGGCTGCTGCTCGAGGGGAGCAAGGTGCTCGGCGACGTCCTCGTCGACGTCCTCGTCCGGGTCACCCATGAAGGCGAGCGTCACGTGCCAGCGCTCGGGCGATGTCCAGCGGATCGATCGCTCGGGAACGTGGCGTCGCACGTCGGTGAGCAGGTCGTGCAGGTGCTCGATGACGGTGAGCGGGGGAACCACCGCCACGAACAGGCTCACCTGCTGCTGCTACGCAGACGCCTCGTCGAGGTCGGCGATCTCCTCGGCGGACAGCGTGAGGGTCGCCATCGGCACCAAGTCGGCGAGCTGCTCGGGCGTGCGAGCGCTGGCCAGCGGTGCAGCGACGCCCGGGCGCGTGAGCAGCCACGCGAGCGCGACGGCGCTCACCGGGCAGTCATGCGCGGCCGCGGCACGATCGAGGGCAGCGAGCACGCGCTCCCCGCGCTCGTCGAGATACACCACGGCGCCTTTCGCGCGCATGCTGTCGACCTCCACGCCGGGGCGGTACTTGCCGGACAGGAAGCCCTTAGCGAGCGCGTAGTAGGGCAGGAAGGACAGCCCGAACTCCTCGACGACGGGCTGCAGGTGCTGCTCGTACTTCGTGCGCTCGACGAGGTTGTAGAGGTCCTGCACGGCGACGAAGGGGGCGAGCCCGTGCTCGCGCTGCAGGCGCAGTGCCTCTGCAAGGCGTGCGGGAGTGAAGTTCGACGCGGCGATGTGACGCACCGTGCCGGCCTGCACCAGCTCGTCGAAGGCCTGCAGGTAGTCGAGCATCGGCACGGTCTCGTCGTCCTCGTGCGCGTAGTAGAGGTCGATGTAGTCGGTGCCGAGACGCTCGAGCGAGTCATCCAGCGCAGCACGGATGTTGTCCGGTGCCAGTCCGGCACGCGCCGGGAGCTTCGCCACCTTGGTGGCGATGATGAGGTCCGCGCGGCGTCCGCGGTCGGCAAGCCAGGCGCCCATGATGCGCTCGGAGTCGCCGCCGGTGTTGCCGGGGATCCAGTGCGAGTAGGCGTCGGACGTGTCGATGAAGTTGCCGCCGAGTCCGACGTAGGCGTCCATCAGCGCGAAGGACTCGTGGTGATCGGCCGTCCAGCCGAAGACATTGCCGCCGAAGCACAGCGGGGAGACTGTCAGGTCGGTTGCGGCGAGGCGGCGCGTGGGTGCGAGGGGCAGGGCATCGGTGGCGGTCGGCATGGACGCCATTGTGCACCTGTCTAGACGAGTCGCGTCAGGCGATCCGGGTGAGGAGCAGGTCGACGACGGGCCGGCCCTCGCCCAGGGCCCGGGTCTCGTATCGCGTGACGGGGCGCCAGGCGGGCCGCTCGATCACGCCTCCCGACCAGCGAGGGTCGGCACCGAAGCACTCGAGCATGACCTCGGCGTACTCGGCCCAGTCGGTCGCCAGGTGCCAGTAGCCGTGCAGCCGCAGGCGCGATCGGACGAGATCCACGACCGCAGGCTGCACGAGCCGCCGCTTGTGGTGCCGGGCCTTCGGCCACGGGTCGGGGAAGTAGCTGCGGACGCCGGCGAGTGCGCCGACGGGAACCTGGCCCTCAAGGACGGCGATCGCGTCGCCCTCCATCACCCGCACGTTCGTCACCCGTGCAGTACCGGCGCGGGCGAGCAGCTCGCCCAGCCCGGGGGTGTGCACGTCGATCGCGAGGATCCCCGTCTCCGGATCCGCCACGGCCATCTCGACGGTCGCGCGGCCGTCACCGCAGCCGATCTCGAGTACGACAGGCACGTCGTCCCCCCACGTCGCGCCGAGGTCGAGCGGCACGTCGACGGGCAGCATCAGCCCCGCATGGTCGACGAGGGCCTGCTGGGCACGCGCGGTGATCCGGCTGCGCCGCGGCTTGAACGTGCGGATCCCCGGACCGAGGGTCGTGGGGGAGTCGGTCACGTCGCGACGCGCAGGGCGAGGGGGGCGTTGACGCGGTGGCGACGGTCGGACTCGATGGTCCAGGCAGACCCCACTCCCTGCGAGCGGAACTGCCAGGTGCCGTCCACGCCCGGCCCAGCACCGATCAGCGCGGTGTCCTCATCGATGCCGACGACGACGGTGCCGTCGGAGATGAGCGGGCGCATGACGGAGTCGGGGATGAAGCGCGCGTAGCGGTCGAAGTGCGGGATGACGCGCAGGTCGGGCAGCACGCCGAGGCCCTCATCGCCCTTCACCGGATGGCGGATGTCGGGGACGTGACCGCCGAGGGCCATGGCCCCCGCGCTGCAGCCCGCGAGCGAGGCGCCGTTGCGCCACTCGTCCAGGATCGCTGCCCAGGTGCGGGTCCCGGCCAGCGTCCGCGCAAGGTGCCGCGGATTGCCCCCCGAGAGGTAGATCAGGCCGGCTCCCCTGATTGCCTCGGCGTGCGCAGGATCGTCGGCGTCGACCCTTGTGCGCACGTCGACGACGACCTGCTCGACGCCGAGCCGCTCCGCCGCCTCGGCCCCGAGTCGATGCCACTTCTCCAGCACTCGGTCGCCCTCGGGGGCGGCGGCGGTCGCGAGCTGCACGTAGCGCGCAGGGCGGTCGGCCAGCAGCCACGCCTCGATGTCATGCATGACGGGCAGGTACTCACCGCTGCCGACGAGGGCGATGCGTCCGGGCTCCGGGATGGACATGCAGGCGAGGGTAGCGAGGATACGGCTCCACTCGCCGTCCGTGACCGCAGAGGTCAGCGTGCGCGCCCGCAGGGGTCAGGGGGCGTCCGACGTCTCGGCGTCGTGGAACTCGCAGAACGCACTGTAGGCGCGCGGGCCGTAGACCGTGGCCGGACCGCCGGCCATCAGGAAGGTCACGCCGAGGGCCTCGGCCACCTCCTCCTTGGTCGCCCCGGCCCGTGCCGCGCCGCGGGCGTGCGACGCGATGCAGCCGTCGCAACGCTCGACGACGGCGATCGCCAGGGCGATGAGCTCCTTGACGTTCGCCGGGAGGGCCCCGGGGGCCATGGCCGCCTTGTGCAGGCCGACGAAGCCCGCGTACACGTCCGGGATCGCCCTCCGCAGGTCGCGGGAGTGCGGGGCGAGCTCGCTGAGGACCTCGGAGCCGTGGGAGTGCGTCATGGAAGTCAGGATACCCCGGGGGGTAGGGGGTATCCTGCCGTCATGCAGACCGATCCGGCAGTCACCCGCGACATCCTCATGCGCCTGCGCCGCGCCCGGGGCCAGCTCGACGGCATCATCGGCATGATCGAGGACGAGCGCAGCTGCGGCGACGTCGTGACGCAGCTCGCGGCCGTGTCCAAGGCGCTCGACCGCGCCGGCTTCAAGATCGTCGCCAACGGCCTCCAGCAGTGCTGGGAGCAGGGCGAGGACGCACCCCTGACGCGCGAGGAGCTCGAGAAGCTGTTCCTCGCGCTCGCCTGAGCCGGTGACGGCCATGCCGGAGTCCAATCAACGGGTGTCGAGTTTCTGGGTGTCGGGCATGACGTGCGACCACTGCGTGGCGGCGGTCACGGAAGAGGTCAGTGCCCTTCCCGGCGTCGAGTCGGTCAGCGTCGACCTTCGCCCCGGCGCCGAGTCCGTCGTCACTGTCGTGAGTGATGTTGACCTGGCGATCGACGACGTGCGCGCGGCGCTCGACGAGGCCGGGTACGAGCTCGTGGAGACCTGATGTCCGAGGTGGACCTGGCGATCACGGGCATGACGTGCTCGTCGTGCGCGATGCGCATCGAGAAGAAGCTGAACCGCATGCCCGGCGTGCAGGCCACCGTGAACTTCGCGACCGAGAAGGCTCACGTCGTGCTGCCCGACGGCACGAGCGTCGGCGACGCGATCGCCGTGGTCGAGGCGACGGGCTACCACGCGGAGGCACCCGTGGTCGACAGCGCGCCAGCGCTGGAGGGTGACGCCGACGGCGCACCGGCCGACCCGGAGGTGGCCGGCCTGCGCCAGCGCCTGATCGTGAGCACGGTGCTGGCGGTGCCCGTCGTCCTGATGGCCATGGTGCCGATGCTGCAGTTCACCTACTGGCAGTGGGCCAGCCTGACGCTGGCGGCCCCGGTGGTCGTCTGGGGCGCATGGCCGTTCCACCGGGCTGCCTGGCTGAATGCGCGCCACCGCGCGGTGACGATGGACACGCTCGTGTCGATCGGCGTGCTCGCCGCATTCCTGTGGTCCCTGTATGCGCTGTTCCTCGGCGGGGCCGGGGAGCCCGGCATGACGATGTCGTTCACGCTGCTCCCGCACGGCGCCGGGAGCACGCCGGAGATCTACCTCGAGGTGGCAGCGGCGGTCACCGTCTTCCTGCTGCTCGGCCGCTACCTCGAACTGCGCGCCAAGCGCTCCGCTAGTGCGGCGCTGCGGCAGCTTGCGCAGCTGAGTGCACGGGATGCCGCCGTCCTGCGCGACGGCGTCGAGGTCCGGGTGCCCGTGGAGTCGCTGCAGGTCGGTGACCTGTTCGTCGTCCGGCCGGGGGAGAAGATCGCGACCGACGGACGCGTCGTGGAGGGTGCCTCGGCCGTCGACGCGAGCCTGGTGACCGGCGAGCCGGTGCCGGTCGACGTGGGCCCGGGTGACCTCGTCGTCGGCGCGACCCTGAACGCATCCGGACGCCTCGTGGTCGAGGCGACGCGCGTCGGCGCGGACACGACCCTCGCGCGGATCACGCAGCTCGTCGAGCAGGCGCAGGCGGGCAAGGCGCCGGTGCAGAGGCTCGCTGATCGGGTGTCGACCGTGTTCGTGCCGATCGTCCTCGCGCTCGCGCTGCTCACGCTGGTGGGCTGGATCGCCATCACCGGCGACGTGCAGATGGCGTTCACCGCGGCCGTGGCGGTGCTGATCATCGCCTGCCCCTGCGCGCTGGGCCTGGCGACGCCGACTGCCCTCCTCGTCGGTACCGGCCGGGGCGCGCAGCTGGGCATCCTCATCAAGGGCCCGCAGGTGCTGGAGTCCACGCGCCTGGCCGACACCATCGTGCTCGACAAGACCGGCACGGTCACGACGGGACGCATGACACTCGTCGACGTCGTGACCGACGGGTGGGATCGCAGCGAGGTCCTGCGCCTGGCCGGGGCGCTGGAGGCCGCGTCCGAGCATCCTGTCGCGCGGGCGATCGCGCAGGCTGCGGTGACGGAGGAAGGCGTGCTGCCATCGGTCGAGTCCTTCACCTCCCGCCAGGGCCGCGGGGTCACGGGGGTGGTCGAGGGCCACGCCGTCGTCGCCGGGCGGCCGGCGTGGGTCGAGCAGGAGTGGTCGGTCCGGGTGCCGGACCTGCTCGCGCAGGCGCGCGCCCGCGCGGAGGCGGAGGGCGGCACCGTCATCGTCGTGGCCGTCGACGGGCAGGCTGCAGCGGTGCTGGTGGTGTCCGACGTCGTCAAGCCCGACAGCGCTCAGGCCATCGCGCACCTGCGTGCGCTCGGGCTGCGCCCGGTCCTTCTCACGGGCGACCACGCGGCCGCTGCTGAGGCCGTCGCGCGCGCTGCGGGCATCGACGAGGTCATCGCCGACGTTCTGCCCGAGGGCAAGGTCGACGTCGTGCGCGAGCTGCAGGAGCAGGGGCGCACGGTCGCGATGGTGGGCGACGGCGTGAACGACGCCGCGGCGCTGGCCCAGGCCGACCTCGGCATGGCGATGGGCACCGGGACGGACGTCGCGATCGAGGCCGCCGACATCACCCTCGTCCGCGGCACGCTGCTGGCAGTGGTGGACGCGATCCGGCTGTCACGCCGCACCCTTGCCATCATCAAGGGCAACCTGTTCTGGGCATTCGCCTACAACGTCGCCGCGATCCCGCTGGCCATGGCCGGGCTGCTGAGTCCGCTCATCGCGGGGGCGGCCATGGCCTTCTCCTCCGTGTTCGTCGTGACCAACAGCCTGCGTCTCCGGCGGTTCCGCGCAATCGACGCCGGCACTCCTGCATGATCGGGGCGTGAGCCCCTTCGACGTCGATGCGATCACCCTCGCCGGCCTGCGCGAGCGGCAGAGCGCCAAGTACCGGGCGTACCCGGCCGACGTCATCCCGGCGTGGGTCGCCGAGATGGACTTCCCGCTCGCCCGGCCGATCGCCCGAGCCCTGCACGACGCGATCGACCGGTCCGATACCGGGTACCAGTCGGGCGAAGGGCTTCGCGAGGCGACCGTCGACTTCTGCGAGGAGGAGTGGGGCTGGACCGTCCCGGGTGCGCGCATCACCGGTGTGCCGGACGTCCTGACGGGGGTCGACTGGGGGATCCGCCTGCTCACCTCGCGGGGTGACGGGGTCGTCGTGACGACACCCGTCTACCCCCCGTTCTTCAGCACGATCTCCGACGTCGCCGAGCGCGTCATCGTCGACGTGCCCATGGCTCGAACGCCCGCGGGCGGATACGCCCTCGATCTCGCCGGGCTTGCGGAGGCTTTCGCACGGCCGGAGGTCACCGGGTTCGTGCTCTGCAGTCCGCACAACCCGTCTGGCACTGTGCCCACGCGCGATGAGCTCTCGACGGTCGCGGCGCTCGCGGCGGAGCACGGGGTCGCCGTGATCGCCGACGAGATCCACGCCCCGCTGACCCTCGCGGGCACCGAGCACGTGCCCTACCTCAGCGTCGCGGGGGACGATGCCAACGCCCTCGCCGTGGTGTCGGCGTCCAAGACATGGAACCTGCCCGGGCTGAAGTGCGCGCAGCTGGTCAGCACGGCCCGAACCAGGCCCGTCGTGCACGACCGACTGCCGAAGGAGGTGGTCTACGGCACGGGCCACCTCGGGGTCATCGCCACCGTGGCCGCCTACCGGCAGGGCGGGGCGTGGCGCGCCCAGGTGCTGGGGATCCTCGACGGCAACCGGCGCCTGGTCGCCGAGCTGCTGGCCGAGCACCTGCCACGTGCGCGCTACCTGCCCCCGCAGGCGTCCTACCTCGCATGGATCGACCTGACGGAGTACGGCCTCGGCGAGGATCCCTCGGTGGTGCTGCTGGAGCGTGCACGCGTGGCGCTCAACGCGGGGCCGACCTTCGGCACCGGCGGCGCGGGCCATGTGCGCCTGAACATGGGCACGTCACCCGCCGTTCTCACCGAGATCATCGGGCGCATGGGCGCGGGTGTCGGGGCTTCGTAGTCGATCGTGCTGCAATGGTGCAGTGCCAGCACGCATCCATGCGCGGACCCTCGTCCTCGTCGTCACCTCGGTCGTCGTCGCCGTGATGGCCACACTCCTCGGCACGATCCCTGCGCAGGCGCAGCCCCGCCCCGGAGTGCCGATGGCACCGTCGACGTCGGGGTATGCGATCGGGGACTCGGTGATGCTCGGTGCGCGGTCGCAGCTGCGCAAGCGCGGCTTCGTCGTCAACGCTGCGGTGAGCCGACAGTCCTACTCCGGGCCTGCGATGGTGCGCAAGCGCGCACTGAGCCTGCCGCGCGCACTCGTGGTGCACCTCGGCACCAATGGGACCTTCCCGCTGGACACGTGCCGCCGCATCGTGACGAATGCCGGCATCACGCGGAAGGTCTACCTCGTCACGGTGGCGGTGCCGCGCTCCTGGGAGAGGTCGAACAACCGGGTGATCCGCCGCTGCGCGGCATCCTTCCCGGCCGGTCGCGTGACCGTCGTGGACTGGAAGGGATTGGTCTCGCGGCACCGCGCGTGGCTGACCTCGGACGGCTTCCACCTGCGCCCGGACGGGGCCGTGGGCTACGCCCGGCTGATCGCCCGTACGGTCGCCGGGGGCTGATCCCGGGCGTCCGTGGGGGCCTGCATGTGCACCGGGTCACAGAAGGGCCAACAAGGCCTGTGCCCTTGGTCACAGACAAGCGCTTTCATGCCCCTTCTGGCTCGTCGGGTGCGCTCCGCGGGTGCATGCTTTCCTTCACACCCGCGACCACCAGGGCCGCGGCGGTCGATCGCAACGGAGCGGTTCATGACTATCCCCGGCCTGGAGAACGCCCCCACCAAGAACAAGCAGCTGCTCGAGTGGGTCGAGGAGATCGCGGCCCTGACCAAGCCCGACCGCGTCGTGTGGGCCGACGGCTCCGACGAGGAGTGGCAGCGCCTCACCTCTGAGATGGTTGACGCTGGCACCTTCATCCGACTCAACCCGGAGATCCGTCCCAACTCCTTCCTCGCGCGCTCGGACCCCAGTGACGTCGCCCGCGTCGAGGACCGCACCTTCATCTGCTCGCAGCGCGAGGTCGACGCCGGCCCCACCAACAACTGGGCCGAGCCCGCGGAGATGCGCACCACGCTGAAGGGTCTGTTCGACGGCAGCATGCGCGGGCGCACGATGTACGTCATCCCGTTCTCGATGGGGCCGCTGGGCTCGCGCATCTCGCAGCTCGGTGTCGAGATCTCCGACTCGCCCTACGTCGTGGTGAACATGCGGATCATGACGCGCATGGGCCAGGCCGCTCTCGACGAGATCGGCGAGTTCGGCGAGTTCGTCCCCGCGGTCCACACCGTGGGCTACCCGCTGGTCGACGCCGACGGCAACCGTCGTGACGACGTCGTGTGGCCGTGCAACGAGACCAAGTACATCGTCCACTACCCCGAGACCCGCGAGATCTGGAGCTTCGGCTCCGGCTACGGCGGCAATGCGCTCTTGGGCAAGAAGTGCTTCGCGCTGCGCATCGCGTCGGCCATGGCCCGCGACGAGGGCTGGATGGCCGAGCACATGCTGATCCTCAAGCTGACCTCGCCGGCGGGCAAGGACCACTACATCACCGCGGCCTTCCCCTCGGCCTGCGGCAAGACCAACCTGGCCATGCTCGAGCCGACCATCCCCGGCTGGAAGGTCGAGACCGTCGGCGACGACATCGCCTGGATGCGGTTCGGCGAGGACGGCCGCCTCTACGCCATCAACCCGGAGGCCGGCTTCTTCGGGGTGGCCCCGGGCACGGGCATGGAGACCAATGCCAACGCCGTCAAGACCCTCTACGCCAACTGCATCTACACGAACGTCGCACTGACCGACGACGGCGACGTGTGGTGGGAGGGCCTGACACCGGAGACGCCCGCCCACCTGATCGACTGGAAGGGCAATGACTGGACTCCGGAGTCCAGCGACCCGTCCAGCCATCCGAACGCGCGCTTCACGGCTCCCGCCGGGCAGTGCCCGTCGATCGCCCCGAACTGGGAGGACCCCGCGGGCGTGCCGATTGAGGCGATCCTCTTCGGCGGCCGTCGCGCCACCAACGTGCCGCTGGTCACCGAGTCGTTCGACTGGGAGCACGGCGTCTTCATGGGCGCGACGGTGTCCAGTGAGATGACGGCTGCGGCCGTCGGCGGCGTCGGCCAGCTGCGTCGCGATCCGTTCGCGATGCTTCCCTTCTGCGGCTACAACATGGCCGACTACTGGGGCCACTGGCTGAAGATCGGCACGTTCACCGACGAGTCGAACCTGCCGCGCATCTACGCGGTCAACTGGTTCCGCAAGGACGCCAACGGCAAGTTCCTGTGGCCGGGCTTCGGCGACAACGCGCGCGTGCTCGACTGGGTCATCCGTCGGCTTGAGGGCGACGCGGAGGCCGTCGACACCCCCATCGGCCGCATCCCGGCCGAGGGCGAGCTGCCGCTCGACGGCGTCAAGGTGACCGAGGAGCAGATGGCCGAGCTGTTCGCCATCGACCCGGCCACCTGGCTGGCCGAGGCGGATCTCACCGAGGAGTACTTCGACAAGTTCGGAGACCGCGTGCCCCCGCAGCTGCGCGAGCAGCTCGCGGGCCTGCGCGAGCGCCTCGCCAGCGCCTGACCCCACGCCTTGCGACGGCGTCGCCCCCTCACCGGGGGCTGCGCCGTCAGCATGCTGCTGGACGTTCTGACCACCAAGACTCCCCGCGCGGGGCTGCTGCGCGACGCCGCGTTCTATGTGGGCGGCACCGCGAAGTTCAGCGATGCGGGCAGGGACAAGCTCCGTGCCATGGTGTCCGCGATCCCCGAGGGCGCGACCGATGTCGCGGTGACCGTCGTGGGCGTCTCGACCGCCATGGGCACGCCCGAGGAGAATCTCGAGCTGGCGCGGGATCGCGCCCAGCGCATCGTGGACTACCTGAAGGATGCCGGTGTGACCGGCACGTACACGGTGTCGGTCTCGACCACGTTCGACGTGCGCGCAGGCGACAAGGCCCTGGACTCGGTGGCGATGGACCAGCCGCTTGAGTCCAGCGCAGGCAAGCCGCTGACCTCGGTGGCGATCTCCTTCACCGAGCCCGGGCCTTGATCGGACAGTTCCACTACGGCGCTGGTGTCAGCCAGCGTCCTCCGCTGCGAGCCGCTGAATACGCTCCTCGCGCATCTGGTGGATGAAGTCGTTTAGCTCGTCTCCCGTCAGGCCTATGCCCTCAGTCGTAATAACGGGATAGCGGATCCCACCGTGGTCCGCCCACTCGACATCGTCATCCGCGACAGCAGCCATTGCAGCAGAATGCCATGAGCGCCGCATGAGCGTGGCGTCAGGTCAGCGTCGCGACCAGCACGGCCTTGATCGTGTGCATGCGGTTCTCGGCCTGGTCAAACACGATGCTCGCGGGGGAGTCGAACACCTCGCTGGTCACCTCGACGCCGTCGACGAGTCCGAAGTCGCGGGCGACCTGCTCGCCGACACCGGTCTCCTGGTCGTGGTACGCCGGCAGGCAGTGCATGAACTTCGCGTCGGGGTCGCCGGTCAGCGCCATCATCGCCGCGTCCACGCGGTAGGGCGTCAGCAGTGCGACGCGCTCGGCCCACACCTCCTTGGGCTCGCCCATCGACACCCAGACGTCGGTGTGCACGAACTCCGCACCCGGGATGCCGACAGCCGGATCCTCGGTCATCGTGATGCGCGCACCTGTCCGCTCGGCCCAGTCGCGGGCGAGCTGCTGCACGTCGGCGGACGGCCAAAGCTGTTGCGGCGCAACGATTCTCACGTCAGCGCCCATCATGGCGCCCATGACGAGCAGGGAGTTGCCCATGTTGCTGCGTGCGTCGCCGATGTAGGCGAAGCGCAGCGGAGCGGAGGGGTCGGCGGCGTGCTCGCGCATCGTCAGGAAGTCGGCCAGCATCTGGGTGGGGTGCCACTCGTCGCTCAGGCCGTTGTAGACCGGCACGTCGGCGTACTCGGCGAGCCGCTCGACCTTCGTGTGCGCGGACCCGCGGTACTCGATGGCGTCGTAGATGCGGGAGAGGACGCGCGCGGTGTCGGGGATGGACTCCTTGTGTCCCACCTGGGTCGCGGACGGGTCGAGCACCGTGACGTGGCCGCCCTGGTCGCGCATCGCGACCTCGAAGGAGATACGGGTGCGGGTGGACGTCTTCTCGAAGATGAGGGCGAGTTGCTTGCCGGTCAGGCGCGGCACCTCGGTGCCCGCGGCACGTTGGGCCTTCAGCTCCGCGGAGAGCCGCAGCAGCCCGTCGAGCTCTGCTGGCGTGAAGTCCGCTTCCCGCAGGAAGTCCCGTCCGGTGAGGTCCACCGGCCGAAGGCTACGCGATGCCCAGTGCCCGCGGCGAAATCGCCTCCGCCAGGTCGTCGCCGGCGGCCCGTAGGCCCTCACCGCGCCCGCGCGGGTAGTGCCGGGAGTCCAGCCGGGCGTAGATCACCTCGCGGTCGTCCTCGGACATCCCGCCCCAGACTCCGTAGGGCTCGCGGGAGCGGATCGCGTAGTCCGCGCACTCCATGCGGACCGGGCACCCCGCGCAGACCCGCTTGGCCTCGCGGTCACGCCGCAGGCGTGAGGAGCCGCGCTCGTTCTGGGGGTGGAAGAACAGCAGGGGGTCGGCCTCACGGCACGCGGCATCCTCCTGCCAGAACCAGTGGGTATCGATGGGCACCTGGGCGAGCGGCTGCTGTGGCATGTCGTCCTCCGTTGTCGACTTCCTCCACGCTAGGTCGCCGTCGACCGCGGCACCAAGGTCAAAGGTCCCGACTTTGCAGGCCGAGGGGCAGGGCCGAGCGCCGCGCCGGTCGGCTAGGGCTGGGGTGGCTGCTGCGCGGCGACCTGCGCGCGGACCTCGTCCATGTTCACGTCGCGGGCAGCCTGGACGAGGTTGACCAGGGCCTTCTCGGGGAGCGCCCCGGCCTGGGAGAACAGCACGATCCCCTCACGCACCACCATGAGCGTGGGGATGGAGGAGATGGAGAAGGCGCCGGCGAGGCCGGGCTCGGCCTCGGTGTCGACCTTGCCGAAGACGATGTCGGGGTTGGCGTCGGAGACCTTCTCGAAGACGGGGGCGAAGCTCCGGCAGGGCCCGCACCACGCCGCCCAGAAGTCCAGCAGGACGATGTCGTTGCCGGAGATGGTCTCGGAGAAGGTGTCCTCGGTGAGGGTCGTCGTCGCCATGGCTTGAGTCTAGCACATACCCTAGGGGGTATGTGGGGACGGAGTTCCGTGAGGTTCGTCGTTCCCGGCCTACACTCGCCCCATGTCGACGACCCCGCTCGAGACCCCCGGCCTGTCCGGGGGCACCCTGCTGGAGGAGCGCACCACCTCGGGTGACGAGGGCGACCACGAGCGCTTCGCCCACTACGTCGAGAAGGACAAGATCGTCGAGAGTGCGGTCATGGGCACGCCGGTCAAGGCGCTGTGCGGGAAGGTCTGGGTTCCGGGCCGCGATCCGTCCCGCTTCCCCATCTGCCCCGACTGCCAGGAGATCCACGCCAAGCTGCCGCGCGGCGGCGGGTCCGACGGCGGCTCCTGATCTGCGCACGGTGACCCGCATGCGCGCCACGGCGGCGCTGTCGGCGGCCGGGCTCGCAGCCCTGCTGGGCCTGTCCGCATGCGGCACCGGCGCCGCGTCGTCGGTTTCCGCCACCCCTCCGGCGGCCAGCGTCGAGCCGTCTCCCGAGCCCGCGCTGGACGAGTGCTCGACGGAGAACCTCACGGTGGTCAATCCGGGGCAGCTGACCGTCGCGCTGCTCGGCTCGCCGGAGGAGCCGATGTTCGTGGACGGCGAGCCGGGCAGCGGCGAGGGCTTCGAGGCCGCGCTGGTCTACGGCATCGCCGACGGCCTGGGGTTCGGCCCGACGCAGGTGCAGTGGCTCACAGCGTCGGTCGACACCGAGGTGGTCGACGGGGTCGTCGCCGAGGGCGGCCGGCGCGCGGACTTCGTCATCGGCCGGCTCACCGAGCCGCCGGCCCTCGGCCTGGAGCTGTCCGACCCGTACCTGCTCCGGGAGCCCGGTGGGGACGCCTACGCCCTGGCCTTCATCACCGGGAACCCCCTGCGCACGTGCGTCAACGGGGTGCTCTCCCAGCTCGCGCTCGAGGGCGAGATCCAGGAGCTGATCGACACCTGGCTCGCCAGCACCCCCCTGAGCGGGGGGCAACCAGTCACATCCGTCACTCGCGTGTCATGACCGCTATGCGGTCGCGCGCCCCTATCGTGAGGCGGGGCGCATGGTGCGCCCAGTGAAGGAGTGGGTCCATGGCAAACGTCGATGTGGTGGATGATCCGGCGGCATTGAAGGAGATCAGCAAGTCCTGGGGCGTGATCTTGTTCCTCGGCCTGCTGAGCCTGATCATCGGCATCCTCATCATGGTGTGGCCGGGCAAGACCACGGTGGTCGTCGCCGTGATCCTCGCCATCTGGCTGGTCGTCACGGGCATCTTCCAGATCTTCCGCGGCTTCGGCCGGGGCATCTCCGGAGGCATGCGCGCCCTGCTGTTCATCGGCGGTGCACTGTCGCTCATCCTGGGCCTGTTCGCCTTCCGCGGCTTCGTCGTCGAGGACTCCCCGATCGATGCGGTGTGGCTGCTCGCCCTCTTCGTCGGTATCAGCTTCATCTTCCAGGGCATCGGCCAGCTGATCGAGGCCGGCGAGTACAAGGACGGCCGCGGCTGGAACATCTTCGGCGGCATCGTCAGCCTGCTCCTGGGCATCATCATCCTGATCACGCCGGCGGACATCGTGCTGCTGACGTGGATCTTCGGCATCTTCGTCGTCATCAGCGGCATCGTGCTGATCGTGAGCGCGTTCCGCGTGAAGGGCCTGGCCAAGGCCTAGGCAGAGGCGCAGGCACCGTCATGGCTGCCGAGACCTCACAGACCCTCGACCGGGGGCTGCGCGTCCTGGAAGTCGTCGCGCAGTCCCCGGAGGGGCTGACCGTCACGGAGCTGGCGGCCATGCTCGGCATCGGCCGCACCGTCGTCTACCGGCTGGTCGTCACCCTCGAACAGCACGCCCTGGTCCGCCGCTCGACCGACGGGCGCTGCCGCCTGGGCCTCGGGGTGCTGGCCTTCGGCCGGCAGCTCCAGCCCGTCGTGCGCGACACCGCGCTGCCCGCCCTGCGACTGCTCGCCGATGCGGTCGGCGCGACCGCCGTCCTCACCATCGTGGACGGCCCCGACGGCCTGGCGGCCGTCGTCGTGGAGCCCGCACGCTCGGACCTGCATGTGGGGCTGCGCCCCGGTGCACGCCAGCCGCTGGAGAACACCGCGACGGGCCGCGCCATCCTCGCGGCCCGCACCATGGCGGGCCGACCCCTGGAGCCGCCGTGGGTCGTCACCACGGGCGATGGTCCCCAGGGTGCCTACGGACTCGCCGTCCCGATCCCCGGAGTGCCCGGCCTGGAGGCGAGCGTCGGAGTGCTCGCGCTGCGCGAGCTGCCTGAGCAGGAGGTGGGCCAGCGGGTGGCCCGCGCTGCCGGCGAGATCGCCCGCGCGCTGCGCTGATCGACCCTTACCGGACGCTTACCGCGCTCCCGTCGTCCGCCAACGTTGCGCGACCACCCTTGATGACGGAGGTCGGACAGCCCGGGCTCCCCGTGCGGACACCGTCCACGCGGATCGCGGGAAGGATCGCCATGAAGACAACACGCAGGATCACCCTCGGCCTCGTCTCCGCAGGTGCCGCCACCGCCCTCGTGCTCGGCGGTGCTGCCGCCGCGCTCGCCGATGATGGCGGACGCGGGCACTCGGGGTCCCGGGGCCCGCTCGCGGCACTCGTGGCCGACGGCACCCTCACCACGACTCAGCTGCGCGCCATCCACGACGCCCTCGAGGCCGCGCGCGACACCGACCGTGAGGACCACCACGCGCGGATGGAGGCCGACCTGGCCGCTGTGCTCGCCGACCTCGTCGCGAAGGGCACGCTCACCAAGGCCAAGGCGGACGCCATCGCCGACGCCGACCGCGGTGGCCTGCGCGCCCTCGTGGCTGCCGGCACGGTCACGCGGGCCGACCTCAAGGCCGTGCATGACGCGCTCGAGCCCGTGCGCGAGGCGAGCCATGCCGAGCACGAGGCCGAGCGCGACGCCGCGCGCAGCACGGTGCTCGCCGGGCTCGTCACCAAGGGCACTCTCACGCAGGCCGAGGCCGACGCCGTCGCGACGGCCCTCGAGTCCGCGCCTGCGCGCGGCATGGGCCACGGCGGTCGCGGCGACCGCGGCGGTCGCGGCGGCCACGGCGGTGACGGCGGCCCTCGCCGCTAGCCAGCCCGCGATCTTTCTCGCGAGCGGGCAGTTGCCGGGCACGAATCCCTTCGCGGGAGGCCGGTAGCTGCCCGTTCGCGAATGCGCGGCTAACGCCAGCAGCCGGCGACCGTCGCCGTCAGCCCATCCACGGCCTGCCTCGTCGACAGCGCGGAGTACCGCTGCGGCCGGTCGTTCACCAGGATCGAGAAGATCCGCTCCGGCGCATCGCCCGGCGCCGAGACCCCGGACAGGCCGATGGTGTCGAAGAGCGTGCCCGTCTTCGCCATCACGTCGCCCCGCGCACAGCGTGACCGCTTGGTGACGAATCGGCCGTAGCGGTCGTCGAGCGTCCCGCTGACGCCCGACACCGGCATCGCGTCCTTCTCGAACATGACGCGGAACGGCTCGGGGTTCGTCACGCGCACGACGCGCAGCAGGTCGACCAGGAACCGGGGCGTCACCCTGTCCTCGCGCGAGAGGCCACTGCCGTCGCGCAGTGCCGTGCCGGCGATGTCGACGCCGAGTCCGGCCACGACTTGCTCCGCGGCGAGGCGTGAGCCCTTCCAGTCGGGCACGTTGCCGGTCGCGCGGGCGACCTGGCGGTACAGCACCTCCGCGACGTTGTTCTCCGAGATGCGCAGCATGATCCGAACAGCCTCGGCGACGGTGTGGCCTCGGGACTCCGCGAGGATCGGCGCCTCGCCCGCCTCGGCATCCTCGCCGATCGTGACGGTGTAGCCCAGCGCGCGCAGGCGCTTGGCGAACACCTCCGCGGCCTTCGTGCTCGGGTCCTTGCTGTAGTCCCAGATCCGCGCGAGCGGCTCCACCGACGACACCACCGACGGGATGTAGCCCGAGGTCCAGCCGGGCTCGCGACCGTCGTCCGCGAACAGGTCGTCGTCGACGCGGACCACCAGGGGCGATCCCGGTGGGACGGTGGCGACCAGGGTCGCGGCGGTGTCCCGGGCGAGCCGCTTCAGCTCACGGGTGCTCAGCAGCGGATCCCCGCCGCCCTCGAGGATCACCTCGCCGGGCGTCGCCCCGGCCCGCACCCTGGTCGTGAACCGGGTGTCCGGGCCCATCGCGGCCAGAGCTGTCACGGCCGTGACGATCTTCATGTTCGAGGCCGGCAGCATCGAGCGTGTGCCTTCGCGGTCGGCGAGCACCTCGCCGGTGGCCGCATCGACGGCGAGCACCGCGACGTTGCCGCCGAGGCGGGGGTCGTCCATGCGCCGGTCGATCAGCTCACCGATGGTCCGCTCCGTGGGGGCGGCCGCTGCCAGGGGGGCCAGGGGCCCGAGGAGCAGGGCGGAGAGGGCCAGGGCTGCTCCCGCAGGGGCAAGCAGGGGCAGCGGCCGGGCGGAGCGCATGGGGTCCATCGTGCGACAGGCCGGGGGACCCCCGGTGCCCGGGGGGTCCGGGCGGCGTGTCGCAGAATGGAGCGGACCCGTCCCCTGACGAAGGTGTCCCGTGCGCCGTCTGCCGTCCTTCCCCGCCCTGCTGCACGTCCCGGCCGTGGTCGCCCTCGTGGCGTCCGCCCTGGTGGGTGCCGTGCTGGTGAGCGCTCCCGCCGACCCGGCCAGGGCCGACGGGCCGGCCCGGATCGCCAGCGGCTGGCTGCCCTACTGGATGACCACCCCGGCAAGCCCGCAGGGCGTCACGTCCGCGGTGCAGAACGCGGACCTGTTCGTCGATGTCTCGCCCTTCTGGTACTCCGCGGTGAAGAAGGGCGACAGCGTGGGCGTCGTCATCAACCCGAACTTCACCAACGGTGCGGCGAACATCGCGTGGGCGATGGGCCAGCTGAAGGCGGCCGGGCTGACCGTGCTGCCGGCGATCGCCGATGGCTCGGGCAAGGGGCAGATGGCAAAGTCCCTCGCCGATCCGGCGAAGCGGACCGCGCACGTGCAGGAGATCGTCAACCTGGTGACGTCGAACGGGTACGACGGCATCGACCTCGACTACGAGACGTTCGCCTTCTCCGACGGATCATCGAGCTGGGGGGCGACGCAGCCGAACTGGACGGCCTTCGTCACTGAGCTCGGCGCTGCGCTCGATGCGCAGGGCAAGCTGCTCTCGGTGACGATCCCGCCGCCGTGCAGCACCTCTGGCGCATGCGGCGACCGAACGGGCTACTGGGTCTACAACATGGCGGCGATCGCACCGGCCGTCGACCGCATCCGGATCATGGCCTACGACTACCACGTGCACGGCATCGGGCCGATCGCGCCGATGCCGTGGGTGCGCTCGATCGTGGCGTACTCGGCATCGGTGATGGACCCGGCCAAGCTCCAGATCGGCGTGCCGACCTACGGCCGCGCATGGACGCGCAAGCAGGGCAGCTCGTTCATGCTCGAGGGCACCTGCCCGAGCTCGAGCACGTCCGCCTACAAGTCGCTCACCGGGATGACGTCCGTGACCGATGCGAACATCCCCGGGGCCCTCGCCTCGGCGGGGGTGACACCGGATCGGATCCAGTGGTCGGACAAGGACCAGGAGAACTGGGTCACGTACGACAAGAAGCTCGAGTGGACGGACGCCAGCGGTGCGCGCCAGACCTGCGTCGCCAAGCGCATCATGTGGTGGGTCGGTCCCCAGGCGGTGCTGGCGCGCACGCAGCTGGTCGGGGAATTCGGGCTCAGTGCAGCCGCCTTCTGGACGGTCGGCGGCGAGGATCCTGCGCAGTGGCCGCTGCTGCGCTCCTACGCGCAGTCGCTTGCCCCGGCCTCAACCGATGTGACAGCCGCGGCACCGCCATCCGTGGTGTTCGGCAGTCCGCTCCAGGTCACGGCCACGGTGGCCTCGGCGGGTGCTCCGCTGGCAGGTGTCCCGGCTGTGCTGCAGTTCAAGCCGTCGCCCGGCAAGGGCCGCTACACCGACATTGCTTCGGCCGCCGTCGGCCCGGATGGAGCCGTGGCCTTCGAGGTGGCACCCCAGCAGGGCGGCTTCTGGCGGGTGTACGTGCCGGCCCAGGACGCGCGCACGCAGGGCGAGAGCGCCCCCGTGACGGTCCAGGTGCTCTCCCTCGTCACCGCGACCCCGAAGTCCGCGAGGGTGCCGCGCGACGGCTCGGTCGTCGTGCGCGCGTGGGCGCGTCCTGCCGTCGCCGGCCAGCAGGTGGTGCTCCAGCTGCTCAAGGGCAAGCGCTGGAAGACGGTCTCCGCCGCCACGGTTAACGGGCGTGGGCGCGCACGCCTGGTCGCCGATACGCCGAACGACAAGGGTCGGTACACCTACCGCGTCGTGGCGGTCGAGCGTGGCGGGATCCAGGCGAACACGTCCACCGAGATCCCCATCCGGGTGACGAGGTAGCAGGATGGGAGCCATGTCGGTGGCTCCCGCGGAGATCGTCCAGCCCGAGACCGTCGTCACGACGGAGCGCGCGTGGATCACCATCGTCTGGAACGATCCCGTGAACCTGATGTCCTATGTCACGTACGTCTTCATGGAGTACTTCCACTACGACCGTGCGATGGCGGAGAAGCTGATGATGGACGTGCACGAGAAGGGGCGAGCCGTGGTTTCGTCGGGCACGCGCGAGGAGATGGAGCGAGACGTCACCGCGATGCACGGCTACGGGCTGTGGGCGACGATGCAGAGGGATGACTGATGGTCCGGATCCTGCCCACGGCGTCGGGTGAGCGGGGTGCCCGGATCGAGCTGGCGGAGGTGGAGGCCGCGCTGCTCGCGAGCCTGGCCCAGCAGCTGGTCGACCTCGTGGGCGTGCCGGACGAGCCGGCCGCGGATCCCCTGGCGGCGCTGGTCGGCATCGATCCGCATGCCGCGCCCTCGGAGGATCCAGCCGTGCTCCGACTGCTGCCCGACGCCTTCGTCGATGACGACGAGGCCTCGGCGGAGTTCCGCCGGTTCACCGAGCGCGACCTGCGCGAGCGCAAGTCCCGCGATGCGCGTGCGGTCGCGGCCGACGTGACCACCAGCGCGGAGGGCGGCGTCGTCCTGGACCTCACCGGGGAGCGGCTGGCCAACTGGCTCGGCATGTTCAACGACGCACGGCTGGTTCTCGGGTCCCGCCTCGGGATCACCGACGACAGCCACGACGAGCTCGCCGACCTCGCGCCGGATGATTCGCGCGCGCCTCTGGTCGAGCTGTACGGGTGGCTGACCTACGTGCAGGACGGCATCGTCCAGCAACTGCTGGAGCCCCCGGCCTGACGGCCGGGGGCTCCAGTGCGTGCAGTCGGCTGATCGGCTGATCAGCCGATGTGGATCAGGCGCGATCCCCTCCCATGCTGGACGGCGCCTCCTTGAACTCGTCCTCGGCGAACTGCGGGCTGTCGTACCGGCTCTTCTCGCGGGCGATCTTGTAGATCAGCAGGCCGAACCAGCACTTGGCGAGCACGTCCGCGATCGAGTAGCCGACCTGGCGCCACACGAACGCGTCCGGGCCGTCGAACCCGAACATCGGGAACATGTAGGAGATCGGGTACACGCCCCAGGTGGCCAGCAGCAGCCAGCGCAGGCCGTTGAGGTCCTTGCGCACCTGCTCCGGCTGGGTGCGCATGCTCTTGGAGAGCTCGGCGAACAGCACGTAGAGGATGAACAGGAACGGGATGGTGCTGAGCGCGCCCCAGATCGCCTTGGTCGTGGTGTCGGCGCTGATCTCGCCGGGGTAGCCCAGCACGATCATCGCGATGGCGGCCGGGATGAGTTTGAGCATGAGGCCGCGACGGACGAGCGGTGCGAGCGCGAGGACGGCGATCGCCTCGAACAGCAGCAGCGGGACCGTGAGGATCCAGTCGACGTAGCGGTAGCCCTCGTTGAAGCCCTCGCCCGCGACGAGCGCGTAGGTGACGTCCATGATCGTCCGGCCCTCGGCGAGGGGATCGCCCTCGCCCACGGCGACATAGGCAGCCTCGAAGGAGTTGAAGATCCGCCAGTAGTGGTAGGCCGCGATGAGTGTGACGATCGCGGACACGATGATGGCCTGGCGGTAGCGCGGCAGCACCCGGCCCATGGCCGCGAGCAGGAACACCGTGGTCGCGATCATCGAGGCCAGTGCGAACGACAGCACGTTGTAGACGGTCTGGAACTGACCGTAGGTCAAACTCAATACGTCCATGACTCTCCGTTCCCCGCCGACGAACGGTCGGCTCCCTTGGTCCCGGATACCCGGGCGCTCCGACGCTTCTCCTCTTCGCCCAAGGCGGCAAGTTGACAAACCATTGGCGCGAATAACGAATTGGTAACGATTGTGGCGTGGATCACAGCAGACCTCCCTCTAGCCTTGGCCCATGCCGGTCCACGTGCGCCTTCCCCAGGCCCTCGCCGACCTCACCGGGGGCCAGCGGCAGGCCTCGGTCGAGGCGGGTGCCGTGGGTGTGGAGCCCACCGTCTCCGGGCTGCTGGGGGTGCTCGACGCGCGCTACCCGGGCGTGGCGGCCCGGTTGCTGGACGAGAGCGGGCTGCGGCGCTACGTGAACGTCTACGTCAATGGGCGCGACATCCGTCTCGGCGACGGCCTCGGCACCGTCCTGCGCCCGGGCGACGCGGTCTGGATTCTGCCCTCCTCCTCGGGTGGCATGCCCGCGTCGCTGGGCATGTGGCCGCCTTCTTGGCAGGAGTCCTCGGCGTGAACGACGCCCCCATCGGGATCTTCGACTCCGGGGTGGGCGGCCTGACCGTCGCCCGCGCCGTCATCGATCAGCTCCCGCACGAGCCCGTGCGGTACGTCGGCGACACCGCGCGCGGACCCTACGGCCCGCGCCCGATCGCGGAGGTGCGCTCGTTCTCGCTGGAGATCATGGACCAGCTCGTCGACGACGGCGTCAAGCTCCTGGTCATCGCCTGCAACTCGGCGAGCGCGGCGACGCTGCGCGATGCCCGCGAGCGCTACGACGTCCCGGTCGTCGAGGTGGTGCACCCCGCCGCGCGACGTGCTGCGGCCGCGACGCGCTCAGGCCACGTGGGGGTCATCGGCACGCAGGCCACTATCACCTCGGGTGCGTACATCGACGCCTTCATGGCGGCCCCGCACATCCAGGTCACGTCTGTGGCCTGCCCGCGGTTCGTCGAGTTCGTGGAGGCCGGCATCACGTCCGGCCCGGAGCTGATCGCCGCCGCCGAGGGCTACCTCGCCCCGGTGAAGGAGGCCGGGGTCGACACCCTCGTGCTCGGCTGCACGCACTACCCGCTGCTCACCGGCGTGCTGGCCTACGTCATGGGCGAGGACGTCACGCTCGTCAGCAGCGCGGAGGAGACGGCCAAGGACGTCTACCGCACCCTCGTCGCGAACGACCTGCTGCGCGATCCCGGACTGTCGGACCCCGAGCACCAGTTCCTGGTGTCGGGCGATCCGCGCGACTTCCAGCGCCTTGGGCGCCGCTTCCTCGGTCCGGAGATCGGGGCCGTGCAGGTCCTGCCGTGAGGCTCACGATCATCGGCTGCGCTGGGTCCTTTCCCAATGCCGCGTCCCCCGCATCGTGCTACCTGCTTGAGGAGGACGGGCACCGAATAGTCCTCGACCTCGGCAACGGCAGCCTCGGCGCGTTGCAGCAGCACGTCGAGCTCGTGTGGCCTGGGGCGCTCGACGCGGTGGTCCTGAGCCACTGCCACGTCGATCACTGCGTCGACCTGGCCTCGCTGTTCGTGCAGCGCCACTACGCCCCGCAGCCCACGACCCAGCGGCTTTCGGTGCTCGGGCCTTCGGACACGAGAAGCAGGCTCCAGGGGATCTACGGCCTCGAGGACCCGAGGCCGCTGGATGCGGAGTTCGTGTTCGAGGTGCTGCGCGACGTGCAACAGGTCGGGCCGTTCCGCATCAGCACCGTGCGCGCCGCCCATCCGGTCGTGGCCTACTCGATCCGTGTCGACACCGCCACCGCGAGCCTGGTCTACTCAGGCGACACAGGACCGACCGACGCCCTGGTCGACCTCGCCCGAGGTGCGGACCTGGCGCTCTTCGAGGCCTCCTTCGTCGGTGCCGGCAATCCGCCGGATGTGCACCTGAGCGGTGCGGACGCCGGACGCGTCGTCCGCGAGGCGCAGGCAGGTCAGCTGATGCTCACGCACCTCGTCGCCTGGAATGAGCCAGCGATCGTGCTGTCCGAGGCACAGGCCGAGTTCGACGGGCCGATCACGCTTGCGGAGCCGGGCCTGGTGGTCGAGCTGTAGGACCGTCGATGCTGCGGATCGCGGGCAGCGCCACGGTGATTGCGCAGACGATGATCAGCAGCACCGCGAGCGCCACGTACACCACCGATACACCCCATCGCTGGGTGGCGATCCCGGTGAGCAGCATCGCCGCGGGCGGGAACACGTAGAACGCCGTGAGCTGCACGCTGAACACCCGGCCCTGCTCCTGCGCAGGGACCCTGCGCTGCACCGCGGTGTTGAGCAGCGGCTGCATGGGACCCCAGCTGAGGCCGAGCACGAACCCCGCGAAGACGAGCAGAGGCAATCCCGGGAGCAGGGCCATCGGGATGACGCCGACCATCGTGCCCACCAAGGCCACGATGATGATCCGGTACTGCGTCATGCGTGCGGACAGCCAGCCGTAGGCGAACGCGCCGATCACCGATCCGCCGGCCAGGGCGCCGATCACGATGCCCAGGCCGGTGGGCGAGTCGAGGGACTCGAAGTGGACGGGCAGCAGGACGGTCTCGGTGGGCAGGTAGACCCCGGCCAGCACCATGATCGCGATTGTCAGCGTGCGCAGTGCAGCATCGGCGCGCAGGGTCGCGAACCCGCGCGTGAGCCCCCGCCAGCCGCTCACGTCGGCGGCACCCGCCTCGACGGCCTCGCGTCCGGAGTCCTGCACGCGCATGCAGGCGATGCTCGCGGAGGCGACGATGAACAGGACCGCCGGCACCCACAGGGCCGACACCGCGCCGACGCTCGCGATGAGGGCGGCCCCGATCAGCGGACCCACCGCCCAGCCTGCCGCGAACAGGGACTCGTGTACTCCGTTGAGTGTCTCGAGTCGCACGCCACCGGCACGCGAGGCGTCGATGATCAGCGACTTGCGGGCGGTGTAGCCGCCGGGATCCAGGCTCGCCCCGATGATGGCGAGGACGAGCACCCACGCGAAGTCGAGCCCGATCAGCCAGCCGACGATCGGAAAGGCCACGACGGAGACCGCGGACGCGAGGTCCGACACCACGCTCACCACGCGGCGTCCGTACCTGTCAACCGCAGCACCGATGAGGGGGACGACCACGAGGGCTGGGAGCGTGGACACCGCGGCGAGCAGCCCTGCGGCGGCCGCGGATCCGGTGAGCTCGAGCACGAGCCAAGGGAGCACCACCATGACGATCCCGTTGCCCGTTCCGGACACCGCGTTGGCCACCTCGAGCAGCACCACGGGCGTGCGCGAGGGCCGGGACGTCACGCTCGCTACCGTAACCACCATGACCCGATCCGACGGACGCGCCGCTGACCAGCTTCGACCCATCACCTTCGAGAGGGGATGGCTGGAGCAGGCCGAGGGATCGACCCTGGTGTCGTTCGGCCGCACGCGCGTGCTGTGCACCGCGTCGTTCTCGTCCGACATCCCCCGCTGGCTGAAGGGCTCGGGCAAGGGCTGGGTCACCGCGGAGTACGCGATGCTCCCGCGCGCGACCAACACCCGCAACCAGCGCGAGTCGGTCAAGGGCAAGCTCGGCGGCCGCACGCAGGAGATCTCCCGACTGATCGGGCGCAGCCTGCGTGCCGTCGTCGACATGGAGGTGCTGGGCGAGAACAGCATCCTCATCGACTGTGATGTGCTGCAGGCCGACGGTGGCACCCGCACCGCGGCCATCACCGGTGCTTACGTGGCGCTCGCCGACTCGATCGCGTGGGCGCAGCAGAACGGCCTCCTCGCTCCCGGAGTGAACCCGCTCAAGGGCTCGGTCGCCGCCGTGAGCGTCGGGATCGTGGAGGGTGAACCGCGCCTGGATCTCCACTACGACGACGACGTCAACGCCGACACCGACATGAACGTGGTCATGACTGGTGACGGTCGTTTCGTCGAGGTGCAGGGCACGGCCGAGCAGGAGCCCTTCGACCGCGTGCTGCTGGACCGGCTGCTTGCCCTCGCGGGTGACGGCTGCGCGCAACTCGCCACGCTGCAGCAGCAGGCGCTTGCCGCCCCGCTGACCGCTCGGGGCTGAGGTGGCCTCGCAGGTCGTCCTCGCGACGCGCAACCGCAAGAAACTCGACGAACTGCACCGGATCCTCGAGGCGGAGGGCCTCGACGTCGAGATCCTCAGCCTCGACGCCTTCCCGGATGCCCCAGAGGTCCCGGAGACTGAGTCGACCTTCGCCGGCAACGCGCTGCTCAAGGCCAGAGCCATTGCCCAGGCCACGGGCCTGCCCGCCGTGGCCGACGACTCCGGGCTCTGCGTCGATGCACTCAACGGCATGCCGGGGGTCCTGAGTGCTCGCTGGGCCGGAGGCCACGGTGACGACGACGCCAACCTCGACCTCGTGCTCGCGCAGATCGAGGACACCCCGGACCGCCGACGTGGAGCCTCGTTCATGTGCGCAGCCGCCGTCGCACTTCCCGATGGCACGGAGCGCGTCGTCGAGGGCTCGGTCGAAGGCACCCTCTTGCGCGAGCGACGTGGCGAGAATGGGTTCGGGTACGACCCGATCTTCGTGCCCCTTGGACATGACGTCACCACAGCGCAGATGTCGGCCGCGGAGAAGGACGCCATCAGTCACCGCGGCCGGGCGCTCCGGTCGCTGGCGCCTGTGCTGGCCGAACTGCTCGCTTCCTAGACCCCGGGCCACCTGACACGCGGTTGGGTTGGGGGAGTGGGGGCGTGGCGTGAGGAGTTCCGTGACTCCTTCCTAGTGTTCGGTCTGCTCGCCTTCTTCTTCCTCGTTCCCTGGGTGCACTGGCAGTACCGCAGGTACGGGCGATGGCGGGGCTGGCCCGCTGTCGTGTCCGTGGCGACCGTCCTCTATGCGTGCTCCCTGTTCGCCTTCACGACGTTCCCGTTCCCGGACACGTCCGATCCCGACCTGTGCACCGGGGCTGGGCTGCGTTCCTACTGGCAGACCACTCCGTTCGCCTCCTTGGGCGATGTGGCGGCGTACGCCACGAGCAACGGACTCATCGACACGCTCACCTCCGGCGTGTTCCTGCAGGTGTTCATCAACATCGTGTTCTTCGTGCCCCTGGGCTTCCTGCTGGCCTATCGGTGGCGACGTGGTGTCCTCTCAGCCCTCGGGATCTCCTTCGCTGTCTCGCTGCTGATCGAGGCGACGCAGGGAACCGGACTGTGGGGCCTGATGCCATGCCCCTATCGCCTGGCCGACGTCGACGACCTGCTGACCAACACTCTCGGTGGCCTTGTGGGCTGGGTGCTCGGGTGGTGGCTGATCCGCTACCTGCCCTCGCCCCGGCCGGAGAAGGAGGATGACGTCGATCCTCCCACTCGACGGCGGATCGCCCTGGCGAACGCGATGGACATCTACACGTTCGCGTTCGTATTCGTCATCGCGGCGCTGCTCCTCGGCCTGGCCGGGATCGACGTGGCGGCATCCGCTCTCCAGCTGGCGGGGGCATCGTTGGTGGTCTCGCTCGTGCTCTTCGTGGTCGTCCCCGGCCTGCGGAATGACAGCGCGGGACCGGGAATCTCGGCGGCGGATCTGGTGCCGCTGTCCCGCACCACCGGTGAGCCGGCGGGATGGTGGGCCCTGACGATCCGCTGGGCCCTGTGGTGGATTCCCTTCGCGGCCCTGGGCATTCCCGGGCTTGCTGTGATGGTCGTGGTCGACGGAATCGTATCGCTCGGCCGACGTGATAGGCGGGGGCTGCGCAGTGTCGTCTCCGGCACTGCGTTCACCACGCGCGCGCAGTGGCTGTCCCGCTGCCGTTGATCAGGTCGTCGGCTCCGCGGGCTCGTCCGCGGAGGAGCGGGCGCGATGCAGAAGCATGCTGGCGACGAGAGCAAGCGACACCATCACGATGGCGACGACCCAGAAGAACACCAGGATGTCCATCCAGCTGCCCAGAGGAGGCTGGCCGGGGAAAGCGTTGCGGAGTGGCACGAGGGCGAACAGCAAGGCGGTGAACCACGCTGCGATCGCAATGGTCAGCTCCATCTGATTGGTGGCCACGGAGCGGACGACCCGAATGACCAGCGACACGATGATGATCATCAGCGTCAGGAACAGCAGAGCGATCCCGATGGTTGAGAAGTCGCGCGCAATGGATCCCGTGATCACCTCTTGGAGGCCTAGGAAGGTCTGGCTGTCCTGCGCGGAGAGCGACCACCCGGGGACCCGGAAGAACGTTGAGACGGTCAGCGGGACCCCGATGGTCTCTCCATTGGAAACGGTGCTCGCTGAGACCGTGTAGGTGAAGGAGTAGCGGTCGAAGGGGTAGTTCTGCACCAACCCGCTCACCGGGAGCATGACCTCATGCGGGGAGGGCACCCGGCCGGCGGCGAAGGTGATCTCCGTCGCCGTGACGCTCGGGGTGATCAGGACGCTGACCGGCTGGGTCAGCCGGCCGTCGGGGTCGAGATAGTCACGGCCTGGGAACAGCAGGACGGACATGTTGACCTTGCGTTCGGCGGCGTAGACGTTCGTCGGCACCAGCGACACCGCGACCTCGTTGGCCTCGGGGCGGGGCGTGACGAAGTCCTCCGACAGTGAGCGCTGATAGGTCAGCAGCACCGCCACATAAGCGATGACCAGACCGGCCGTGATCAGCCAGCCCAGGTGCTTCAGGTGACGACGGCGCGATGCGGACTCGACGGCAAGGTCAGCCGACACGGTTGATCACGCTAGCGCGTCACCTTCCACGACCGGGACCACGCGTGGTCGGCGTACTGCTCGGTGTACGGCTTGCCGACCGGGTCACCGATGATCGACACGGACACGCGCTTGGCCTTGGTTGACGGCGTGACCACGAGCTTTCCTGTCTTCTTGTTCAGCTTCCACGTGCAGCCACCGGTGCACTTGACCGCCTCCGAGATGGACACCCACTTCGGGTGCTTCACCTTGGAGATGAGCACGACCTGCTTGCCCGCCTTCAGCTTCGCGGTCGCCTTCTTCGACACCGCCGCCATCGGGACGGCGTGCTTGGTCACGTTCATCGACGCCCACGTCTCGGCAAGGCCGGCGCCGTCGGCGGTCCGGTAGGTGATGGTGGGTTCGTAGACGCGCTGGTCGTCGCCGAACTTCGGCTTGCCGGAGATGACACCGGTCGACGGATTGAAGGTCATTCCTGCGGGCAGGTCACCGTTGATGGTGAATGTTCCCCCGCTGGGAAGACCTGACGTGGTCGGGGTGATCGTCGCCTTGTCACCGATCCCGATCTGGGAGAACTCCGGGTATCGGATCCATGGCGCCACAGTGGCCGAGACGGGGACGAGGAACGATGATGTGGTCGTGCCGTAGTCGTCGGTGACGGACACGTGCACCGGGTCTGGATACTGGTTCTCGGTCGTGGGAACGCCGGAAATCTCACCGGTCCGAGTGTTCAACGACAGGCCGTCTGGCAGCGACCCGCAGGTGATCTTGTACGTGGTGGCGCCGTGCTCGTTCGCGGTGAACGGTGTGACAGTGATTGGCTGGCCGACGCTGGCGACCACATCGTCCGGGTAGTTGACGCCGTGGTGCGGGTCGTCGATGGCGAAGTTCACCTCTGCGACACGACGGGTGCCGTCGGGGGCGGTGACGGCGATGGTGACAGGGCCATGCCCGTTGTTCGCCTTCTCCGGTGTTCCGGCAATGACACCGTCCGTGGCGTACATGCGCAGACCTGCCGGAAGGGCGCCAGCGATGACGGTGGCTACGGACCCGGGGGCCAGCTCCTTCACGTTTGCGGGCATCGTGAATGTCGACCCGACCGAGCCGTACATCTCCGCTGGGAAGATCGTGCCCGGTTCGGGAGTGCACGTGGCGCGGTAGTCGGGGTTCGATCCGCCCTTGCCGCCGGTTTGCCCCGCAGCCTGCTGGCCGCCCGCTGTCGGGGGCGGCGCCGACTTCCCTGCGGTGGACGCTGAGGTGACGGTCCACGTGAACGGAGGCAGCGCCTGTGGTGCCCCCGCACCCGGGGTCACCACGGTGACGGTCACGGTGGATGCACCAACCGTGGCGGGGGTCCACGAGATCACGCCGGTGGCGGGGTCGATCGTCATCCCGGCGGTGGCTGAGGCGGGATCGAGAACGTACGTGCCGGTGAATCCCACGGGCACGCTCGGGGCGACCTGCGCGGGTGTTGACACGGTCGACGTCTTGGTCGGGTAGGCGGGCAAAGCGCCTGCGGCTGCGGGGATCGGGGAAATGTTGAGGATCAGGTCCGCGGTCGAGGTCTGTGTGGGGAACCCGGTCTGGGCCTTGGTGACGGTGACGGTGTGGTGGTTGCCGTATACCGCCGCTGTCGGGGTGCCGGATACGACTCCGGTGGCGGGGTCCAGGTTCAGGCCGGCCGGCAGGGCTGGGTTGACCGTGTAGGTGATTGACGGGTCAGCTGCCGGTGACGTGGTCGGGGTGATGGTGAGCGGGGACCCGGCGACACCGGTGGTTTGCGGGTAGGAGAAAGCCAGTGCTGACGCGTTGATGGTGAAGGAAGCGGTCCCGTCGGCCAGTGTCTTGTTGGTCGGTGGGGTCCGGCACCCGTCCACATCGCCGAGGCCGCGTGCGGCGACGGCGACGACCTTGACGGTGCCGCGGGCGGGCAGTAGGGGCGTTCCGGTGATCTCACCTGTCTGCACGTTGATGGTCAAGCCCGGAAAACGTGAGCACAGGTCTGGGGCGTAGAAACCCGCAGGGGTCTTGCCGTTGGCGTTCACCTTCGGCTTCACGGAGATGGGGGCGCCGACATCAGTGATCTGCTGCTGGTACACCAGGCCCCCGGCGACAGGGGGAAGATCCTTGATATCAACGACAACCGACGACCGAGCCTCGGGGTAGCCAGCTGAGGAGATCTTCACAAGATAGGTGTGCCCTACTCCAATAGTGGGAGTGCCGGAGATTTCACCGGTCTGCCTGTCAATCGACAGACCCTTCGGTACCGGGCCGAACCACGTGTACTCGTAGCCCGCATTCCGCATACGTTGAGCCATGTCCGACGACACGTTCGGGGACACAGACTTGATGGGGGACCCCTCCACTCCCGAAAGAGCCGGGTAGAGGATGGTCGGCGGCAGCGACGTGACGGTCACCTCGTTCGACGATGCCGACGTCAGCGTCGACCCGGCCTTCAGGTACAGCGTCACCTTCGCGTTCGACGGCATACGCACTCCGGCAGGAATGGTGCTCGTTCCGGTCGGGGCGCCCAACGACACATCCTTGCCGCTCTGCCCGCTCGCCGGGGCGTTCCAGTTCGCGAACAATTGCAAGCCCGGAAGCCCTGTCGGCGGGGTGTAGTTGACGTTGATGTCACCGTTCGTCGCGAAGTTCGCCGATTTGAGCACCGGTGCAGGCAGGTCACACGAAGGGGTGGTCATCGTCCACACAGTCAACGTGATGGGCGAGTTGCTGTTCGTCACACCATCGCGGACCAGTGACGGCGTGTAATCGACCGTGGCGCCGCATGCCTGCACGGCAGGCATCGCTGGGGACCATTCGGTGCGCCAGCCGGCCGGCGGAGTGAGCGACAACGTGAGCGTCCGGGTTGGGTTGCCCGAGGCAGCGGTGGTCAAATCGCCCCACGCGGAGCTACCGTTCATGAAATTGCTCGGGTCAGGCAACGACTGGCCCGCCGGGACGGTCGCTGTGGCGGACGCCGTTTTCGTTACCCCGGACTTCGTGCCAGATCCCGCGCACGTGAACGTCGCCCCCGTCGCGTCCGCCGTGAACGTCACAGGGGACGGTGAAGGAGTCCCCGAACCCTGCGCCACTGTGGCGGTCGTCGAGTCGTAGGCGCTGGCGTTCGTGACCGTGCTGGTAACGGTCACCGTGTCACCGATGAACGGGTTCGCGGGTGTCGCGGTACAGGTCACCGTCGCGTCGGGAGCTGACGGTGCAGGCAGGTCCCCACCGACGAAAGAGGTCGCACTTGATGAAGCACCACTGAGGAAGTCGAAACACTGGAATGCGTTCTTGTCGATGGGGAGAATCCCCTCGAACTGGGCACTTGTTTGCGTGCCGGGACCGAAGCGCATTCCGGGTGGCTCACTGAATCCGGCGTTTGACGCGCCAACGGTCTTCCATCCTTGGACAGCCACCATCGAAAGGCTATCTACCGTTACCGTCACGGTGAAGCTGGCTGTCGGACGTGCGAAATTGGGCTTGTAGTAGGCATCACCCACCTGAGTGACCGCGCACTGGGTGATCGCAGCGGACGCAGGGGGCGCAGCGATGAGGAGCCCGCCTGCGGCGATAGCGATCGACGCGAGGACAGCGGTGATTCGTGGCAGGCGCATGAGACTCCCTTAGCGGCGCAGACCAGAAGAGCATACAACGTGTAAGGAAGAAAATCCGGTGTATGGCCGCCGCTTAGCGTCTCCGCTCGCTCTTGGGGATGATGTGACCACCGAACTGGCCGGGGCGAACCGGCGACAGGATGCCGCGGCGTCGGGCCTTCTCCACCCAGCTCACGACCGTGCGCTTGGAGACGAGGAATCGTGTGGATAGCTCATCGGCGTAGCCGCGGCCGAGGTTCAGGTACTCCCTCGCAATCGACTCCAGAAATTCATCGGTGAGTGCCCCGGTTGGGTCGTGGGCAGGCCCCCCTGCGGCTTCGGGAAACCCACCCACGGGGAGATCGACGGCGTAGACGTCCTTGCCCTCTGCCAGAAGCCTGGGCACCAGGCGCCCGACGATGTCCAGCGGACTTGCCCAGCGGAACTCATGCTGGAGGCGGACGACGTCCAGGCCATCCTTCTTCCACATGGTCAGGGAGCGCAGCACCAGGGAGTCGTCGTAGTCAACGACAGCCTCGAAGTACCACACCTTCTCGCCAGACTCGGGATCGATGAACATCAGGTCCACGACCACGGGAAGATCGAGCGTTGTTGAATCCGAGATAGCCACTGGCCGGGCGTCCGCCATCGGGTAGAGGCGCGAGCTCACCCCTGGCGGCCGTTGGGATGCTGACACGATTCCCCCTCCGGAATCCTGACATCACCTTACATGTCAGGTGACACGGGTGCACAGCGGAGGTCCGACCCACCATCCAGCATGTATCGTCCGCCGCGCGGGGGCGCACAGGACGGACGTGTCAATGGGTCGATCAGACATGCATCGCACGGTGGAGCAGCGGGCCCATCGGGCTGTCCGCTGGTTCTTGATCCTTGTTGTCATCCTTGGTTCACCGCTGATCGTTGCGATGTATGTGGTGGATGCCTCTGTGGGTGAGGCCCTGGTCCTTGGCTTCATGGCGGTGCCGGCGGTGTCGGCGCTCCTTGCTCGCGTTATCACGGGGGAGAGGCTCACCATCGGGCGTCCGTCTCTCGTGACGCTGCTTCTGGCGACCATCCCGGCCCTGGCGATGGGTGTGGCGTATGGGGTGCTGGCTTTGATTCCGGGGACGACGGTGACGTACCTGGGGTTCACCGTCGATGCCACGTATCTGATCTTCGGCATCCTGCAGGCCTCGTTGTTCGCGTTCGGTGAGGAGCTCGGCTGGCGTGGGTACCTGCTGCCGCAACTGCGACGGACGCGTTCGTTCTTCTCCGCGAACCTCATCCTGGTGATCATCTGGTTCGCGTATCACGTGCCGGTGATCTTCGCGCCGGGCCTGTATTCCAACCCGGGTATCCCGCTGTGGGCGAGTCTGCTGTTCTTCGCGGTCGCGATCACCGGGTTCAGCTTCTACGTCGGTGCCCTGTGGGAGAAGCACCATGACGTCTGGGGTGCGACCTTCGCGCACGGTGTGTGGAACTCGCTGGTGCAGAGCGTGTGGCCGTTGATGTTCGTCGCGGCCAGTCCGTGGGTGATGGGGGAGTTTGGGGTCGTCGCCGGAGTCGTCACCGTGGTGATCGCACTGGCGTGGGTGCCGCGCGTGGCCCGACGTCACCGTGCGCCACTGGAGGTCTGACCGTGACATCGAGGAGGACCTGGATCCTGCCCATGCTGATGGGCCTCCTGGTCAGCGGTGTCTGGGCCTGGGTGTCCCTCGCCGCACGCGACGGAATCTCGGGCCCGACGACGCCCCAGATCCTCGTCGCAGCACTCACCCTGCTCCTCGTGATCGCGTGGCGAACTCACACCTGGTCGATTCAACGCGTCACCGGATCGTCCTTCCTGGGCCTTCTCGCGCGCGGTGCGTGGGAGGGCATGATCCTTGGGATCCTGATGGGCGCAGCCGCCTACGCAGTTGCGGCCCTGCAGGACGGAACACCGGTAACAGGCTTTCTGGTTGTCATCGTTGCGGTCGGGTGGGCCCTTACCGGCGCGGTGGTCTTCATGGTTCTCGCGGCCGTGATCGGCATCAGTTCACGCCAGCACACACCTGATTCAGAGGTCTCGTCATGACGGTTCGAAGCGTGTTGATCGCCGCCGTGGTCGGCTATGCGGTGACGCTGGTGCTCTGGATCATTGTGGGATCCGCTGACGCCACCCTCGACGCCGGCGGCGTCATCAGTGAGCCGATAGCACGGTTGCCTTTCACGGCGCTCATCGTGGTGAGCGCGTTCACCTTCCTCGCCGCCACCGCACTGCTCATCACAGGCGTCGTCTTGTGGCTGACTCGACGATCCCGGGCCTGACCGTAGGTCGCGTTCAAGGCATCTCGATGGGGAAGGATGCCCCACGTTGACGCGCCAGAAGCAGCACGGGTCCGCGCGTGAAGTCGCCCACCGGATCCCCACTGCGGTCCTGGTCCGATCCATCGACCGCGGTCAATGTGCCATAAGGCATTGCTCAACGCCGTTGGGCAGGGACCAAGTTGTGCGGAAGGCGGGACTTGAACCCGCACGCCCGAAGGCACTGGTACCTAAAACCAGCGTGTCTGCCTGTTCCACCACTTCCGCGTGATCCTGAGCCTACGTGTCAGGGACCTCAGCCGGCGATGCTGAGGTCCCGCATCAGCTTCGCCACGTGACCCGTCGCCTTGACGTTGTAGAACGCGTGCTCAATGACGCCCTTGGGCGAGATGACGAAGGTTGAGCGGATCACCCCGGTGACGACCTTGCCGTACAGCTTCTTCTCGCCGAAGGCTCCGTAGGCCGTCAGGACATTCCTGTCAGGATCGGACAGCAGCGGGAACGTCAGGCCGTCGCGCTCCTTGAAGGCCGCCAGCTTCTCCGGCTTGTCCGGGGAGAGGCCGAGCACGGCGTAACCCGCCGCCTGGAGGACGGACAGGTTGTCGCGGAAGTCGCATGCCTGCTTCGCGCAGCCCGGGGTCATCGCCGCGGGATACGCGTACAGGATGACGGTGCTGCCCTTGAGGCTCGCGAGCGTGACGGTGGCACCGGAGTCGTCGGTGAGGGAGAACGCGGGGGCCTTGTCGCCGGGGGAGAGCTGCATGCCCGAAGTCTGCCACTGGCCACGGTGGGGCGGCTGTCGCGTAGGCTCTGGCCCCATGAGTGACGCGACCCCCGCGACCCCGCACCCGCACACCTCCCTCGTGGACCTGCAGGCCGAGGTCGTCGCTGCTCGCGAGGAGCTCGTTGCCTCGATCGCCGAACTCCGCTCGCAGACCACCGCGCCTGCCTTGGCGGGGCGCGCCGGGCGGTCCGTCCTCGGGATCTTCACCGACCAGTACGGCGGCATCCGTCCGGAGCGCGTCGCCATCGCAGCGGTCGTGGTCGTCGGCGTGCTCGCCATCGCCTTCCGTCGTCGCAAGTAGGAGAACGCGTGACGACCCTCGAGAGTGCACCCGACATCACGCCCAATGCGGATGGGTCGGTGCCCATCAAGCTCCTCCACGATCGTGTGCTGGTCCGTGAAGATGACGGCGGCCGGGAGCGGAGGAGCAGCGGAGGGATCGTCATCCCGGCGACCGCGCAGATGGGACGCCGTCTGGTGTGGGCCACCGTCGTGGCGGTGGGGCCGAATGTGCGCAGCGCCGAGATCGGCGACCACGTGCTGTTCGAGCCGGAGGATCGCGGACTCGTCGAGCTGCAGGGCACCAACTACGTGCTGCTCCGCGAGCGGGACATCCACGCGGTTGCGGCCTCCCGCCACAGCGACGGCGGCACCGGTCTGTACCTGTGACCCCGCTTCGGTGACCCCGATGTCAGGGGTGTCCGGGCCCATGTGCTTTCATTCCCTTCACAACTGAATACCTCATCCAGAGGGGCAGAGGGATACGGCCCGTTGAAGCCCCGGCAACCACTGAGCGTCACTCGTTCGCAACTGCGAGATGCACTGGTTCATCCAGTCCGAGGCCGCGCCAGCACGGTGCCAATTCCGACCTGACACAGGGCAGATGAGAAGGAAGGCCTCAGATGACTGCTCAGACACTCAGCCCGGCCGAGGGCGCACTCCTCGGCTCCGCCTACGCCCTCGCGTGCCGCGAGTGCGGTGCGGAGTACCCCCTCGACGCCAGCTATGCCTGCCTTGAGTGCTTCGGCCCCCTCGAGGTTGCGTACCGCCCGGCGTCCGTGACGCGCGAGCATATCGAGGCCGGCCCGGCCAGCATGTGGCGCTACGACGCCCTCCTGCCGGTCGAGCCGGGAGCCTCCTCCCGTCCCGGCCTCCAGCCGGGATTCACCCGGCTGGTCAAGGCCGACAACCTCGCCCGAGAGCTCGGCGCCCGGGCCGTGTGGGTCAAGGACGACTCCGGCAATCCCACGCACTCCTTCAAGGATCGCGTCGTGGCAGTCGCCTTGGAGAACGGACGCCGCCTCGGCTTCCGCACCATCGCCTGCGCATCAACGGGCAACCTCGCGAACGCCGTTGCAGCCGCCGGCTCGCGTGCCGGCCTCGACTCCGTCGTCTTCGTCCCCTCGAACCTGGAGGCGGGGAAGATCGTCACCACCGCCGTGTACGGCGGAACCCTCGTCGCCATCGAGGGCAACTACGACGACGTCAACCGGCTCTGCTCCGAGATCGCGGCAAACCGGGAGTGGGGGTTCGTCAACGTCAACCTGCGTCCTTACTACGCCGAGGGCAGCAAGACGATGGGGTTCGAGATCGCCGAGCAGCTCGGCTGGCGGCTCCCCGATGCGTATGTCTCGCCCGTGGCCTCAGGGTCACTTCTCACCAAGGTCGACAAGGCCTTCCGCGAGTTCATCAGGCTCGGACTCGTCGAGGATCGCGCCTACCAGGTGTTCGGCGCGCAGGCCACCGGCTGCTCGCCCGTCTCGCAGGCGTTCGCCGAGGGCAAGGACATCATCCGCCCGGTCCGGCCCGACACGATCGCCAAGTCGCTCGCGATCGGCAACCCGGCCGACGGTCCCTACGCGCTCGACGCCGTGCGCCGCACGGGCGGGGCCATCGCCGACGTCAGCGACGAGGAGATCGTCGAGGGAATCAAGCTGCTGGCGCGCACGGAGGGCATCTTCGCGGAGACCGCCGGCGGGGTGGTCGTGGCCACGTACCGCAAGCTGCTGGCCGAGGGCGGCATCGACCCGGAGGCCGAGGTCGTCCTCCTCAACACCGGCGACGGCCTCAAGACCCTCGACGCCGTCGCACCCACGTCCGTGCCCACCTTCACCATCAGCCCCGCCTACGCCGACTTCGAGTCGGCCTACTCAGGAGAGAACGCATGAGCATCGCCCTCAAGGTCCCGACCATCCTGCGCACCTACACCGGCGGCGCCGCCGAGGTGGCTGTCTCCGGCGGCACCCTCGCGGAGGCCATCGCCGATCTCGACGCCCAGTACCCCGGCATCGGCGCCCGCGTTCTCGATGACGAGGGCCGACTCCGTCGCTTCGTGAACGTCTATGTCAATGACGACGATGTGCGCTTCCTCGAGGACCTGCAGACGCCGACTCCGGACGGCGCCAACGTGTCGATCATCCCGGCGGTCGCGGGCGGCTGACCGTCGCCGTCCGGCCCGCGACGGCGACTACCGCAGGTGCTTGTCGAAGAAGGCATCCACCTTGCGGATCGAGTCGGCCCACGGGCCGTAGAAGTAGTGATCGGCCCCCTTGTACTCCACGAGGCGGGCATCGACGCCGGCCTCCTCGAGTGCCTCCTGCGTCTCACGAGCCCAGGTGATGTCGCAGGTGCGGTCGTTGGTCCCATGGAAGGCCAGTACCGGCTCGGTGATCCGGTCGAAGTAGTTGCGTGACGACATCTGCGCCCAGAGCGCAGGATTGCTGCGCGGCTCGCCGTACGCCTTGAGGATCCGGTCGCCGATGTCGTAGCGCTTGCGCTGCCAGCGGTTGAAGTTGTCGACCGGGTCCGAGCTCACCGAGGCGTAGGTCACCGCGGCATCGAAGACGCCGGGCTGGATGGCGAGGGCCTGGTAGACGACGCCCCCGCCCATCGAACGGCCAAGCACCGCCACGCGGTCCTTGTCGAGGTACGGGAGGCGGGACTCCTTGACGGCGAGCCCAGCGTTGATGACGTCCTCCGCGTAGCCGATGCGCATGTTGAGGTCGTGGTCCGGGTCGTCGTCCGAGCCTGAGTGATTGCGGTAATCGACATGGATCACGACGTAGCCGTTGCGGGCCAGCCAGTCCTGCTCGCGCATGAACCCCTGGCCGCTCCAGTAGACCTTCGGGTCGATGTAGCCGTGGGCGAGGATCACGACGGGGAACGGGCCTTCGCCGCGGGGCCGGTTCATGATGCCGCTGATGGTCAGGTCGTTGCTGCGGTACGTGACGCGGTGCCGCGTGTACTCGCTGTTCGAGGCGATCGCCCGGCTGGCGCGCAGGTCGCCGCCGGTCCGCTCGCGGGCGATGGCCCCCGGGATCGTGGGGTCGGTCGCGGCGGTGGCGGGAGAGGCGATCAGGGGTATCGACGCGACGACTATGGCCGTCACGATGAGCCGCGTCAGCAGGTGCTTCACCCGATCAGGCTAGGTCAGCCCTCGGTTCGCAGCATGTCGAGAAGGTGGGCCACCGCTAGGGAGTCACGTGGCGGGACGACCCAGCCGGTCCCTCCAAGGATCACGGTGCTCACCTGCTCGACCATGATCCGGTAGGCGTCGACGGGCGCGAACTCCTCGACGTGACCGTCGACGACGAGCGTGCTGGGTGCCCGCCAGCTGGTGAAGGCGTCGTTGCCGGGCAGGTCGATGCGACCCTCGCTTCCTGCGAGGGCCAACTGCTGATGCTCGGGCTGGATGAACGACGCGGTGATGCGCGCGCGTGTGCCGGGGCCCCACTGGAGGTCGGCCGACGTCGTCAGGTCCACGCCGCCGCGATGCCGCTCATGGACGACGTCGATGACGGCCAGAGCCGAGGGGTCGGGGATGGTGGCGACCAGGCCGTGCAGCGGGTAGACGCCGACGTCGAGGAGGGCGCCACCGCCGCGTTTCGGCTCGAGCCGGTAGTTACCCTGCGGCACCCCACTGAAGGTGAAGGAGCCCTCGTACTCGTGGACCGTTCCGACGCCGGCGCTGGCGACGAGCTCCGAGAGGCGCTGCATGCGGGGATGCCAGCGCGACCACGCCGCCTCGACCAGCAGCAGGCCACGGTGCTCCGCGAGCGCGAATGCCTCGACAGCCTGGTCATGCGAGAGCGTCAGCGGCTTCTCGCACAGCACGTGCTTGCCGGCCTCGAGGGCCGCGACGATCCACGGCAGGTGCGCGTCGTTGCTCAGCGCGATGTAGACGGCATCGACGTCCGGATCCTCGATGACCGCTGCATAGGAGTCGTAAGCGATGCGCGGGCCGAGGGCCTCGGCTCGGGCGCGGTCACGGGCGCCGATCGCCTGCAGCACGGCCCCGTCAGCGTCGTGGAAAGCCGCGGCGGTGGCGGTGCGAACGATCCAGCCCGCCCCGAGGACGCCCCAGCGGACGGTCATGCGAGGTCGGGGACCACCGGCAGGCCACCGGCGGCCGCAGACTCCTCAGCCGCCTGCATCACCGCGACGACATTGCGGGACTGGAGCGTGCGCACCTCGGTGGCCGTGCCGTCCTGCAGGTGCGCGGCCAGCTCGCGGTGGAACGTGAACGGCTCGATGTCGTCGAGGGGCACCGGCGAGCGTGTGCCGCTCGTGTCATGCAGGAACAGCAGTGCGGGAAGGTCCGCGACCGCGGGCTCGGCCCGGGAGTCCCACTCGCCCACGATCGCGCCCGTGGTGCCCAGCACGTGGTACTTCGGCTTGCGGGCTGCCGCGAGGTCGGAGTTGGTGAAGGTCGCGATGGTGCCGTCGGTGAAGGTGATCGTGACGACCGCGTGATCGGCGTTCGTCACGTGCAGCCAGTGCCGCTTGTGGTTCACGCCGGTCACGTGTGCGATGGGGGCGGGCATGATCGACAGGATCTGGTCGATGAAGTGCGAGCCCCAGTCGAAGATCGCACCGCCGGAGACGGCGACATCGGAGTGCCAGAAGTCGCAGGGCCGACCGTAGCCGCCGACGAAGGCGTCGAACGAGAACACCTCGCCGATCGCCCCCTCGCGCACGAGGCGGCGCAGCGTGACGAAGTCGGCATCAAAGCGGCGGTTCTGGTAGACGAGCAGCGTCCGGTCCGCCTCCTGCGCGCGCGATATGAGGTCGTCGCACTCGTCGCGGGTGAGCGCCATGGGCTTCTCGACCACGACGTGCAGACGGCGGTCGAGGGCGGCGCGCGCCCACTGGGCATGCGTGTTCGGGGGCGTGGAGATCACCACGACGTCGATCAGTCCGCTGTCGAGCATCGCCTGCGCATCGGTGAAGGGCGCCGCGGCGGGGGCGAGGGCGAGGGCGGCATCGAGACGCTCGGGATTGGTGTCACACACAGCCGTCAGCTTCAGGTCGGGGGTGGCGAGGATGGCCGCGCTGTGCTCGTCGCCGATCGCCCCGTACGCGAGGAGTCCGAATCGCATTCCCCGACGCTATCGGATGCTCAGTTCCCGCAGGCTCACGCCGAGTAGGCAGTGAGCGGACCACCCGCGGAGGACGAGTCATTCCTCGTCGCTGGTGCCCGCCCCGCCGATCGGCCACGCTGTGCAGCGCGACGCGCGTTATGACGAGGACGGTTCCCGCCAGGCAGGGTCCCGGCCCCCTCGGCACAACCGGTCGAGGCTGTCGACGCGACTCCTGCTGAGTGCGCAGGCGAGCCCGAGGGCCACTGGCCACCCATCTGCTGGATTCGGTTCCTGACCGCACCGCAGGAGGCGATGGCGGTCGACGCCATGCCGCCGTTCACCCCATCTTCCCTGGGAGGGGGATGGCCTGAGCCGTCCGCATCAACCGCCGCCCATAGGGCCCTCAGCGCCGTGATAGCCGAGCATTCCCGGTCGGCCGCCCGTCAAGCGGCTGCTGGGTCCTGCCATCGGGAGCCACAATCATGGTTTCGCCTGCCAACGGAGGGGCCTACGCATGTCTCTGACAGTCCATCGTTCTCGCCCCGCCCTGATGGTGGTGATCGGCTTGACGTTCGCTGCCCTCACGTTGAGTTCCGCCCCGACAGTCATGGCTGCGGCACCATCTGCTCCCCAGGACATCAGCGTGATCCCGGCTAGCGGTTCCCTGCTCATCAGCTGGTCCGCCCCGTCCAGCGATGGAGGAAGCACGATCACCGGCTACACGATGGAGGTCTACGACTCGGCGAGCGGTGGCACTCTCGTTGACTCGTGCTCCCCTGCCTCGCTCTCGAGTCTGTCCTGCACCATGACTGGCCTGACCAACGGGAGCACCTACTACCTGACCGGTTACGCCACGAATGCCGACGGGAGCAGCACACCTACGACTCGCACCGCGGAGGTCGTGGGTGGCCCGGCATCGGCTCCCCGGAGCGTGGTCGCGTCGCGCCACACGAGATCCGTAGTCGTCGCCTGGCTGCCCCCGAGCTCCGATGGTGGGCTTGAGGTGACGAGCTACATCGCTCGTGCCTACACATCGTCTGCATCCTCGGCCTCGGTCGTCGGCTCGTGCACCACGACCGGTCTGACATGCGATATCGGGAGCCTCGAGGATGCGACGACCTACTACGTTGACGTCGCGGCCGTCACATCGCTCATGGAGGGCAGTCCGTCGGCACGCGTCAGGGTCTCGGCGGCCTCCTCCCCCACGTCTCCGCGCAATGTGAGGGTCGTTCGCGGTAACGGATTCGCCATGGTCACCTGGACCGCCCCCCTCTCCTTCGGTGGAGCTCGAGGTGTCACCTACCGTGTGCGGGCCTATCTCACTCCCACGGGGGGTGAGCCCTATGTGACATGTGAGCCGAAGGTCCTGAAGCCCCTCGAGTGCGATATCGGCCCGCTGCCCAACGGCACGACCTACTACATCGACGTGCTGGCATCGAATGCGCTGCTGGACGGGGTGCCGTCCGAGCCGCGGATTGCCGTCATCCCCGCGGCTCCGCCCGAGGTGCCTCGATCAGTAGCCGCAGTGCAGGTCGGTCCCGAGGTTCATGTCACGTGGCAGGTCCCTGTGGCTGATGGCGGACTGCCGATCTCTGCCTACAAGGCCACCGCTCACTCGGCCCCGACGGGCGGGAAGGTCATGGGGTTCTGCACCTCCTCTGGAGATCAATGCGTCATCACGGGCCTCGAGGACGCACCCGTCTACGTGGACGTGATCGCCGAGACCGAGGCGGGCACGAGTTCCGCGTCCGTGCCTCGCGTGCAGGTGCTCCTCGTGGATCCACCGGATGCCCCGCGGGCCGTGGCTGTCACTCCTCAGGGTCGCTCGATGCGCATCACGTGGCAGCCACCGAACGACGACGGCCGAACGCCGATCGCCTCGTACACCGCGACGGTGAGGGATGCGACAGGGCAGGCTGAGGTAGGCGCATGCCCGGTCTATGCGGCGAGCGTTCGCAATGACGGTGGCGCCGCAGGATCGCAGCGCCGGATCGGCTGCACGGTCCGCGGTCTGGTGACGGGGTCCACCTACACAGTGAGTGTCCGTGCGACCACCGTTGCCGGAACCTACGCATCGTCCCCACCGTTCCAGCTGGTGCTGGAGCCACGCAGGCCGATGACTCCGCGCGACGTGACCCTGCTGCCGGGAGACCACACGGTCACGGCGGTGTGGACGCTTCCCGCCTCGGATGGCGGAAGCCCGATCTCGGGCTACATCGTGCAGGCCTGGAGCAAGGAGAGCGGTGGAACCAGACTGGCCGAGTGCAGCGTCGATGCCGACGCCGATGCCTCACTGAGCTCGTGCACGATCGACGGCCTGGACAATTTCGAGCCGTACTGGTTTGAGGTAGCTGCCATATCCAAGGCCGGACGTGGTGCCTACTCCGTTCGTCAGGATCGCGAGCCGCAGCCCTCGACCCCGTCCGCGCCGTTGGCTGTTCAGTTGGCTGAACGCGATGGGGCGATCAAGGTCTCGTGGCGGGCTCCATGGTCCGATGGCGGCTATGAGATTCGTGACTACCTCGTCCGCTCCTACCTTGAGAAGCCGACGACGACCTCCACCACACCGTCTGTCGCGGTCCCGGCCACCCCAACGTCCGTCGGGAGGGTCGTCCATGAGTGCACGGTTCAGGCACCGGCGACCACGTGCACCCTGGCGGGCTACAAGGAGGCGGAGCACACATGGGTCGAGGTCGTGGCGGTGAACACCGTGGGTGAGGGCACCCCGTCCGGGGCTATCGACACCACCATCGTCGCCAACCGACCTGCTGCTCCGGAGAATGTCACGGCTGCTCTCACCTAGAGCAGCGTGGTCGTGAGGTGGGACGCCGTCCCCACCAGCGGCGCCCTCGAACTCTTGGGGTACAGGGCAACCCTGTGGAGAGACGAGAAGGACCGGGGCGGGGTCGGACAGTGCGCGACGACCACTGAAACGACGTGCACAATCGAGGTTGGCAAGGAGGACGGGACGTTCCTTGTGAGCGTCCGTGCCCGCAACTCGTTCGGCTGGAGCGACACCAGCAGTCCCCGTACGAAGGTGGCTCGGGACTGAGACGCGTGCTGGGACCGTCGCCCTTCAGTTGTGGCGCGGGATGGGAAGCACGATGTCCGTCTGCACCCAGTCGTCCTCGGCCACGAACAAGGACCACTGGCCGCCGATCTGCTCAATCCTCGAGGAGCCCAACCCGGATGAGGCTGGAGTTGGCGGCGGGGTGCCGTCGTTCCGCACCCGGATCTGGATGACATCCCGAACCGGTCCCTCCACGTCGATGGTGACCTGAAGGCGATGGGCACGGCCGTGACGGCTGGCGTTCAGAGCAGCTTCCCCGATGACCTCGAAAGTGCGCGTATTGAGCGCAGGAGAGCCTGCCAGGATGCTTGTGGCCTCAGGTGTGAGCGTGATGTCCGTCTCCAGAAGGCCTCGCCACAGGTGTCGAAACTCGTCTGCACTCTGCCAAGGATCGGCGCCCGATTGGGAGGGCTCGTCGATCACGATGTCGGACTCGATCGACTCAAGAAGCTCCTTGATGCGATTCATGTTCGCCTCGCGTTGATCGGGATCCGACGTAGGCGTGGACTGAGACTCACGGAGAAGCATCGCGGTGATGGAAAGGCGGCCTTGAATGGGACCGTGGAGCACTTGGGAGAGTTGATTCCTGACGGATTGTGCCTCGGCCTCCAGGGCCGAGAACTCCAGACGGATCTTGCTGTTGATGGTGGAGAGGCGCACCGCATCAGTGCACCGCTGGTGATTGGCGACGATCAACGCGGTTGCCGCCACGGCCCCCAGCACCACCCATAGGCCTCCCGGCAGGTAGCGGGGCACCGATCCCGAAAACCATTCCGTCATCGCTTCGACGGGCCAGATGCGGGCGGTGACAGCGATCACCGCAGCCGTGCCAAGGCATAGCATCACGTATGTCGCCGCTCCGGCTGTCACGCGCGCGGCGACGGGTCGACGCTCCATGATCCGCGATCGAACACCGTTGGTGATCTGGATGAACGCGAGGAGCCAGAGCAGCGTGGTGAGGAAGCGGAGCAGGGCGCCGGACCCTCCTGGACTGAGCTCGACGGGCAGTCGTAGGCAGAATGCCAGGCCAATGGTGAGCCAGACGGGGATCGGGTTCGTCATGACGCCGACCACGAGCGTGCGCCAGGACATTGCCTCTGGGCGAGAATCCCACTCATGGACCGTTGTTCCGGCTGCCAAGGCATGACTTAGCCGACGTACTTCCTTCCGCACATCAGAGTCGATCCGTTCTGCGATGCGCTCCAAGTCGTCGCGACCGCCGATTGACTGCACAAGGGCGAGTTCCTTGAGCAGAGCGCGGATCTGGGGGGCAACACTTTGCTGCAGTGTCATCTCAAGGCGAGCTCGATACTCAGCCAGGTGCACACGACTTGTGCGGGACAAGTGCTCGTAGCGCTGAATGCTTGCGGTCAGATTTGTGCGTTCCTTGCGATGCTCAGTGATGCTGCTCAGGAGATACGAGCCGAGGGCCTGGAGAGGGATGCCGGCAATGAGAAGACCGAGAACACTCAGATCGAACTGGGCCGCTCGAGTCGGGTCCGTGCTGAAGTGCCGAGTGAGGATGAGGGTCGCCAGGGCGCGAAGGACGCTCGCAGCCGTCCACGTCGCCAGGATCCACACCTCACGATGCCCGCTTCTCACCTGGGAAGGCACTCGACGCAGAGCCCAGTACGTCAGCCCCACCGCAAACTCCGCTACAAGACCGACCGCAATTGCACTCCAGACTCCCGGTATTCCGCCGTCGAGCGCGAGGGAAGTGCTGCCGGCCAGACCCACGGGTGCGATGAGCACCCACAGCGGAAAAGAGATGGCATAAGACCCAAAGGCCCCCAATGCATGCGCCTTTGACACTGCCTGCACCGTGGATGTCGGTGAGTGAGCCACGATCAGGACTCCGCCAGATCGCCGAGGTCGGATCGCCCACTCTCCTTGGTCCCGATCAGACCCGCCTGCCACATCCGCACGGCGACGACGCGTGGATTGATATCTGGCTGATCAGTGAGGAGCAGCGACTGAAAGGTCCTCTGGATGAGACTCTCCGCTGATCGCAGGGCGATGCCTCGGTGTCGGGCGATGGCCTCATTGGACAGGCCTTCGGCCATCAGCCGGAGGACGGCTGCCTGAGACTTGCTGACGACGAAGTACTCGGGCTCTGGTGCGAAACTTCCTTCGCGGGAGATCGGCTCGGGCTCGAGGCAGTTCCGGATGGCCTCAACGAGCTGGTCCATGGACTGCACATCGGACTTGACAATGTGCCGCACACCCGGCGGCAGGCCGTGATTCTCACCGAGGGCGAGGCGCACATCTCGATGGATGCTCAGCACGATTCCTCCCACCCACGGACGCTGTTCAGCAAGGCGTGAGAGGAGGTCCACTCCGGAAGGGGTGCCGACGGGACCGAGATCCAGGTCTGTGATCACCACATGGGGGTCGAAGCTGACGACTGCATCAAGAGCGTCGGACACGGTTCTGGCCGTTTGCGTTGTGAAGCCGGCCTCGGCCAGGCCGTCACCGATGATCGATCGGGTGAAGGGGTCGTCTTCGACGAAGAGAACACGCACGCCGAGCCCGCCCTTCCGCTGGGGTAGCACGCAATCTAGTCCGGAGGGGGCGTCATGCAGCACCCCTGGGGCGATGCAGTCCAGCACTTGCAGTAGAACCCGAGAGTGAGTCAAGCGCGGTCATCTCGCTTGGTTTGAAGGAGCCCACCCCTCGGAAATACTCCGATGAGTGCTACGCCATTTCGCCGGTCGTTTCCTCACCTCGGAAGCGATTCCGGCACCGGAAGGCCATCGGAGGTTCGTCATGAAGGGTCGCTTCATCGTTACAACTGCGGTGCTGGCGGCCACTTCGGCCGTCATCGCCGGCTGCGGCTCCAGCGACAAGCCGTCCTCGGACACCGGCACGAACGAGGACACGTCCATCACGATCGACGGAACCCTCTCAGGGGATGACTCGGTCACCCTCGGAGACATCGACACCGGCTCAGGAAATGAAGGTACGGAATGAGGCGCGCCCTCGTAGCCACGTTCGTATCGGCACTCCTCCTACCGGTGGCGTGGAGCGCACCGGCACAGGCCGACGAAGGGTGCGGTACAGAGCCATGCG
>JAFMFD010000090.1 GCA_017856385.1 Actinomycetota bacterium
CGGTCATCACCGTCGACGAGCCCTCGATCTCGATGACGATCGGCATCAACACCTCACCGCTGTCCGGACGAAGTGGCGGCACGAAGCTGACCGCGAGCATGGTCAAGGACCGCCTCGGGGCCGAGCTGATCGGCAATGTCTCGATCCGTGTCCTGCCGACCGAGCGCCCTGACACGTGGGAGGTCCAGGGACGCGGCGAGCTGCAGCTCGCCATCCTCGTTGAGCTGATGAAGCGCGAGGGGTTCGAGCTCACCGTCGGCAAGCCGCAGGTCGTCACGCGCATGATCGACGGCAAGCTCCACGAGCCGGTCGAGCGCCTCAGCGTCGACATCCCCGAGGACTACCTCGGCGTGGTCACGCAGCTGATGGCGCTGCGCAAGGGACGCATGGAGCAGATGATCAACCACGGCACCGGGTGGATCCGGATGGAGTACGTCGTCCCGGCGCGCGGGCTCATCGGCTTCCGGACGGAGTTCCTGACGGAGACGCGTGGCACCGGGCTGCTGCACCACGTCTTCGACCGCTACGAGCCCTGGCACGGCGAGTTGCGCACGCGCCCGACGGGCTCTCTGGTGGCGGACCGGGCCGGCCAGACCACGGGCTTCGCCCTCGCGAACCTGCAGGAGCGCGGCACGATGTTCGTCGGCCCGGGCACCGACGTGTACGAGGGGATGATCGTCGGCGAGAACTCCCGGTCGGACGACATGGACGTCAACCCGACAAAGGAGAAGAAGCTCACGAACATGCGCGCATCCACGGGTGACGTCCTGATCCCCCTCATCCCGCACCGCCAGCTTTCACTGGAGCAGGCGCTTGAGTTCTGCCGCGAGGACGAGTGCGTCGAGGTAACGCCGTCGGCCGTGCGCATCCGCAAGGTGATCCTCTCGGCGACCGATCGTGTGAAGGCCTCGCGCAGGCGGAGTTGACGCGGTCGCCCGTGCGTCAGCCAGCGCCGAGGTGCGCCCGCAGGAAGTCGATCTCCGCAAGCAGCAGGTTCTCGGCCACCTCCTCCTGCGGTGTGAAGTGCGTGACCCCGCTCAGCGGCAGGACGACGTGCTGGCGTCCCGCGGCGAGCAGGGCGCTGCTCAGCTGCAGGGTGTGAGTCGCGAGCACGTTGTCGTCGGCGAGTCCGTGGATGAGGAGCAGGGGCCTGGTGAGCCGGGGCGCCCTGGTGATGAGCGATGTGTCGTCGTACACCGCCTCGTTTTCCGCGGGCATCCCGAGGTAGCGCTCGGTGTAGGCGGTGTCGTACCACCGCCAGTCGGTGACCGGTGCGCCGGCGACTGCCGCATGGAACACGTCCGGCCGGTCGAGCACGGCGAGCGCGGCGAGGTAGCCGCCGAAGGACCAGCCGTGGATGCCGACGCGGCTGAGATCGAGGTCAGGGAAGGCCTCCGCGGCACCGTGCAGCGCGGTCACCTGGTCGGCCAGGACGCTGCTCGCGAGGTCGTCCTTCACCGCGCGCTCCCAGGCAGGGCCGCGCCCGGGGGTCCCGCGCCCGTCGGCAATGACGACGGCGAAGCCCTGGTCGGCGACCCACTGATCGCTCGCGTACGCGCCCGCTGCACGGACCACGCGGGCATGGTGCGGCCCGCCGTACGGCGCGACGACGACCGGCAGGCGCCGACTGCCCGGCACGTGGCCGGTCGGCAGCAGAACTACGGTCGACAGCGCCTCGGGCCCGGTGCGCAGGTAGTGCGGCCGCGGGTCGACGAGAGGCACCTCGGCCAGCGACTCGATGCCCGTGCGTGCATCGCCGCGGACCACCGTGAACTCGGTGCCGAGCCGCTCGGGATCCGTCGTCACCTCCACGCGGGTCGGCCCATCGGCCACCGCTGAGGTGATGCGACCGGATGGCGTCAGGGCGCGCACCTCGGTGCCGTCGCACTCGTAGACGCACTGCTCCCCGGGCTCTTGTGAGCCCAGCAGCACGATCCCCGCCGCACTGACGTCGAGAACGGCCGCCACCTGCAGTCCCGGGGGCGTGAGGGGGGCTTCGTCCCGGACGAGCCGGTAGGTGTCCGTTGCCACGTCGCGCACGACGTCGACGAGGGCACCTTCGTCGTCGAACCGGGGCACCCCGTCGATGACGTCCACCCACGCGTCGTCGCTGCGCTCCACCACCGGTACCAGTGCAGATGACTCGAGATCGATCCGGCAGACGAGCGACTGGCGCTGGTCCCGGGAGAGCAGCTGTACCGCGAGGCCGTGGACGGAGGCGAGGTATGGGAACGCGACCGAGTCCCACGCCAGCGCACGGCGCGCGCCGTTGAGGTCGACCAGCCAGAGCCGCACCTCGGCGTTCGTCGTTCCGGCCATCGGGTACCGGTGCGCGACGGGCTCGTTCTCCGGCTGGGCAGGGTCGGAGATCCAGCGGACGTCGACCATGGACTCGTCGACGGACTCGACGAGCAAGCGGCCGTCGGTGGTCCACCAGTGACCACGATGGCGGTCCAGCTCCTCCGACGCGATGAAGTCTGCGAGCCCCCACTGCTCGTGCTCGTGCGCCGGCGCGCACAGCTCGCGGGCCTTCTGGGTCGCGAGGTCGCACACGAGGAGTGCTCCGCCGCTGACGAAGGCGACGTGCGCACCGTCCGGACTGATGCGCGGGTCGACGGCGGGTCCGGACGTGGGCAGCTCCGTGGTCTCGCCCGCGCGGATGTCGACGACGTACGGGATCCCCGACACCGCGAAGGCAGCCCGTGTGCCGTCGCGGTCGAGGCTGAACGCCGTGATGCCCGACGTCATCTCGCGCATCCGCTCACGACGGGCCCGCTCCTCCGGCGGCAGGTCACCCTCCGACAGCAGTGCCCCGGCGTCGACGAGCTCGACCTCGGTGCCATCGGCGCGCTGCACCCACAGGTTGCCGCCCGGGTCCTCGCCTCCGCGACTGCGCAGGAACAGAACGTCCTGCCCGCGGATCGCGAAGCTGCGGGGTCGGCCGCACTGGAACCTGCGCGTGCGGGCCTGCTGCCGCGGGAACGTCTGGCTCATGCCCGCATCATGCCGCGTGGGCACAGCCACGAGGCGATAGCGTCGGAACGTGGATCGACGACTCCTCCTCGTGCATGCCCACCCCGACGACGAGTGCATCGGCACCGGCGCGACCATGGCCCGCTATGTCGCCGAGGGCGTGCAGGTGACCCTGGTCACGTGCACGCTCGGGGAGGAGGGGGAGGTGCTCCTTCCGGACCTCGCCCACCTCGCTTCCGACAAGGAGGACGCCCTGGGGGCGCATCGCCAGACCGAGCTCGCGGCGGCGATGGCCGAGCTGGGGGTGACGGACCACCGGCTCCTCGGCGGCCCCGGGAGGTTCCGCGACTCGGGGATGATGGGGACGCCGCCCAACGACCGGCCGGACTCCTTCTGGCGCGCGGACCTGCTCGAGGCGGCCACGGAGCTCGTGCGCGTCATCCGCGAGGTGCGCCCGCAGGTCGTCGTCACCTACGACGACTTCGGCGGCTACGGCCATCCCGATCACATCCAGGCCCATCGCGTCACCCACTACGCGATCACGCTCGCCGCCAGCCCGACCTTCCGCGCCGAGCTGGGCGCGCCATGGTCGGTGAGCAAGGTCTACTGGACGGCGTTCCCGCGCAGCATCGTCATCGCGGGCATCGAGGCGATGAAGGCGCAGGGCCATGACGACGGCTTCGCGGCGATGGACCCGGACGACCTGCCGTTCGCGTGCGACGACGCGCTGGTCACCACGGCGGTCTGCGCGCCCGACTTCCTCGACCGGAAGATGGCGGCGCTGCGGGCGCACGGGACGCAGGTGTCGGTCGACGGCGGGTTCTTCGCGCTCGCGGACAACGTCGGCAGCGAGGCCTTCGGCACCGAGTACTACCGCCTCGCGCAGGGCCAGCCCGGCCCGCTCGGTCCCGACGGTCGCGAGGCCGACCTGTTCGCCGGCCTGACGTGATCGGGTGATCGCCTGGCCGTCCGGCCGATGGCGCTGGCCGGTCGTCGTGCTCCTGCTCCTCGTCGGTGTGGTCATCGGGATGGTCGGGGCGTTCGTGCAGGCGCAGCGCTGGACGCTGGAGCTCCCGTGGGGTGTGACCGTCGTGCCGTGGGGGCCACCGCTCGTCTGGGTCGCGCTGGGGGCCGCGATCCGTGGCGGGGCATGGCTGGTCCTCTCGCGCTGGGGCGCATGGGCCGTGGTCGTCGGCTGGCTAGGGGCGACGGTGCTGGTCTCGTCCCGGGCGGCGTCCGGCGACATCGCATTCTCCGAAGGCGGGCAGGCGATGGCCTACCTCGTCGTCGGCACCCTCCTGGCCGCTGTCGCGGCGAGCGTGCCGGTGCCGCGCAGGAACCTGCCCGTGTCGTGAGGCGTCGCACTCTCGCGGCCTTGCGTACGATCTAGAAGCCGTGAACTGAAGAACGGCAGCGAACCACGAGTGAAGGGGGGCGTCCGCCTCATGGCGTCCTCGTCCTCGGGGGGCATGCGCGCCGCTTTCTCCGGGCGCACGCTCGCCATCGTGATCGCGGGCGCCGTCGTGGTGATTGCCCTCGGGGTCTACCTGCTCGCGGCACTCTCGTCGGGGTCGAGCGCGGCTGCGGGGACGACGGTCGGCGGGATCGACATCGGGGGCATGGACGAGAAGGAGGCGGCCCGGGCCGTGGCCGAGGGCATGGCGCCCCGCATCAACCGCCCGGTCAAGCTCACGGCCGACGGGCTGACCTTCCGGGTGGAGCCGAAGGAGGCGGGCCTGGGCTTGGATGCCGAGGCCTCCGTGGCGCCCGCCTTCGGTCACACCTGGAACCCGCTCGCACTCGCGACCACGGCGTTCGCCAGTCGGGAGCTGCCGCTGGTTCCGACCCTCGACGAGGCCGCGCTCGAGGCGTCGGTCACGCAGCTCGCCGATGCCGTCGCGGAACCCCCCATCGAGCCGCGCATCACGATGCGCAAGGGATCGGCCAGGCTGAAGGAGGGTGAGCCGGGGCGTGCCCTGGATGTCGAGGCGACGTCGGAGGTGCTCAGGGAGGCGTTCCTGCGGCCGCGGCGCCCGGTCGCCGCCCCCGTGACGGAAGTGCCTCCCACGATCACGCAGGAGGCCGCGGAGGGTGCGCTGCAGATCGCGGAGTCGGCGGTCGCCGCCCCCGTCATCGTTCAGGCCGACACCGTCTCCGCCACCCTCAGCGGCGCCGACATCGGTGATGCGCTGTCGTTCACCGTCGTCGACGGCGAGTTCGTTCCGCAGCTCAACGGAGCGCGACTGCACGATGCCATCCGGGACGAGCTCGCGAGTATCGAGACCCCGGGTCGCGACGCGACCTTCCGGATCAAGCGCGGTGTCCCGCGTGTGGTCAGCGCCAAGGTGGGCCGGGGGATCGAGGACAACGCCCTCGCGACCGCCGTGGCCGGCGTGCTCGGCAACCCGGAGGGGGAGCGCACCGTCACCGTGCCGTTCGGGGTGCGCGAGCCGGAGCTCACCACGGCCGAGGCCGCCCAGCTGGGCATCCGCGAGCGACTGTCGACCTTCACGCAGAAGTACCCGTACGCGGCCTACCGTGCGCAGAACATCGGCCAGGCGGCCGAGCGGATCAACGGCACGCTCTTGATGCCGGGTGAGACATTTTCGCTGAACGACACCATCCTGGAGCGCACGGTCGAGAACGGCTACACGGTCGGCTACGTCGTGGGCGAGGGGGGCGTCTTCCGCGAGGATCTCGGTGGCGGTGTCTCGGCGTCGGCCACCACGACGTGGACGGCGGCCTTCTACGCAGGCATGGAGCGAGTCCAGACGATCGCGCACTCGATCTGGATCTCCCGCTATGAGCCCGGCCTCGAGGCGACTGTCGCGTGGGGCATCTTCGACCTGAAGTTCCGAAACGACCTGGACAACGCCGTATTCATCTCGGCCAGCACGACGCCGACGTCGATGACCGTCTCCTTCTGGGGCACGCCCAAGTTCGACCGGATCGAGTCGGAGTCCGGTCCGCGCACCGCCATCGTGAAGTACTCCAAGGTCTACGACGAGTCCCCGGAGTGCCAGCCCCAGGGCGGCGTCGACGGCTTCACCATCACGGTGGACCGGGTGTTCTACCAGGGTGGCGTCGAGGTGCGCAGGGAGCCGATCACGACGCGCTACAAGCCCGCGCCGCAGGTCATCTGCGACAAGAAGCCCAAGAAGCCCGGCAAGGGGGAGGCGGAGTTCGACGGTGAGGACGCCGGCGCGGTGGACGCACCCGGGCAGGACCCGGACGCGCCGGCGCCGGACCCGTCGGCTAGCCCGACCGACGCCAAGCCCAGTGACAAGCCCAGTGACAAGCCCAGTGACAAGCCCAGTGACAAGCCCAGTGACAAGCCGAGTGACAAGCCGAGTGACAAGCCGAGCGGAAAGCCCAGCGCGAAGCCCGCGGACGAGGACGGCGTCTTCGCGAACTGACTCCGGGCGCCAGCGGTCGCGATCGGCCGCCGTTGTGTAAGTTGGGCCCGTCGTTCCCAGCCGCGTCCTCCTCGGAGGGCGGATCAACCGGAGGCTCAGGTGACCTACGTCATCACATTCCCCTGCGTGGACCTCAAGGACAAGGCCTGCATCGAGGAGTGTCCCGTCGACTGCATCTACGAGGGCGATCGGATGCTCTACATCCAGCCCGACGAGTGCGTCGACTGCGGTGCCTGCGAGCCGGTCTGCCCCGTCGAGGCGATCTACTACGAGGACGACGTGCCGGACGAGTGGAAGGACTACACCGCGGCCAATGCCGAGTTCTTCATGGATCTCGGGTCGCCCGGAGGCGCGGCCAAGCTCGGTGCGCAGGAGTTCGACGCCTCGCTGCTGGCGAGCGTGCCCCCGCAGGAGCACGACCACTGACCGGACCTGACGCGGGCAGGTCGCGGGCCGGGCTGCCCGACTTCCCCTGGGACCTCCTGGCCCCGCTGGCCGATCTGGCGCGCACCCATCCGTCGGGCGTGATCGACCTGTCGGTCGGGACCCCGGTCGACCCCACCCCTGAGGTCGCGCAGCAGGCGCTGCGCGACGCGAGTGACGCGCCCGGCTACCCAACCGCCGCGGGGCGACCGGAGACCCGCGCCGCCTGCGCGGGCTGGCTCGAGCGCTCGCTCGGGGTCCTCGCGGACACGTCGGCGATCATCCCGACCATCGGCTCGAAGGAGATGGTCGCGGGCCTGCCCGGGCTGCTCGGCCTCGGCCCGGGTTCTCGGATCGTCATCCCGCGCGTGGCGTACCCGACCTACGCCGTCGGCGCGGTGCTGGCCGGCTGCGAGTTCATCGCGACCGACGAGCCGGAGTCGGTGGACAGCGTCGACCTGGTGTGGCTGAACTCCCCGTCGAACCCGACCGGCGCCGTCACTCCGCCCGAGCGCCTGAAGCAGATCGTCGAGTGGGCGCGCTCGACCGGCACGGTGGTGGCCAGCGACGAGTGCTACATCGAACTGGGCTGGAACCGGCAGCCGGTGTCCATCCTGCATCCGTCGGTCTG
>JAFMFD010000091.1 GCA_017856385.1 Actinomycetota bacterium
GTCGCGAAGCACAGCTTGCCGGTGTTGCGCTGGAAGATGACCCGGCCCGCGACGCCGACGCGGACCCCGGTGCTGGTGTCCGGCTCGAGGTCCGGGTACGCCCGGCGCACGTCGGCGAGGGACGCGGTGATGGGCAGGCCGATGGCGTAGGGCTCCATGCCCCGGGCCGCGAGCGCCTCGCGCTTCTCGCGACGGATCCGCATCTGCTCCGGGAGGTCGTCCTCCGGATCCGTGACGGGATCGGTCGCTTCGCTGGTCACAGCGCCCAAGGCTATGCCTCATAGGCTGCCCGCATGACCGACGGTCCCGCTCCCGGCCCCGAGTGGCCTGCTCCCGCGCCGATCCGCGGGGTGATCTTCGACATCCACTCGACGCTGGTAGACCAGGGCGACGCGACCGCCTGGCTCGATGCGGCCCTTGCCGTCGCCCCTCATCCCCTCGACGCCGGTGAGCGGTCCACGCTGATCGCCTTCCTCGACCGGATCTGGGAGGGCGCACGCATCAGCGATCCGACGAGCTCGCGCGACCTGTCGTTCGAGGCGCACTCGCGGGTCTTCCACGAGCTGATCGCTGCCGGCCCGAATGTCGACCGCAGCCTCGCGAATGCGCTCTACGAGACCATGCTCGCGACGTGGCACGCCTATGACGACGCCGCTGCGACGCTCCTCGAGCTGCGCGCTGCCGGCGTCCGCACCTGCCTGCTGTCGAACGCAGGGGTGCCGATCCGCGAAGTCCTCGACCGCGAGGGAATGGGCGGCACCTACGACGAGATCGTTCTGTCGTACGAGGTGGGCAGTGTGAAGCCGGACCCACGCATCTTCCGGATCGCCCTCGAGCGCCTCGCCCTGCCTGCCGCCGATGTGCTGATGGTCGGCGACAACGCACATGACGACGGCGGCGCCGCAGCGCTGGGGATCCGCACGCTCATCCTGCCGCGCACCAGCGGCCGCATCCACGGCCTCGCCGCAGTCACCGCACTCGTCAGCGGCTTCAACGCAGTGCGAGCGGACTAGTCCTGGTTCTTCTCGTACACCAGGCGCAGTCCGGTGAGTGTGAGCTCGGGATCGTGGTGGGTGATGGTCTGCGACTCCGGCACGACGATCGGCGCGAGGCCACCTGTCGCAATCACCGCGGTCACGTCACCGAGCTCCTCCACGATGCGGTCGACGAGACCGTCCACCTGCCCCGCGAAGCCGTAGAGCGCCCCGGACTGCAGTGCCTCGACAGTGTTCTTGCCGATCACCGACCTTGGGGCGACGAGCTCCACCTTGCGCAGCTGCGCGGCGCGCGATGCGAGCGCGTCGAGCGAGATCTCGATGCCCGGCGCGAGTGCCCCTCCGAGGAACTCGCCCTTCGCGGAGACGACGTCGAGGTTCGTCGAGGTGCCGAAGTCGACGACGATGCAGGGGCCGCCGTAGAGGTGGTGCGCGGCGATCGTGTTGACGATCCGGTCGGCGCCCACCTCCTTGGGATTGTCGGTGAGCACGGGCACGCCCGTCTTCGTCCCCGGCTCGACGATCACGGTCGGGACGTCGGCGAAGTAGCGGCTGAGCATGCCACGCATCTCGCGCAGCACCGCAGGCACCGTGCTGCACAGGGCTATGGCCGTGACCGGGGCGGAGCCCTCGAGCAGGCCTCGGAACATCAGCGCCATCTCGTCCGCCGTCTGCCGGGCGTCCGTCTTGATCCGCCACGAGTACCGGAGGTCCTCGCCGTCGAACATGCCGAGCACGGTGTTCGTGTTGCCGACGTCGATCGCGAGCAGCACTACGACTCCTGACGCAGGTCGGCACCGATGTCGAGCACCGGGGCCGAGTGGGTGAGGGCTCCGACGGCAAGGTAGTCCACGCCCGTGGCGGCCACCTCGGCGGCAACGTCCAGGGACAGGCCCCCGGAGGCCTCGAGGCGTGCCCGACCCGCCGTCAGGCGCACGGCCTCGAGCATCTGCTCCGGGGTGAAGTTGTCGAGCAGCACGAGGTCGGCGCCGGCCTCGAGCACCTCCGACAACTGGTCCATGGAGTCAACCTCGACCTCGATGTCCAGGCCCGGGAAGCGCTCGCGGACGAGGTCGAATGCCTCGGCCACACCGCCGGCCGCGACGACGTGGTTGTCTTTGACCAGGGCCGCATCGGACAGCGACATGCGGTGATTGACCCCGCCACCGCACCGCACCGCGTACTTCTCCAGTCTGCGCATCCCTGGCGTGGTCTTCCGGGTGTCGCGGATGCTCGCGGACGACCCGTCGATGGCATCGACCCACCTGCGCGTCGCTGTCGCGATGCCGCTGAGGTGGCCGAGCAGGTTCAGCGCCGGCCGCTCCGCCCGCAGGAGGTCATGCGTGCGACCGCTGACCGACACGATGACGGCTCCCGGCTTGACGCGAGTGCCGTCCGGGGTCCGGACCTCGATGGTCACCTCGGGCCCGCAGACCGTCGCGAAGACGGCGGCTGCGACGGGCGCTCCCGCGGTGACCCCCGGCTGGCGGGCAACGAGGTCCAGCGTCGCGCGCTGGTCGGCCGGCACCGTCGCCACCGTGGTCACGTCGACACCACCGTCGAGATCCTCCGCCAGCGCCGCATCGATGAGCGCAGCGAGCGCCGCAGGGTCGATGCCGATGACGGCGAGCGCCTCCACGATCGCCGGGGGCCACGGGGTCGTCATTCGGGTCCTCCCGTCACCGGCTCCTCGCGTGTGCGGAGGTGGCCGTCGGCTGCACGGTGCGTGACCAGCCGCACGCGCCATCGCGCATCATCGCGGTCGGGGAAGTCCTCACGCCAGTGCGATCCCCGGGTCTCCTCGCGCACCAGGGCATGCTCGACGAGCACGGTCGCGATCTGGTGCAGGTTCGTCGTCTCCCAGTCCTCCGTGGAGGGCCGCGCTCCCTGCGTGGTGCCGTGCTCGGCCAGGGTCTCCGCAGCGGCAGCGAGAGACGAGCGGGAGCGCAGCACGCCCGCGTCGACGTCCATCACCTGCTGCATCGGCCTGCGCAGCGCGTGCGGCAGCAGCCCGGAGTCCCCGTCGAGGTGACATGGCTCGCGCACCACGGCGACGTCGCGCTCGAGGGCCTGCACGATGCGCCGGGCGAAGACGAGCCCCTCGAGCAAGGAGTTGGAGGCCAGGCGGTTCGCGCCGTGCACTCCGGTGCAGGCCACCTCGCCGCAGGCATACAGCCCGGGCACCGACGAGCGTCCCCACAGGTCGGTGCGCACGCCTCCCGAGACGTAGTGCTGGGCGGGCGCCACGGGGATCAGGTCGGTGACCGGGTCGATGCCACGTGCCCGGCAGGACTCCAGGATGGTGGGGAAGCGCTGGAGCCAGGTGTCGGCTCCCAGGCGTCGGCCATCGAGCCACACATGCCCAACGCCCTCGTCGCGCATGCGCTGCATGATCGCCTTGGCGACGACATCACGCGGGGCGAGGTCAGCCAGCGGGTGGCGATCGGCCATGAAGCGCCCGCCCGACGCGTCGAGCAGCACCGCGCCCTCCCCGCGCACGGCCTCGGACACGAGGGGCTGCTGGCCCTGTGCGAGCGGACCGAGCCACAGGACGGTCGGATGGAACTGCACGAACTCCAGATCCGCCACGTCGGCGCCTGCGCGCAGCGCCAGGGCGACGCCATCGCCGGTCGAGACGTACGGGTTCGTGGTCTGGCCGAAGACCTGGCCGAAGCCCCCCGTCGCGAGGATGACGACCGGCGCAAGTGCCGCGCCCACACCGTCGCGCTGGCCGGATCCCATCACGTGCAGGGTGATGCCCTGCGCCGCCCCCGTGTCGTCGAGCAGCAGGTCCAGGGCGAGGGCGTTCTCGATGAGCTCGATGCCCGGGTCCAGCTGCACTGCAGCAACGAGGGCGCGAGAGATCTCCGCACCCGTCGCGTCGCCTCCAGCATGCGCGATGCGATCGCGCAGGTGCCCACCCTCGCGCGTCAGGGCGATCGCCCCGCTCGCATCGACGTCGAAGCGCGCACCGATGTCCATGAGGTCGCGCACCGCCTCAGGCCCCTCGGTCACGAGAGCATGGACCGCATCGACATCGCACAGTCCGACGCCCGCCACAAGCGTGTCGTGCTGGTGCTCGTCCGGCGAGTCATCTTCGGACAGGGCCGCCGCGATGCCGCCCTGCGCCCACCGTGTCGATCCCGCATCGACGGTCGCCTTCGTCACGAGCAGGACAGTGCGTCCGAGCTGCCGCGCGCGCAGGGCCGCGGTAAGGCCGGCGATGCCAGAGCCGACGACGATGACGTCGGCACGGGCGGTCCACCCCGGCTCCGGTGCCGTCAGGCGGCGGGGCAGCATGGTCACGGGCGCATCCTTGCGGGCCGGTTGTCCAGGAGTCGCGTCGTGCCCACCCGGGCGGCGATCAGGATGCGGGCCTGTCCCTCGAGCGGCGCAGGACCGAGCTGCGGATCCGTCACGACGAGGTAGTCCAGCTCGATGGACGGCTCCGTGGCAAGCACCTCCAGGCCCGACGCGATCGCGTCCTGCGGCGTCATCCGTGCAGCAGCCGCATCGAGGGCGCGGGGGATCACCGCCGCCACCTGCCGCTCGTCGGCCGACAGGTAGCGATTGCGACTGCTCAGCGCGAGTCCGTCGGGCTCGCGCACCGTCGGGACCCCGATGACCTCGACCGGCATGCTGAGGTCATCGACCATGCGGCGGACCAGCGTGAGCTGCTGGTAGTCCTTCTCACCGAACAGCGCCGACTGCGGTGCCGTCATGCCGAGCAGCTTGGCGACCACGGTCAGCACGCCGCGGAAGTGCCCGGGCCGGGCGGCTCCCTCGAGGATGTCCGCGAGCGGGCCCGGGTCGATCGTCACGGACTGCTCGCCGAACCCTCCCGACTCCCCGTACACCTCGACGGCGGTGGGGGCGAAGACGACGTCGGCACCGGCCTCGGAGGCCACGGCGAAGTCCGACTCCAGGGTGCGGGGGTAGGCGTCGAAGTCCTCACCGGCCGCGAACTGGGTCGGATTGACGAACACGGTGACGATGACAGCGCCGTCCGGGCCGACCCGGCGACGCGCCTCGCGGATCAACTCGGCATGACCGTCGTGCAAGGCACCCATCGTCATCACGACGGCGCGCGGCCGACCCTCGACGGCTCGCAGGTCCGCGGCTGTGTGGACCACGTGTGCGCTCATGCCGGCCGCCGCGGCTCAGCAAGCACCGACAGCAGCTGCTCGGCTGCGGTCGGATCAATGAGTCCGGCCGCCAGTGCACGGTCCGCGGTCAGGCGCGCAAGCGACCGGTATGTCTCAGTCACCACGGGCGGAAGATCGCTCATGACGGCGAGGTGATCGGCGACGGTGACAGCATCGCCGCGCGCTACCGGCCCGGTCAGGGACACATCCCCGTGGCGCAGCGCGTTGTCGAGCGAGGCACTGAGCAGCGGCGCGAGCAGCCGCTCCGGTGCGCTGATGCCGGCCTCCTTGAGCAGGTCGACGGACTGCAGCACCACGGTCATGAGGTAGTTCGCGCCGAAGACTAGGCCCGCGTGATACATGCTCCGCGCCTCCTCCGGAACCCAGACCGGCTCACCGCCCATCTCGACGACGAGGGCCTCGGCCACCGGTCGCATGGCCTCGTCGCTGGTGACGCCGAACGGGCAGCCGTCCAGCCGCGCGAGGTCGACACTGGTTCCGGTGAATGTCATCGCCGGATGCAGTGCGAGCGCCACCCCGCCGACGCGCACGGCAGGCTCGAGCACACCGATGCCGTGACGACCGGAGGGGTGCGCGACGAACTGGCCGCCGCGCAGCGCACCGGTCGCGACGAGTCCGGTCACGAGGTCGGGCAGTACGTCGTCGGGGACGGCGAGCAGAACGAGCTCGGCGTCGGCCGCGACCTCGGGCGCGGGCCGCAGCGGGACTCCCGGGAGGAGCGCCTCCGCACGCAGGCGTGACAGGTCCGACACCGCGGAGGCAGCCACGATGTCGTGCCCTGCCCGGCCCAGCGCGGCACCGAGCACAGCGCCCACGCGGCCGGTGCCCACGACCCCGACACGCAGTCGTGGCGGCTGCCCCTCTGCCATCACCCTCGGCAGCGTAGACGCTGCATCACGCACCGGCGATGGCAGTTCCCGACGAGCGCACCATGTCAGGATGGCCAGGTGGCCGCCGACCTGCTCCTCGCCTTCGGCACCGCAGCCCTGCTCCCCTGCGACGAGGTCGTCGAGGTCGACCCACGTCACCCCGCGTGCCATCCGGGCTTCCAGCTCCAGGTGACGGTCGACGACGGCATCATCCGGTCGGCCGATCCGCGGATCGGCCTGATGCACCGCAGTGCGGAGAAGCTCTTCGAGTCGCGTGACCTGCGTCAGGCCATGCTCCTCGCGGATCGGCATGACTGGCTCTGCTCGTTCACGTCCGAGGTCACCGTCGCGCTGGCAGCGGAGGACCTGCTCGGCATCGTGCCGCCCGAGCGCGCGACGTGGATCCGCATGCTGCTGCTGGAGGTCGAGCGGATCAGCGCGCTCCTGGCCTTCCTCGCCCCGGTGGCCGGTGCCATGCGCGAGGAGATGGAGCAGGCGCGCGCCCGGCTCGTCGAGATCCAGGAGGCGATCAGCGGGGTCCGTATGCATCCGGGCTTCGCGCGACTCGGCGGCGTCGCGTCATGGATCGTCGACGACGACCGCGCTCACCTGCGCACCGAGATGGCGCTGCTGCACGGCGCACTGCCGGCATGGTCACCCGCCATCTACGAGCACGCGGAGCGGACTGCCGGCCTGGCCGTCCTGAGTCGCGAGCAGGTCGTCGGCCTCGGCGTGACGGGACCGGTGGGTCGGGCGAGCGGCCTGGACGCGGACCTGCGCTGTGACGCCCCCTACCTCGCCTACGCGGCCGTGAACTCCCTCATCGATCCGCCGTCACGCACCGCGGGCGACGCTGCTGCGCGCACCCTGGCCCTGCTCGACCAGCTGCCGATCGCCGCGTATCTGGCGGTGGCCGCACTCGATGCGCTCGACGAGCTCGGTACCGGCCCGATCGACGTGCCCCTGCCCAAGGTCGTGCGCCTGCCGGAGGGGATGGCCTACGCGGCCGTCGAAGGGCCGCTCGGGGTCAGCGGCGCCCTGCTGGCGGGCGACGGAGACAAGCACCCGCTGCGCCTGAAGATCCGCTCGGCATCGTTCGCCACGCTGCAGGCCCTCGGCCCGGCGCTGGTCGGGACGCCCATGGACCGGCTGGCCGACGCACTGATGAGCTTCCCGGTCGTGATGGGGGATGCCGACCGGTAGCGAGGAGTGAGGCGCCAGCCGAGCCCCGGAGCTAACGGTCCATGGGCCCGACCGGTAGCGAGGAGTGAGGCGCCA
>JAFMFD010000092.1 GCA_017856385.1 Actinomycetota bacterium
CGGCCACGTCCGGGGTCGCCGTGCGCGAGGGCGGTGCCCGTCCCCGCCACCAGCGCTGCGCTCGCTCCGATGAAGCCGAGCATCGTGCGTCGAGTCACTGCTGTGCCGCTCATGCCGACCCCTCTCCTGATGGCTCGTCCTTCAGGAGCATGCAAGCGCGCAAGTCTGGGAGTTCCCTGGGAATGCGCCCCGGGGTGGGTGGGAGTCGTGCAGGTGCGGCGGGCGGTGCTTGCCTCGTCAGGGTGCGAGGAACTCCAGCGAACGGGCCGGTGACGAGCCGGACAACCGCACGCTCGCCTGCGCATCGGCATCCGTCGCGTTCCACGACGCAGTGACGGAGTCGACGCCGTGACTCCTCGGAACGCGCAGCGTCGCGCGCACCATGCCGGTCGAGGGGTCCCAGGTCGCGGTGCCGCTGACGGGCAGGTCGTCGACGAGCCGCACGTCCTTCAGCGTCATCCTGACCGGCTCGTCGCCAGTGAAGCGAAACGTGCCACCCCGCAGGCCGCGTCCGTGGTCGAGGTAGGTCTGCCACCACCTGTCGATGACGTCGGCAACCGTGGCGACTGCCGTCACGGCCACGCGTGCCGCCGGATCGTCGGGAGCGCCGGGCGGGAGGGGAGTACGCAGGTAGGAGCGGGGGTAGCTGCCGACCGCGCGGATGGGCGGCACCTCGTCGGCGCAGGCGGCGAGATCGTCGGGGACCGCATTCGATCCCGTGGCGACGACGTGGCGGACGAGCCGCGCGCCGCAGCTCGTCGGGCCGACGTTCCCGGACACGTGGAGGGTGTTGTCGATGACGACTTGCCGGGCATCGGGGAACTGCTCAGTGGCGAGCTGGCCCTCGGCAGGTGTGGTGACGGTGTCGAGCTCTCCAGAGATCACGAGGGTGGGGATGTCGGGGTAGGTGCCACCCGGTGGTGTCGGGGGGCCGGCGGGCTGCGTCGGGTCCGGCACGGGCCACTGCATGCACATGCCGAAGGTCGCCCACCCCGAGTCCCGGTACTCGGTGATCGTGAACGGGGCGTATAGGCCCGGATCGGTCGCCTGCATCTTCCGGAGCGCCTCGCGATACTGCTGGCGGCGCTGCTCCACCGGCGCCTGCAGGTCGAACAGCTGCGGATAGTCGTGGCACGAGACCGCGATCTGCGCGCCTGCGCTGTACTCCTTGGGCGGCGGTGGGTCCTCGCCGGTGAACTCGACCTCTGCAGCGAGGCGACCCAGTGGCAGCGGGTCGCCCGCGAGCGCGGCACGCACGGCACCGGTGAACTCCCGGTAGGTCGTCGGAGCGTAGGTGGCGTTGTAGGCGACGGCAGCAACGCCAGCCGGGGTGAGCCTGACCTGATGGACTCGACCGTCACCCCCAGGCGCCCGCACGCGCACGGGACTCTCGCGCAGCCGGTCAAGCAGCCTCGTCAGCAGCGGGAGCGGCAGGCCCTTCTCCCGCGAGCACATCTCGCTGCGCGCGCAGACCTTCGTCAGCGAGGCGCGCAGGGCAGGCCCCTGTGTCGGGTACCAGGCGGTCTCGCCATACGCCGGATAGGTGCCGTCGAGCACCAGCGTGCGCAAGCGATCGGGATGTCGACCAGCGAACACCTGGGCGAAGAAGGTGCCGTAGGAGTCGCCGTACATGTCCACCTGCTCGATACCGAGTGCCTCGAGGACCCCGTCGAGGTCGTCGGCCGCCAGCGCGGTGCCGTACAGCCCCGCCCTCGGACCGAGCTGGCGCCCGCATGCTGCAGCGGCCTGCGCCGGCGAGCCGGTGCCACGGTCGAGCGCGCGGCACCTGATCGGGGCAGAGCGCCCTGTACCTCGCTGGTCGACCAGGAGCAGGTCGTGGTCGTCGAGGAGCCCGTCGTACATCTCGGCGAACCATGCCGCCGAGCCAGTCGTGCTGTAGCCGGGGCCGCCCTCGTGCGGGACCAGCGTGCCGACGGAGCGCCCCGAGCGCGCGGGCACGTAGGCGAAGCCGACATCGAGGGTGCCGAGCGCAGGGTTCGCCGGGTTCCACGGGCGCTCGAGCGTCCCGCACCACGCACGCGGGGGGACCGCGCAGCGGCGCAGGTCGAGGGAGCCCACGCGAAGGGTCGGTGCGGACGCCGGCTCGGTACTGCGCTGCGCCGGCACGGCTTGCGTGGGGGCGACGAGGAAAGCCGCGCCCACCACGAGGGCGAGCGCGAGCACCCCACTGCGCCGCATGCTGCATGATCGCCCGCCGCACCGGCTGGGTCGACGATGCCGCGCCGCGGGTCACCATGCCGCGTCCCCAATGCTCCGCCCTGTAGGGCGGTCACCGGACGGTCAATGTCCCCCTGTGACCAGCCGTGGCAGCGTCGTCGCCCCCGTTCCGTTCCTAACGTGGAGGAGACGAGAACTCCCCGAACCGGATCGGCAGGTGGTCACGATGTCACTGTCCATGTACTGGGTCGTCGGCGTCGGCCTGATCTACAGCGCAACGGTCGCCGCTATCGCGCTGGGCCGTGGGCGGCAGGAGCCCGCGCGCTTCATCCCCTGGATCATCGCCATCGTCGTTCTCGGCCTCGACGTCGCCCTGCACGTCATGATGAGCATCGGCGCAATGGCCGAGGACCCGTGGGGAGGCGGGTGGCTCCTTATCGGCACACTCGCCATCGCCGGCATCCTCTTCAGCGCGATCTGGCAGCCGCGGCTCGCCGGTTGGGCCTATGTGCTCTCGGCATTGCTGATGCCGCTCGCCGTCGTCACCGTCGCTTCCGTGGTCTCCGGTGGGTACGACGTACTCGTCCCGCTGCCTGTCCTGCTCGGCTTCTACTCCACGCGAGCGATCATCATCGGGCTACTGCTCGTCCTCAGCGCAACTCCGAAGCGACCCGAGGTCGGCACCAGGAATCACCCCGGGACCACTCCCGTGCACGCGCACGCACGCGACTCCTACGACGAGGCACAGGTACCCGGCAGATCCATGCTCTGACGTCAGGTCTCCGTGTCACTGTCTATGAACTGCTCCAGTGCGAGTCGGGCCAACTGGGAGACGCTCACCCGCGGCGGGTGATGTCTTCCTCGACGTCATTGAGCGCACGTCTCACGTACTCCTCGTCAACTCGACGCCCCTGACTGTCCAAGATCACCTCAACGGCCAAGTCAACGTCGGGACCGACGATGCGCATCGCCGATCCGGGCCAGCCGGTCATGACTCACCTCGTCGAGAGTGCGTAGGCATGGCATGAATCATGACACCAACGCCATGGGGCTGCGTTACGGCCACCGATGGGGATCGAGCTCAGTCGGCGCGCGGCAGGTCGATGACGAGGCGAAGTCCCCCGGCCGGGCTCCGCTGCGAGACCAGCGTGCCGCCGTGCGCCTGCACCACCGCCGACATGATGCTCATTCCAAGCCCGAATCCACCCGTGCCACGGGCATCCCGGCGCGGCCGGTCGACGCCGTCCTCGCTGGGTTCGACAAGGCCGGGGCCGGAGTCATCGACGACCACGCGCACCGACCCGTCGTGGACCGACATCGCGACGTCGACAGGCGAGCCCGCGGGCGTGTGACGCTGGATGTTCTGGACGATGTTCGCGAACAGCTGCCGCAGGCCCTCGACATCGCCACTGATCCGGGCGGCATCAGCCTCGGGTGAGCTGGTGATGCGGACCGGGCGATCGGGCTCGAGAGCCTGCAGGTCCTCGAAGGAGTCGCGCGCGATGCCGGCGACGTTCACCTGCTCGAGGCTCGCCGATGTTGGCGCGCTGCTCCGCTCCAGCACGAGCAGGCCGGTCACCAGCTCGTCGAGCCTGACGGTCTCCGCGCTGATGCGCTCGAGTGCCCGCTTCTCCTGCGGCGAGCGCTCCCCCTCACCGACACCGAGGATCTCCGCGTAGCCGCGGATGACCGTGAGGGGCGTGCGGATCTCATGCGACGCGGCCGACACGAACGCCCGCAGGCGATCCTCCGAGGCCTGCACGCGGTCGATCGCCGTGGCCAGGGAGTCGATCATCACGTTCATGGCCGCGCTCAGGTCGCCGATCTCAGTGCCGGCCTTCGAGGCAGGCAGGCGATGGTCGGTATCGCCTGCGGAGATGCGCCGTGCCGATGCCACGACCGCATCCATGGGCCGGAAGGCGCCACGCACCGCAATCCAGGCAACGAGTGCCCCGAGCACCATGACGGCGGCGGCACCCAGCGCGATGGCCTGGCGCAGGAGGGCCATCGACTCGTCGTACGCGATGAGGGGCGCGGCCGCGATCACGGTCGCCAGGCCGGCGCCGTGGCTGCGCACCGCCACGCGGAAGTCCACGCCTTCGTGGCTGACGACGATGGGCGCAATCGTTGCCGCCTCGATCAGGTCGGGGCCGACGGGCGGGACGGGTATCGGATCACCGGCCGTGCCGGCGGGCCTCAGCTGGCGGACGCCGTCGCCCTCCCTCTTCACCTGGCCGAGGGCGACACTGACGAAGACGTCGTCCTGCGGGGGCCGGGGGTTCTCGATCAGCGACCTGACCCGCGCCTCGGAGATCTCGGCGTACAGCTCGCGATCGATCGCGTCCAGCTGGATGCGGCCGGCAAGCGTGTAGACGACCACGCCCAGCAGGCTCGTCGCGGAGATGATGAGCACCGCGGTGAGCACGGTGATACGAGTGCGCAGACTCATGTCCGTGGGTCCAGCAGCTGATAGCCAACCCCGCGCACAGTGCGGATCGTCACCGCGTCGCCCAGCTTGCGACGCAGGTAGGAGATGTAGGTCTCGACAGCCGACGACTCGATGCCCGGAGCCAGACCCCAGACCTGGTCCAGCAGCTGCTCGCGCGTCAGTACGCGCCCAACGTTCTCCGCCAGCACCGAGAGCAGCCGGTACTCGGTCGGCGACAGCTCAACGAGCTCGTCACGGCATCGCACCTCGTGCGCCGCGTCGTCGATGGTGACGACCCCCACCGTGACCCGATGCGAGGACTCCCCTGCCGACGTCCGCCGAAGGATGGCCGCCACGCGCAGGGTGAGCTCCTCGATGCTGAAGGGCTTGCGCACGAAGTCATCCGCCCCGAGGCCGAAGCTCGTGCGCGGGTCATCGCGCTCCTGCCGCGCGGTGAGGATGATGACAGGGGTCTCGAGACCGCTGGCGCGCATGCGCTCGAGCAGGTCGTAGCCCGACATCATCGGCATGTTCACGTCGATCACCGCGAGGTCGATGCGCTCATCGCGCAGCAGCCGAAGGGCCTCCATGCCGTGCTCCGCTGAGCTCGTCTGGTAGCCCGCCAGGTGGAGGGCATCGCAGATGAGGTCGTTGACCGCGGGCTCGTCGTCGACGACGAGGATGCGGGCGGCCATCATGCCTCCGGGCTGCGCGAGGGTCGGGGTGGGCTCACGACCACGAGGGTCCTGGCATGACATGGCGCGGACACGAGGACCGTGCCCGCGCCATGCCGGGATGCTACGACGCCGCGGGCGCCTGACGGGCCGGCTTGGCCGGCTTGGCCGCGGCGATCGCGTCCGCCTGCGACTGCGTGAGGACCCCACGAGAGACAAGGGTCGCCAGCGCGGTCGAGCGGGCCTCGGAGCAGGTGATGCCCTCGCTCGCCTCCTTGACCGTCTCGATCTCCTCCTTCAGGTCATCCGCCTGAGCCTTGGTGATGACACCGCTCTCGATCAGCGGACGCAGCCCGCCGCCCTGGCCGGGGGCGGCGTGGGCCACGGTCGTGACGGCGCCGAGGGCAAGCATGGTCCCGGCGAGGGCGAAGGTGGATCGGCGTACCCAGGTGCTCGTGTTCATGGTGCTCTCCTTCCGTTGGGCCGTGGGCCCGATTCGTGGTGCCGCTGCGCGGCCTCGTGGAAGGAAGGCTGGCCGCCCACCCTGGGGAAGCACTCGGACGTTCCTGTGAGGTTGCTAGGAACCCGAGCCGGCTGCCGAGCCCCTCATCCCGCAGACCGTCGAAGGCTTCACCCGACGTTCGCCCCGCCGTTCCTCCCCGCTATCGGGACGGACTCCTGGCCATGGGACGGTCTGGTCACTTCCCCACCACGAGCACGACGCTTCGTTCTCTCGACCTCGAGGATCAGGGGATGCCCATGGACGCCCAGCTCAGCACCTGCGCGAAGTGCCTCACCGACGACGTCGACATCGTCCACGACGATGGCCGGTCCCTCGTCATCATGTGCCACGAGTGCGGACTGACGCGCATGCTGGTCCTGGATCAGCTGCTCGCGAGCTGATCGTTCCTGCGAGGGCTCGACACCCTCACACCGGGCGTCCTCGTGTGCCACGATGAGCCAGAGTTCTCCCGTCCCGACGCACTGAGAGCCCGAGGTGGCGATGTCGAGCACCCGCCAAGCCGGTCCGCGTCCCTGGGTCGCCCGCAGGCCCCAGAACCTCGTCGTGAGTGCCATCCTCATCGTCCTCGCGGCTGCCCTGGTCTGGCAGGCGCTGGCCTTCGTCTCCGCGGGCACCGGCGGCGTGGTGCCGTACTTCATGCTGACCGTCGCACCCGCCTTGGCGGTCTACTACACGTGGTACCTGACGATCCACGACTTCCCGACCGACCCGGGGTCCGGGCCCGAATGACGCCACGGTCCGACGAAGGGCCGTCGGGCATCACGCGACTGGTCGGGGTCTACAACGCCGACGGCGGCCTCATGGGTGAGCTGCGCTACCTCGTCGATCACTACCTCCGGGGGCGCTCCTGCAGCCTGTGCGACGTGACGCACTCGCCCATCCGACGCAAGGCGGCGTGGGACACCCAGGCCGCAGCTCTCGGGATCCCGTTCGAGCTGCGCCACCTCAATGAGCTCGATCCCCCGCTCGCGGACTTCGTGGCTGGACGAGCCGCCTGCATCGTCGCCGAGTCCGGTGCGGGGCTGACCCTGCTGCTCGACAACGATGCGATCTCCTCGACGCACGGGGATGTCGACGAGTTCTTCCGCCTCCTGCGCACGGCCGTCTCGTCCTGACAGCGTCATCCGCGGTCGGGCCCCGGCCGTGCTCGATCGGCAGACACCGGCGGGCTCGGCTGCCTAGCATGACGACGTCGTAGCCGCCCCGCCCCTGGAGACGCCCGCCATGCCCCTGGTTCACATCGAGTGGTTCCCCGGCCGCACCCTGGACCAGAAGCGCGAGGTGATGGAGGTCCTCACCCGCGAACTGAGCCGGATCGGCAACTGCCGGCCGGAGACGATCACCGTGATCTTCACCGAGGTCACGCGCGAGGACTGGGGCCGCAACGGCCGCCTGTTCGTCGACGAGTACGAGTACGAGAACGAG
>JAFMFD010000093.1 GCA_017856385.1 Actinomycetota bacterium
TGGTCCGCTCCAGCTACCGCGCCGGCCGCCTCTACGCGCAGGCCGTCGAGAGCCGACTGCCGTCGATGGGGTGACCTCGCACGTGCGGGGCTCCTTGTGCTCATGAGCCTCGCGTCGGGATAATCGACGCGTGGGCATTCTCATCGGACTCCTGCTGATCATCATCGGCATCGCGATCGCGGTGTTCGTCGGCCGTCGCGCACAGAAGCACGCCCAGGCCGTTGCCGAGGTGCCGCTCTACGACGCGACGCAGGTGGCGCAGCACGGGCAGGATGCGAACGGCATGCGCATCTCCGTCGCAGGCACCGCGCAGTCGCGACCCGCAGGGCCGCTGATGGCACCCATCTCGCAGCGCGAGTGCGCGTGGTACCGGCTGACGATCAGCGAGCGCGTGCGCGAGACCTCCCGAAACTCGGAGGGTGAGCGCACCACGTCCGAGAGCGAGCGCGTCGTCAGCCAGGAGACCTCACCGGACCTTCTGGTCCTGCGTGATGCGACCGGCGACGTTCGCGTCGACCCGCTCGATGCCGACGTCGACAATCCGCTCGAGACCTTCGACCGGCTGGAGAGCGCGCCGGCGAGCAACACGCAGATCTCGTTCGGCTCCCTGAACTTCAGCCTGGGCTCCAACGACGGCGTCATCGGCATCCGCAAGCGCGAGGAGATCATTCCCGTCGGGTCCGCGCTGTATGTGCTCGGCGGCGCCTATGCGCGTGAGGACGGCGGCCTCGTGGCCAAGCCCCGGCAGGGCCCGTTCATCATCTCCACGCGGTCGGCTCAGGAGGTGGCCACCTCGGCACGGCGGCGCGTCTGGCTGTGGATCGGCATCGGCGCGGTCGTCGCCTTCATCGGCATCGCAGTGTTCATCGGCGGCCTCTTCGGCTGACGCAGCCGCTACTTCCGATCGTCGTGCGACTGCCCCAGTGACAGTCGGAAGCCGCGTCGGGCCAGCCATCCCGCGCTCACGATGATGACGCCGATGGGCAGCGCGAGCCCGAGGATGAGGTAGGCCGGGGCGGACTCCAGGAGGTTGTCGATCCACGCGAAGTTCATGCCGAAGTAGCCCGTCAGGAAGGTGATCGGCAGGAACAGCACGGTGACCACGGTGAGCTGGTTGATGCGGTTGCCCTGCCAGCTCGCCACCTGTCCCTGCAGATCCTGCACGGTATTGCGGATGGAGTCGGCGATGTTCAGGACCATGGACTCCGTCGCTCGCGCCAGCGACGCGAAGGTCTGCAGCTCGGCGATACCGGCGGGGTCGAGCGCGGTGATGCTGTCCGGATCGATGAGAGTGGAGTTCACCGCCATCAGGTAGCTGGGGTAGCGCATCGCGAAGGGCTGGAACGCCTGACGGCACTCGACCAGCTGCTGGCTCTGCGCAGCGCTGGGCGCGCCTGTCGCCGTGATGATGTCGAGGTCCAGAACGCCGACCTGCACGGCGAGGTCGGTCAGCTCCTGCTGCACCGTCATGAGCATCGCCTGGAGGACGAATCCGACGATGCGGGTCGGCTGCTTGATGGCGAGATCGGCCCGATTGGCCAGTTGGGCCTGCACCTGGGTGAAGGCGGCGTCACCGTCGGTGCGCAGGGTGACCAGGCGCCGCCCGTCGAACGTGAACCACGCCTGTGTCGGCTGCGTGCGTGACCCGGCGAGCCACGCGACCCCCGCAACCTGCTCGGGACCGATCACGAAGGTGGCGGTCGGGCCGGCCTTCAGGTGCGTCACCGCGCTGGCCGCATCGACGCCCAGCGCGCTCAGCAGTGGCGGGGCGGACGGATCGTCGGGACCATCCACCCGGATGTCGATCCACGAAAGGCTGGTGTCCTGCCTCGCCGCGGTGGCCAGGTCGAGGGTGCAGTCCTGCCACGAGTGCCCGTCGTAGATCACCGCCCGCATGGCGGAAGTCTAGGAGTGCAGGGCCGTCGTCAGTCCTCGATCACGTTGTCGATCGCCCAGGTCGCGCTCTCGGCCATGGCCGGGCCGGAGTACTTGCCGAATGTGCCGGTGATGGTGGAGAAGGTGTTGACCATCGTGCCCATCGCCGGGCCGGTAGCGACACCGCCGAGGGTCAGCTTCGTCTTGGGGAACTTCTGGATGTTGCCTGCGCCGCACGTGGGCTCGCAGGTGTTGAAGTAGAGCGTGCCGGTGCCCTTGGCCCCGTTCTGCGTCCACGACGACCAGCGGATGTTGCCGAAGTACACGCCGCCGTCACCGCACGCGAACACGATCTCCTTGGGCTTGTACTCCAGTTGGCCCTGGCACGTGACCACATAGGTCTTCGTGGGGTCGGGCTTCTCTGCCGCGTGGGCAGGTGCTGTCAGCGCTGCTGCGGCCAGCATGCTGGTGGCGAGAGCGGTGAGGGCGACGGATGTGGCGGGGCTCATGGTGACTCCACTGGTAAGGGTCGGTGGCGGTCCCCAGAGTACGTCGATCGGCTCGCTAAGTCGCGCCGCCTCCCCGGCCGAGCACCGAGTGCCGTCGCGAGTAGGCGAAGTAGATGACCAGCCCTACCGCCATCCACGCAGCGAACACCAGCCAGGTGACGGGGTCGAGGCCGGAGACGATCACGACGATCAGGATGATGCCCAGCACGGGAAGCACCGGGAACAGCGGGGTGCGGAATCCTCTGGGGATCTCCGGGTGCTTGCGTCGCAGGACGATGACACCGATGTTCACGACGGCGAACGCACCGAGGGTGCCGATGCTCGTGGCCTCGGCCAGCTGGCCGAGCGACACCAGGGATGCAGGGATCGCGATGGCGATGGCCACGATGACGGTGTTGGCGACGGGGGTCTGGGACCGGGGGCTGACTCGGGTGAAGACCTTGGGCAGCAGCCCGTCGCGGCCCATCGCGAACAGGATGCGCGTCTGCCCGTAGAGGGTGACCAGGACGACGCTGAAGATCGAGATCATGGCTCCCAGGGCGATGAGCACGCCCGCCCACCGGCCGCCCGTCGCCGTGTCCGCGATGGTCGCGAGGATCGCCTCCGACGAACTGTCGCCGTAGGTCTGCCAGTTCTGTGCGCCGAGGGCGGCGACGGTCACGAGCAGGTAGAGGGCCGTGACGACCACCAGGCTGCCGATGATCGCGAAGGGCAGGTCGCGCCTGGGGTTCTTGGCCTCCTCGCCGGCCGTCGATGCGGCGTCGAACCCGATGTAGGAGAAGAAGACCTGCCCTGCCGCAGCGGTGACGCCGAGGAGCCCGAGTGGGAGGAACGGCGCGAAGTTGCTGCCGTCGAAGGCGGTGAAGGCCACGACGCTGAAGAAGACGAGGATGCCGACCTTCAGGATCACCATGACCGTGTTGACCCGGGCGGACTCCGAGGCGCCGCGGATCAGCAGGAACGCGCAGGCGAGCACGATGATCAGCGCCGGGACGTTGAACACGCCGCCGTCACCGGGTGGGCCGGCAAGGGCCTCGGGGATCCCCACTCCGAAGGCGCCCAGGAACGAGTTGAGGTACTGGCCCCAGCCCACGGCCACTGCGGCGACGGACACCCCGTACTCCAGCATCAGCATCCAGCCGACCACCCACGCGACGATCTCGCCGAGCGTGACGTAGGTGTAGGAGTACGACGAACCGCTGGCCGGGATGGCGCTGGCGAGCTCGGCGTAGGACAGGGCGGACAGCAGGGCGACGAATGCCGCGAGCAGGAAGGACAGCAGCACTGCCGGGCCGGCCTTGGGGATCGCCACGCCCAGGATCACGAAGATCCCGCTGCCGATGATCGACCCGACACTGAAGAACAGCAGGGCGGAGCGCCCCATGGTGCGCTTGAGCTCCGAGTGCCCGGCGACGTCCTCGACGGGCTTTAGTCGGAACAGGCTGGACGCCATGGAACTCCCTGTGGTGCGTGCATCGGTGGCGGGGATGGGGCTACCGTATCGGCCGGATCGTGCAGCGATCCGCGCTTCCGGCGACGGATCCGGGGCCGGTGGAGGAGTGGACGTGCGCATCGTGGTGGGCGTCAGCCCGGACGAGTCGGGCTCCGACGCCGTCGCCCTGGGGGCCGTCCTGTCCCGGCTCCTCGGTGGTGCGCTCACCGTGGCGTACGTGCACCCGCCGACTGTCGACTACCCGAGCGTCGGGAACGTCGACGCCGAATGGGCGGAGTTCCTGCGCGAACGCGGCGATGCGACGCTCGCCGGTGCCGCGGCCCAGCTGGCCGGCGACTGGGGCATCGTCGACGTCGAGCGGAAGACCGTTGCCAGTGCCTCGGTGCCGCGCGGACTGCGCCAGGCGACGGCCGACGTCGGTGCGGCCATCACCGTCCTCGGCCCGGACACCGGGGGTCGTGACGGCCGGCTCGCCCTGGGTTCGGCTGCGCAGTCACTGCTCCACGGCGGAGAGACCGCGGTCGCGCTGGCGCCGGAGGGCTACCGCGAGACGGCCCCGGACGCGATCGGCCGACTCGTGGTGGGCTTCCGCGACACACGCGCGGCCATCGCACTCACGGGTTCGGCGCTGGAGCTGGCGGAGGCGACCGGTATCCCGGTGCACCTGCTGACCGTGGTGATGCGCTCGACGCGGATCGTGGGTGCTCGCGCGGGTCGGGATCCCGAGCGGGCCGTCATGGACTCCCTCGTCGAGCGCGAGGCGGCCGCGCAGGCGCGGGAGATCGCGGATTCCGGTGGACGCCTGACCGGCGAGGTCGTCCGTGGCGACACGGCCGAGCAGGCGATGGGCCGAGTCGACTGGCACCCCGACGATGTCCTCCTGGTGGGGTCGAGCAGGTTCGGCACCCTGCGGAGGGTGTTCCTCGGCGACACGACGCACAAGCTGCTTCGCGCGTGCGCCGTGCCGGCGATCGTGATGCCGCGCGAGCCCGGCGAGTTCGCGGAGGACCTTGCGGAGGAGTCCGCGGAGTGAGCGGCGTCGTCAGACGGTCTCGGGGCTGATCACTCTCGACGCCTGGGTCGTCGACGCGGCCTGCTCGACCGAACCGCGTGCGTCCGCCTCCTCGTAGAGCGGAATCGTGCGGCTGTAGCCCAGGTCCTTGAGGTGCTTCTGCACCTCGACGAAGAGGTGCGAAGCGTCGTCGATGAGTGCAGTGCGCACCGCCGCGTGCTCTTCGCCCGCATGCTCCGGCGGGAGCACTCCGGACACCAGGTAGATCGGAGTGTCCGGGGGCAGTCCGGGCGGCAGGGCCGCATCGATCATCGTCACGACGGTGTGCAGCGAGTGGTTGCAGTCGATCAGGATCCCACCGGCCGGAAGTGGCCGCTCGGACGGCAGGATGAATGGGCTCTGCAGGGCATTCGCGCGCTCGCGGGAGCTGCGGAAGAAGCCTGGGGAGCGAACCATTCTCACGAGCATCACCACCACGCCGATGGCCATGATGATGAGCGCGATCGTGATGGGCGGGGCGAGACCGAGCCACGGGCTGCCAGCCGCAGACGTGGCCGGGTCGGAGAGTGACTGGATCCCGATCACGAGCATGAAGGCCAGGCCGAGCGATCCGATCAGCGGCCCCACCCCGACGAAGAGGAATCCACGCACGCTCGACGTCACGTGCTTGCGGTAGTAGACGATGCACGCGATGCCGGTGATCGAGTAGAAGAACGCGACCAGCATGCCCAGGGACGAGAGCGTGTCCACCATCGCGGCCTCGGAGATCAGGCTGACGGCGATGTACCACGCGACGGCACCGCCACCGACGATGAGGAGGGAGGCCCAGGGCGTCTTGAAGCGCGGGCTCATCAGGCCCACTCGCTCGGGAAGGGCGCCGCGCCGCGCCATGGACAGCAGCGCGCGCGATCCGGGGACCATGCTCGACTGAGTCGAGGCCAGGGCGCTGATGCAGACGGCGATGAGCACGAGGAACGAGAGCGAGCCGAGCGCGACCCCCGACATGTCGACCATCACGAGGCCGGACTCACCCACCGGGTGGAAGCCCGATCCACCGAGGTAGATGACGACGACGGTCGCGACGAGCACGTAGGTGAGAAGCAGGACGACGGTCGCGAGGGTGCCGGCCTTGCCCGCATCGGTCGGCTTGCGACACTCGTCGGAAAGGTTGGTCGCCGCTTCCCAGCCCCAGAACGCGAATACGCCGAGGAGCATCGCTGCGGTGAGCGGCTGGAGCCCGTTGTCCAGCGGGTTGATCCACTCGGCCCCGAATGACGGAAGGCCCTGGCGGAAGTCGACGATCCCTGCGGCGACGGCGAATAGCAGCAGCAGTCCGATCTGGGCGAAGCTGATCGCCGTCTGGAAGCGTCCGAACCAGTCGGCGCCCAAGATCGACAGGGCGATCATCACCACGATGAGCAGGCTGGCGCCGGCGAGCACGACTGCCCGGTTGGCCGCGAGCTCCGACAGGCCGAAGGTGAGCAGGCCGTACTCGATGGCCGTCTGGGCGAGCGAGCCCAGGATGAGGATGCTGCAGGCGGCGATGGCCCATCCGGCGATGAAGCCCGGCTTGGCCCCTAGGGCTCGGGATACCCAGGAGAAGGTTGTGCCGCAATCCGGGTCGCGGCGGTTGAGGTAGAGGAAGGCTAGCGACGTCAGCGCCATCGGCACGAACGAGACCAGCAGGACGACTGGGGTCGAGTACCCCACGAGCAGGGCCATGGGCGCGAGGATCGCTGCGAGGGAGAAGGCCGGACTGGTGGTGTTGATGCCCACTGCGATCGCCTGCATCAGGCTCAGGCCGGAGGTTCGAACGGTGGTGACGGGATCGGCCATCAGGTCGTCGGCTGCGGACATGACGGCATTCTTGCCCCTCGCCGACGCAGTCCTCAGGCAGACGGGGCAGTTGGTGGCGGGGCGAGTCGGTAGCCGCAGTGGGGGCACACCCGGGCCTCCCGGGCGATCGACTCGGCGCAGTCCGGGCACTTGCGCCGCCGCCATCCAGTGATCAGCGCGAAGAGCGAGGGTGCCTGGGTGCCCGTGCCCACGCCGGCGAGGCAGTGGCGGCAGTAGTCGTAGAGCCGCCGGGCATCGGCCTGGCTGCGGCCCTCGGTGGCCTCGGCGATGGCCAGGGCGAGGTCCCGCGCCTGCATCAGGATGGCGTCGGCACCCCGGTCCATCGCGGTGTTCACCGCATCCCAGCCCTGGGCCACTGCGCGTCGCGCGTCGCCACGGGCCCATGCCACGCGGGCCTCGTCGATGCGGTCCTGGGGGGTCATGCGCTCAGCGTCGGACGTTGACGTGGCCGTAGGGGCAGTGCCGGCAG
>JAFMFD010000094.1 GCA_017856385.1 Actinomycetota bacterium
TCAGACCGAGCAGGTCATGTCTGCGCCGCAGCACAGCGGCGACTTGATCTTGCCGTGCCCATTGGGGCACTCGCTGATCTCGACCACCGTGCCATCGTCCTTGGTGAGCGTCGCATCGACGAGGGCGGCGTCGCAGGCGCCGCAGGTGGTGTTGACGGACATGCCGCACTTTGCGCAGGTGTAAAGGGCCATGAGCGGACGCTACCGCAGGGAAGGCCGGGCAGCACCTCAGGCGCGACGCTCCCGAAGATGCGTCAGGCGGTGAGCGGATCCGTGGGGATCCTGCTCACCGCCTGACGCAGGAACGGGCTAGGAGATGCCGGCGGCCTTCGCGACGGCCCGCTTGGTGAGGGTGCGCGCCAGATGCTTGCGGAACTCCGCATCGGCGTGGATGTCCTCGGTCGGGCTGGTGCCCTCGGCAGCCTGCTCCGCGGCCGCAGCGATGGCAGCCATGGTGCTTGCCCCGACCAGTGCCTGCTCGACCGCCGTCGCCCGGATGGGCCCCGGGCCCATGTTGGTCAGGCCGATGCGAGCCTCGGCGATCGCGCCGCCGTCCATCCGCACGGTCGCCGCCGCGGCGACGATCGCCCAGGCCTGGGCCGTGCGGTTGAGCTTCTCGTAGTGCGCGGACCAGCCGGTGTGCTTGGGGAAGCTCACGCTCACGAGCACCTCGTCGGGTCCCACCGCGGTGGTGAAGTAGTCGACGAAGAACTCGCTCGCCGGCACCGTGCGGCGCCCGCCGGGTCCCGCGATCGTGAACGAGGCGCCCATGGCCAGTGCCACCGGGGGCTGGTCGCCCGCCGGATCGGCGTGGGCCATGGCGCCACCCATGGTGCCGCGGTGGCGGATCTGCCGGTCGGCCACGTGCTCGGTCGCCGCCGCGAGGAGAGCGAGGTGCTCGCGCACCAGCGGGCTCTTGGCGACCTCGTCATGGGTCACGCCCGCGCCGATCACGATGGCGTCACCGGCGTCAGTGATGCCCTTCATCTCGTCGATACGCGTGGTGTCGACGATGACGGACGGCTCGCCCATACGCAGGCGCAGCACCGGCATGAGCGACTGGCCGCCGCCGAGGATCTTCGCGTCGTCGCCGCCGGCGACGAGGGCCGCCACGGCCTCGTCGACGGTGCTGGGTCGCACGTAGTCGAACTTCGCGGGGATCATGCGCCGGCTCCCTTCGCCGCCTGGATGGCTCTCCACACGTTCTGCGGGCTGGCCGGCATCAGCACGTCCGTGACGCCCATGGGGCGAAGGGCGTCGACGATGCCGTTGATGATGGCCGGGGTCGAGGCGATCGCCCCGGCCTCGCCCACGCCCTTGGTGCCCAGAGAGTGTGTCGTCGACGGCGTGACCGTGCGGTCGGTCGTGAAGCTCGGCAGGTCGGCCGCGCTCGGGATCAGGTAGTCGGCGAGGCTCGCGGTGAGCAGGTTGCCGTCGGCGTCGTACTCCACCCCCTCGTACAGGGCCTGGCCGATGCCCATGGCAACGCCCCCGTGCACCTGCCCCTCGACGATCATCGGGTTGATCTGGTTGCCGACGTCGTCGACCGCCACATAGGAGCGGACGCGGACCTTGCCCGTCTCGGTGTCGACCTCGATCGCCGCAAGGTGGGTGCCGTGCGGGTAGGAGAAGTCCTCCGGATCCACTGTCGCCGCGCCGGAGATCATCGGCTCGATCCCGTCGGGCAGGTTGTGGGCGCTGAAGGCCGCCCACGCCAGCGCCCCGAGGGTCACCGACTTCTCCGGATCACCCTTGACGCTGAAGGCGCCGTTCGCGAAGTCGAGGTCCTCGGCCGCGCACTCGAGCTGGTGCGCGGCGATCGGCCGCGCGTTCTCGATGACGCGGTCCGCCGCCTTCTTGATCGCCTGGCCGCCGACGGCCAGCGAGCGAGAGCCGTAGGTGTCCATGCCGTACGGCGCACGTCCGGTGTCGCTGTGGATCACGTCGATGTCCTCAACGGGGATGCCGAGGATGTCGGACGCGATCTGGCTCCAGGCCGTCTCGTGGCCCTGGCCGTGAGGCGACGTTCCCGTCACCAGCTCGACCTTGCCGCTGGGCAGCAGGCGGATGGTGCAGTGCTCCCAGCCGCCCGCGGCGTACTTGAGGGCCCCCAGGGTGCGGGAGGGGGCCAGTCCGCACATCTCGGTGAACGTCGAGATGCCGATGCCGAGCTGAACAGGATCGCCCGATTCGCGGCGTCGCTTCTGCTCAGCGCGCAGCTCGTCCATCCCGAACAGCTCGAGCGCCCGCGCGGTCGCGGCCTCGTAGTTGCCAGTGTCGTAGGTGAGCCCGGCGGCCGTGGTGAACGGGAACTCGTGATGCTGGATCCAGTTGCGGGTCCGCAGTTCCATCGGGTCCATGCCGAGCTCGGCGGCGAGCTCGTCCATCATGCGCTCGATCGCGAAGGTGGCCTCCGGGCGCCCGGCGCCGCGGATGGCGTCCGTGGGGGTCGTGTTCGTGAACACGCCGGTGCACTGGAACTGGTAGGCGTCCATCTTGTAGATGCCGCAGTACATGAACATGCCCAGCAGCGGGGTGCCCGGCGTGATGATCTGCAGGTAGGCGCCCATGTTGGCGAGCAGGGTCACATTCATGCCCAGGATCCGGCCGTCCTTGGTGGCGGCGAGCTCGATGTCCTGGATCTGGTCGCGGCCGTGGTGGCTGGCGACCATGTCCTCGCTGCGGGTCTCGTTCCACTTGACCGGCCGGCCGAGGTGGCGCGCCAGCTGCAGCGCGAGGATCTCCTCGCGGTACATCTGCAGTTTGCCGCCGAAGCCGCCGCCGACGTCGGGGGCGACGATGCGCAGGTTCTGCTCCGGGATGCCGGTGCTCAGGGAGAGGACCACCCGGAGCACGTGCGGGATCTGGGTGGCGCTCCACAGGGTCATCTCGTCGCTCATGCCCATCGGGGCAGCCACCACGGCGCGCGGCTCCATGAAGCCTGCGACGATGCGCTGGTTGACGAAGCGGCGCTTGATGACGACGTCAGCCTTGGCCGCGGCATCCGCGTACCCGCCGCCGAGGTTGTAGACGTAGCAGGTGTTGTTCGCCGCGGCATCGTGGACGAGTGCGCTGCCGGGGGACATCGCGTCGATCATGTCGACCACCGCGTCGAGCGGCTCGTAGTCGACGTCCACCGCGGCGATGGCGTCTTCCGCCGACTTGGCATCGGTGGCCAGGACGATGGCGACGACGTCGCCCACATGGCGCACCTTGTCGCCCGTCAGTGCGGGGAACGGGGGCATGACGGTGTCGTCGGTGACCGGCCACACGCACAGCACGTTCGCGTTGAGGTCGCCCAGGCTCGCCGCGTCGTAGGCGGCCACCACGCCCGGCATGGCCAGGGCGCCGGAGAGGTCGACCTTCTTGATGCGGGCATGGGCCATGGGGCTGCGCACGAGCGCCATGTGCAGCGCTCCGGGGACCTGGATGTTGTCGGTCCAGTTGGTGCGGCCGTGGAGGAGCTTGGCGTCCTCCTTGCGGCGCAGCGGACGCCCGATGACTCCAGCGCTTTCGAGGATCTCGGTCACTTGCGGCCTCCCATCAGCTCGGCGGCGTACTGAACGGACTTGACGATGTTGTGGTACCCGGTGCAGCGGCACAGGTTGCCGTGAATGCCGTCGCGGATCTCCTCCTCGGAGGGGCTCGGGTTCTCATTGAGCAGGTCGACGGCGGCCATCACCATGCCAGGGGTGCAGTAGCCGCACTGCAGGCCGTGGCACTCCTTGAAGGCGGTCTGGACGGGGTGCCAGTCGTCGCCGGTCGACAGGCCCTGGATCGTGGTGACCTCGCAGCCGTCGGCCTGCACGGCCAGGACACTGCAGGACTTGACGCTGCGTCCGTCGAGCAGGACGGTGCAGGCGCCGCAGTTGGAGGTGTCGCATCCGACGACGGTGCCGACCTTGCCCACGCCCTCGCGGAGCCAGTGGACCAGGAGGGTCCGGGGTTCGACCTCGGCCTCGTAGGAGGTGCCGTCGACGGTGACGTTGATGTGCTGCATCCGATGTCCTTTCCGCGCACGCGGGAACCGGCGTGAAGGCTGGTGTGACAGGGATCACGTTAGGCAACGGGCGGTCCGGCTGTGGTGGGTTTGCCGATTTCCCCCGGGACTAGGGTTCGGCTGATGTCCGACCTCGACGCGCAACCCCCGGCGCCCGACCCGTCCACGACGGACGAGCGGGTGCGGACCCACCTCGGATGGGCGGTCGCCGTGTCGGTCCTGTGCTTCCTCCCGCTGGGGCTGGTGGCCCTCGCCTACGGGCTGAGGGCGAGCTCCCTGGCGGCCCGCGGCGACCTCGACCGTGCGCGCCGGGCATCGCGAGCCGCCCGTCGATGGATCATCGCGACCGCCGTCGTCGGACTTCTTGTGAACGCGGCCCTGGCCACGGTGCTGGCCCTGATGGGGGCCTTCTCGGGCTGATGCCCGGGCACGAGCAGGACAGTCCGTCGATAGGCTCGGGCGGTGGCAGGGGATCGGGTGACGAGCGGTCATGTCCTCGTCGTCGACTTCGGTGCCCAATACGCCCAGCTGATCGCCCGGCGGGTCCGCGAGGCGCACGTCTACTCGGAGATCGTGCCCCACACCATGCCCGTCGCCGAGATCCTCGCGCGACGCCCATCGGCAGTCATCCTCAGCGGCGGACCGGCCAGCGTCTACGAGCCCGGGGCACCGGCGCTCGACGCGGAGCTGTTCGAGACCGAGATCCCCGTGTTCGGGATCTGCTACGGCTTCCAGGCCATGGCGCAGGCACTCGGCGGGACGGTCGAGCGCACGGGGCTGCGCGAGTACGGCGGCACCCTGCTGCGGGTCACCGAGTCGGGGGCGCTCTTCTCCGGGCTGCCGGCCGAGCAGTCGGTGTGGATGTCGCACGGCGACTCGGTCTCCGTCGCCCCGGCCGGCTTCCTCGTCACGGCCACCTCCGACGGTGCGCCCGTGGCCGCATTCGAGAGTGTCGGTCGACGGCTCGCCGGCGTGCAGTTCCATCCCGAGGTCCTGCACAGCGAGCACGGCCAGCGGGTTCTCGAGCGCTTCCTGTACGACATCGCCGGGTGCGAGCCGAGCTGGACGATGTCGAACGTCATCGACGAGCAGGTGACGCGCATCCGCGAGCAGGTTGGCACGGGCCGGGTCATCTGCGGCCTCTCCGGCGGGGTGGACTCCGCGGTGGCCGCAGCGCTCGTCCATCGTGCGGTCGGCGACCAGCTCACCTGCGTGTTCGTCGACCACGGCCTGCTCCGCAAGGGTGAGGCCGAGCAGGTGGAGCGCGACTACGTCGCGGCCACGGGCATCCGGCTCGTCGTCGTCGACGCGCGCGAGCGGTTCCTCGACGCGCTCGCGGGCGTCAGCGACCCGGAGACCAAGCGCAAGATCATCGGCCGCGAGTTCATCCGCGTGTTCGAGGCGGCCGAGCGGGACCTGATCGCGGAGGCTGGCGAGCAGGGCCAGACCATCGACTTTCTCGTCCAGGGCACGCTCTATCCGGACGTCGTGGAGTCCGGCGGCGGATCCGGCACTGCGAACATCAAGAGCCACCACAACGTCGGCGGCCTGCCCGAGGACCTGCACTTCACCCTGGTCGAGCCGCTGCGGACCCTGTTCAAGGACGAGGTTCGCCAAGTGGGCCTGGACCTCGGGCTGCCGCCGGAGATCGTGTGGCGTCATCCCTTCCCGGGCCCCGGCCTGGCGATCCGCATCATCGGTGCGGTCGATGAGGAACGGCTGGCCATCCTGCGGGAGGCCGACGCCATCGCCCGCGAGGAGCTGACCGCGGCCGGTCTCGACCGCGAGGTCTGGCAGTTCCCCGTGGTGCTGCTGGCGGACGTGCGATCCGTGGGCGTGCAGGGGGACGGCCGCACCTACGGGCATCCCGTCGTCCTGCGTCCGGTGTCGAGCGAGGATGCGATGACCGCGGACTGGTCACGCCTGCCCTACGACCTCATCGCGCGCATCTCGACACGCATCACCAACGAGGTGCCGCAGGTGAACCGGGTTACGGTGGACGTGACGAGCAAGCCTCCGGGCACGATTGAGTGGGAGTGATTCGTCAGAATCACGACCCAAGGAAGTGGGAGTAGTTCCGATGGAGATCGTCTACAACATCATCGTCGTCCTGCACTTCGTCGGCCTGGCGATGCTGCTCGGGGCCTTCCTGCTGCAGCTGACGGCCAAGGAGAAGACGGTCACCCGCTGGATGTTCGACGGTGCCATGACCCAGCTGCTGACGGGCCTGATCATGGTCGGCATGCTCGAGAGCGGCGTGATGGGTGCCGAGGAGCAGGAGGAGATCAACCACGTCAAGATCGCGATCAAGCTGGTCATCGTGATCGTCGTGGCGATCCTCGCCGCTGTCGGACGGCGCAGGCAATCGCCGCAGACGGCACTGTGGCTGATCATCGGCCTGCTGACACTCACCAACGTCGTCGTGGCCGTCTTCGTCTGACCCTGTCCCGCGCACGATGATCACGGCTGTCGTCGGGTTCGCCGTCGTGGCGCTGCCCCAGTTCCTGCGCGAGGGGGTGCCCGCCGGACTGTCGCGGGCGTGAGGCTCAGGGGATCGAGTCGTCGGTCTGTAGCTCAGGGGATCGAGACGACCATGAACGCCTCGGCGACCCGCCCCTCGGGCAGCCCGGCCCGCGCGGCCTGGGCGATCAGCCACCCGCGCACCCGCTCCTCGAGGTCGTCCATGTGGGCGGTCTGGCTGTCGTGCGCGCGCAGCGCCGCGATCTTGGCCGGGAAGTGCTCGGTGACGTCGACCCAGTGATCGGGTGTGGGACCTCCCATGACCCAGACCTCGGGCACCGTCCAGGCCTCCAGGCCCTCGTCCTGGAGGAGGGCCGGGTGGGCGAAGGGATTGCGGGCATCGGGGTAGACCGCAAAGATCGCCGCCTCTCCGCTGGCCAGATGGTCCGGGTGCGAGGCGGGGAGGCGCTCCCAGTTGCGGTCGGGCGACTGGATGATCATGCGGTCCGGGCGGACCTGCCGGATCACGCGGCTGATGTCGCGGCGCAGGTCCTGGCTGACGGTCACGTCACCGTCGCGGTAGCCCAGGAAGCGGACGTCGTCGACGCCGAGGATGCGCGCGGCCTCGCGCTGCTCGGCCTGCCGGATGGCCGGGATCTGCGATCGCGGCACGGT
>JAFMFD010000095.1 GCA_017856385.1 Actinomycetota bacterium
GGTCCTCGCGGTGCTGATGAACCTCACGGGCGACATCTCGCTGATCCAGCGTGCATCGACGGCGCTGATCCTCATGGTGATCGTCGTCGGCCTGCACACCTTCTCGGGCAACTCCGGAGTCATCTCGTTCGCGTCGGTCGCCTTCGCGATGATCGCCGCCTACACCTCGGCCCTCCTGACCATCCCGGTCGAGCAGAAGCCGAGCCTCTTCCCCGACCTGCCGTTCTTCCTCGACTGGCTGACCACGTTCTCGGTGCCAGTACCCCTCGGCATCCTGATGGCCGTGGCATTCACCGGGCTGGTGGCCTTCATCGTGGGCATCCCGCTGGTCCGCCTGTCGGGCCTCGCGGCGGGCATCGGCACGCTGGCGTTCCTCGTCGTCGTGACCGTCATCGTCACGAAGTGGAAGGCGGTGACCCGCGGCGAGAGCACGATGGTGGGCGTCCCCAAGGAGACCACCCTGTGGTGGGCGCTCGCGGGCGTGGCCATCGCGATCGCCATCGCTGCGCTCTACCAGATGACGCGTCGGGGCCGGCGCCTGATCGCGTCGCGCGAGGACGACAAGGCTGCGATGTCGATCGGTGTCTCGATCCCGATCGAGCGCCTGTGGGGCTGGACCCTCGGGTGCGCCATCGCGGGCCTCGGCGGGGCTCTGTACGGGCACTACATCGCGACGTTCTCCGCGACGACCTTCGGATTCGCGCTCACCTTCTTCACCGTCGCGATGCTCGTCATCGGCGGCCTCGGGAGCCTTACGGGCGCCGTCGTCGGGGTGCTGGCCGTGCAGATCCTCGCGGAGTTCCTGCGCACCATCGAGACCCAGGGCCTCGGGCCGATCCCGATGCTGGAGTTCCCGGGCCTGACAGAGATGATCCTCGCGCTCATCATGCTGCTAGTCCTCATCCTGCGGCCGAACGGCATCACCGGTGGTCGGGAGATCACCAGCTGGTTCAAGCGGCGCAGGAGCCAGACGAAGGCGACGGCCCCGAAGGACTCCGCGGAGGCCGTGTCGTGAGTGCGATCCCAGCGGGCGCCCCGAGCGCGCCCACGGTGGTCGGGCGTCCGGAGCTCCTCGAGGCGGCGGCGACCTACACGCTGCGCGCCCCGGTCGCCTCTGACCTCGAGCAGTGGCGCAACCTCTACCGCCAGTTCGCCGAGCATTACACCGTCCCGGTCGATGCCGGCCATCAGGACAGGGTGTGGTCGTGGGTGATGGACCCCGACCACCCGCTGCAGTGCCTGGTGGCCGAGGCGCCTGATGGCAGCCTGCACGGCCTGGCCCACTACCGGGCCTTCACCCGCCCGTTGGCGGGCAGCGTCGGATGCTTCCTCGACGACCTCATCGTCGATACAGGGGTCCGCGGCTCAGGGGCGGCGGATGCCCTGCTGCACGGGCTGCGCCGGATATCAGCCGACCACGGGTGGACGGTTATCCGCTGGATCACCGCTGACGACAACCACCGGGCCCGCTCGGTCTACGACGAGTTCGGGGTGCGCACCATGTGGGTGACCTACGACATGACGCCGGGGGACCTCCCGAGCGAGATGGAGGGACGACTGCAGTGAGCGTGACGATCAACTCCGACATGGGGGAGTCGCTGGGCATCCACAGTTTCGGCAACGACGAGGGACTGCTCCCGCTGATCGACTCCGCGAACGTCGCCTGTGGGTTCCATGCCGGCGACCCGACCAACCTGCGCATCACCGTCGCCGCTGCGGCGGCGGCAGGGATCCGCATCGGCGCCCACCCCGGCCTGCCGGACATCTGGGGCTTCGGCCGTCGCGAGATGAAGATGGACGCCGACGAGGTGCGCGACATCGTGCGCTACCAGGTGGGCGCGCTCTCGGCCTTCCTGCGCGCGGAGGGGGTTCCGCTGAGCCACATCAAGCCGCACGGATCCCTCTACGGCATGGTCGCCCGCGGCCCGGAGCTGATGGAGGCCGTCTGCGACGTGGCGGAGAACTACGGAGTCGGGGTGTACGGCATGGCGGGCACCGCGCACGAGGAGGTCGCGACCCGGCGTGGCGTCCCCTTCACCGCTGAGCTCTACGTCGACCTGGGGTACCGGGCCGATGGGTCGCTTATCATCGTCCGGCGACCGAAAGCCACCCCGCCCGAAGTCGCCGCGGAGCGAGCTCGGCTCGCTCTCGAGGACGGCCTCATCCGGGCCGATACGGGCGAGACCTTCCCGGTGACCTTCAGCAGCATCTGCGTGCACTCCGACACCCCGAATGCCGTCGATGTCGCACGCGCCGTCCGCGAGCTGGTCAGCGCGCGGTAGGACCCAGATCCCGACCTGACGATTGGAGCATCCATGGCAACCCACAACGTGCAGACGCCGATCCCCGGCGTGTTCTACCGACGTCCGGCGCCGGACCAGCCGGAGTACGCCGCGCCCGGAGACGTGGTGGCGGCGGACCAGACGATCGGCCTGGTCGAGGTCATGAAGCAGTACGCCGAGATCAAGGCCGGCGTGGCGGGAACCCTCGTGTCCTTCGCGGTCGAGAGCGAGGCCACGATCGGTCCGGGTGACGTCGTCGCCGTGATCGAGACCGCCTGACCGGACGATCTGGCTCGACGATGAGGAAGCTCCTGGTCGCCAACCGCGGCGAGATCGCGGTGCGGATCATGCGTGCTGCGCGTGAGCGCGGGATCCGCGCGGTCGCGGTGTACAGCGAGGCCGACGAGAACGCGCTGCATCGCCGGTTCGCCGACGAGTCGGTGTTCATCGGACCCGCGGCGGCGTCGAAGAGCTACCTCGTGCCCGAGGCCATCCTCGAGGCGGCCCGCGAGACCGGTGCCGATGCGGTGCACCCCGGCTACGGGTTCCTCTCGGAGCGGGCCGCGTTCGCGCAGGCGGTCATCGACGCTGGACTGACCTGGGTGGGTCCGTCGCCGGAGGCCATCGATGAGATGGGCGACAAGGCGCGGGCGATCGTCGCAGCCATCGCGGCGGGCGTCCCGACCGTGCCCGGCTCCGGCGGGCCGGTGAGCACCCTTGAGGAGGCCCTCGCCGCCGCGGAGGCCGCGGAGTACCCCGTCGCGATCAAGGCGGCGGCCGGCGGTGGCGGCCGAGGCATCCGCGTCGCGGAGAACGAGGCGGCGCTGCGTGAGCAGCTGCCCATCGCCAAGGCCGAGGCCCTGTCGGCCTTCGGCAGCGACGCGGTCTACATCGAGCGCATGGTCCGCGACGCCAAGCACGTCGAGGTCCAGGTGTTTGGCGACGGCACGAACTTCGTCCATCTTGGCGAGCGCGAGTGCTCGGTCCAGCGTCGTCGGCAGAAGCTGATCGAGGAGACCCCGGCACCGACCCTGCCTGAGTCGGTGCGGCAGGAGATGTGCCGTTCCGCAGTCGCCCTGGCCGCGGCCGTCGGCTACCGAGGGGCGGGCACCGTCGAGTTCCTCTTCGAGCCGTCGACGGGGCGCTTCTTCTTCATCGAGATGAACACGCGCATCCAGGTCGAGCACCCGATCACCGAGATGGTCACCGGCATCGACCTGGTGGGCGAGCAGCTGTCGGTCGCGGCGGGCAACCCGCTGTCGTTCACGCAGGCGGACGTGACCAGTCGCGGGCACTCCATCGAGGTCCGGCTCAACGCCGAGGACCCCGACATGCAGTTCTTCCCGTCACCCGGGCAGCTGTCCCACTTCGACCTGCCGGGCGGGCCCTTCGTGCGCTCGGACAGCGGCTTCGTCGGAGGAGACACCGTGAGCCCGTACTACGACTCCATGCTCGCGAAGATCATCGTCTGGGGCAGCGATCGCGAGCAGGCCATCTCCCGGATGGCCAGGGCCCTGGGTGAGGTGCACGTCGAGGGAGTCAAGACGACGCGGGACTTCGTGGGACAGGTCCTACGATCGAAGGAGTTCCAGGAGGGCACGTACGACACGCTCTTCGTCGAGAGAAGCGTCCTGTGAGGCGAATCCGCAAGCAGCGAGAGAGTAGGTGACGGCAAGCATGGCCAGCCGCTATTCGTGGGGTGCCGACGAGCATCTCGTAGTGCAGATCTCAGAGGACATGAGCCTGGAGTCGAACTTCAAGGCCATGGCCATGGCAAGCGACCTGGAGTCCCAGAACGTCGAGGGTTTCACCGACATCTGTCCGGCCAACGCGTCGCTCTTGGTCCGGTTCGACCCTGACCGGATCCCACCGGCCGAGGTGGAGCGACTCGTCCGCGCTGCGGAGGACCGCCTTTCCGGCGGCGCACGCAACAGCCTCGAGACCCGGATCTTCGAGCTGCCCGTCTGGTACAACGATCCCTTCACCAATGAGACGGGCGCGCGATTCCGCGATCGTCACCAGACGCCGGACGGCACCGACCTGGAGTTCGCGGCGTCGGAGAACAACCTGCCCAGTGTCGAGGCGTTCATAGAGGCTCATGCCGGGTCGCCCTGGATGACCTCGATGGTCGGCTTCGTCGCAGGCCTGCCGTTCCTGTTCCAGATGGTCCCTCAGGAGCGCCAGCTCGAGGTCCCCAAGTACGTGCGCCCACGAACGGACACCCCGAAGCTGACCATCGGGCACGGCGGGTGCTTCACCGCCATCTACAGCGTCCGTGGTGCCGGCGGGTACCAGATGTTCGGCATCACGCCGGTGCCGATCTTCGAGCCGAAGCAGGAGCACGCCGACTTCGCGGACTCGATGTTCTTCTTCCGGCCCGGCGACATCGTCAAGTTCCGGGCCATCGACGGTGCTGAGTACGAGCGCATCCAGGCTGAGGTGGAGGCAGGAACCTACCGGGTGCGTCAGGCCCCCGTGACGTTCGACCTCGCCGAGTTCAACAAGGATCCCGACGCCTACAACGCTCGACTTCTGGAGGTGCTCTATGGCAATTGAGGTGATCGAGCCGGGCCTTGCGACGTCGATCCAGGATCAGGGGCGTCCGGGGTACTACAACGTCGGCGTGCCGCCGTCAGGCGCACTCGACCTCTACGCGGCGGCCGCAGCCAATGCGCTCGTGGGGAACGACCCCTCGGCAGCCGTCCTCGAGTCCGCGTACATGGGGCCGCGCCTGCGCTTCACGGACGCGGCCGTCGTCGCGGTCACGGGCGCGCAGGTGCCCGTCATGGTCAATGGCGATGAGGTGCCACGGTGGGAGTCCTTCCGCGTGAGCGCAGGCGACGAGCTGTCGTTCGGATTCCTGCAGGCCGGTGCCCGGATCTACATCGGCGTCTCCGGCGGCATCGATGTTCCGGTCGTGCTGGGCAGCCGGTCGCTCTACGCCCTCGGCGCCTTCGGTGGATTCGAAGGCCGCCCGCTTCAGGCGGGCGACGTCCTCCCCGTGGGCAGCGGGCAGGGGACTCCGGGCCTGCGGGTGCCGGATGCGCTGCGGCCGGAATACCCCAAGGAGCTGTCCGTCCGAGTGGTTCTGGGCCTCTACGACTACCGGCTGACCGACGAGGGCATGAGCGCCCTGATCGACAAGCCGTGGCAGCTCAGCCCGGTCGCCGATCGCATCGGGTTCCGGTACTCGGGCAACACGCTGAAGTGGAAGGACCGCAAGCAGCCCTTCGGCGCGGGATCGGACCCGTCGAACATCACCGATGCCGGCTACCCGGTGGGCTCGATCCAGGTGCCCGGTGGCGTGGAGCCGATCATCCTGCACCGTGATGCTGTGTCGGGCGGTGGCTACGCCATGGTCGGCACGGTGATCAGCGCTGACATGGACGTCGTCGGCCAGAGCGCGCCGGGAACGCAGACGCGGTTCGTGCCCGTCTCGCTTGACGAGGCCCTGGCTGCGCGTGCGGCGTACCGCGCTCGCACTCGCGAGATGCTCGCCGCACTGTCCTGACAGTCGACGATGTCCGGACCATTCGCACCAAGCCGAAGTTCAAGAACGAGGGGGAGTCATGAGTGAGGGTGCCACCAGCATCTCGGCAGCGATGCCCACGGTGGAGATCGACGACGGCGTGACGCGCGTGACCAAGTGGCACTTCGAGCCGGGAGCGTCCACGGGCATGCACACGCACGAGTTCGACTACCTCGTCGTCCCGGTCACGGGCGGGGACTTCACCGTGATGCAGCCGGATGGCACCACGACGCCCATGACGCAGGCTCCCGGAGCGGCCTACGCCAGGCCTGCCGGTGTGACGCATGACGTCATCAACACCGGCATGGCGACGGCCGTCTTCGTCGAGGTCGAATTCCTCCAGCGATAGTCCATACACCGGCCACGCGTGCGCGGGGACGGCCTGCTCCCGGAGCCCTGCGTGCCCGATGTGACCGACCTGCTCGTCGCGCTGGTGGCCGGGCTCGGCGCCGGGGCGATGAACGCCGTGGTCGGTGCCGGCACGCTGATCACCTTCCCGGTGCTCATCGCGCTCGGCCTGCCTCCCCTCGTCGCCAATGTGACGAGCGCGGTGGGCATCGCGCCCGGCAACCTGTTCGGTGCGGCCGCCTACCGTGATGTCCTGCTGCGCCCAGACGTACGCCGAACAGCCGTCACGGCCACGGCCGCACTCATCGTCGGAGCCCTCATCGGCGTGCCGCTCCTGCTGGTCCTGCCGCCCGAGGCGTTCACGGCGATCGTGCCCTGGCTGATCCTGTCCGCCGGCGTGCTCACCCTGGTCCAGCCCTGGCTGACGCGCCGGATGCGCGGCACTTCAGCCCACTCGGGCGAGCCCCGACTCGTGATCGTGTTCGTGGGGGTGCTCCTCGCCGGCGTGTACCTGTCGTACTTCGGCGCTGCGACGGGTGTCATCACCCTGACAGTGCTGCTCTACGCGGGACTGTCGGAGATCCAGGCCGCGAATGCGATCAAGAACCTCGCCGGCGGCATCGCCAACGTCGTCGCCGCGGTCCTGTTCCTGGTGTTCGCCCCGGTCGACATCCCCCTGGCGATCGCCGTGGCCCTCGGTGCCGCCGTGGGCGGGCTGCTGGGAGGGCGGCTTGCTCAGCGCCTCTCACCGGCGGTGTTCCGCTGGGTGATCGTGGCAGTGGCCGCGATCGCGGCTGGCTACGTGCTGCTGACCTGAGCGCCCGCGGTCGACGGTGTGCCGCCGCGTCGGGGAGCAGCCGGTGTGCCAAGGTCACCGCATGATCCGTTACCCCACGTCGGCGCAGCCCGATGGCAGCTGGGTCGGCACGCCCCTCGAG
>JAFMFD010000028.1 GCA_017856385.1 Actinomycetota bacterium
CTCATGGAGCCATCCCTTCGATGCTCATGGAGCCATGCTGCCACGCCCTGCCGCGTCATCGCCGGCGTCCGCGGCCGCCAGCTGGCCGCATGCCCCGTCGATCTCCCGGCCCCGGGTGTCGCGCACCGTGACGGCCACACCGCGGTCGGCGAGCACCCGCACGAACTCGCGCTCGGCCCTGGCGGACGACGCCGTCCAGACCGACCCCGGCGTCGGGTTCAGCGGGATCAGGTTGACGTGGACGAGTCGCCCGACGAGCAGGTCGGCGAGCAGCTCTGCGCGCCACGGCTGGTCGTTGATGTCCTTGATGAGCGCGTACTCGATGCTCACCCGGCGGTGCGTGCGCTCGGTGTACTCCCACGCGGCGTCGAGCACCTCGGTGACCGCCCATCGCGTGTTGATCGGCACCAGGGTGTCGCGCAGCTCGTCGTCCGGCGCATGCAGCGAAACGGCGAGGGTGACGGGCAGCCCCTCCGTCGCGAGCTCGCGGATGCGCGGCACCAGCCCCACCGTCGACACCGTGATGCCCCGGGCGCTCATGCCCAGCCCGCCAGGCGCCGGGTCGGTCAGCCGCCGCACCGCATCGACGACCGCCCGGTAGTTCGCGAGCGGCTCCCCCATGCCCATGAACACCACGTTGCTGACCCGTCCGGGACCGCCGGGAACCTCGCCGCGCTGCAGCGACCGCGCACCGGCCAGCACCTGCTCGACGATCTCCGCCGTCGACAGGTTGCGCGTCAGCCCAGCCTGCCCCGTCGCGCAGAAGGGACAGTTCATGCCGCAACCGGCCTGCGACGAGATGCACATGGTGACCCGGTCGGGATACCGCATGAGGACGCTCTCGACGAGGGCGCCGTCGTGCAGACGCCACACGGTCTTGACCGTCATGCCGTCATCGCACGAGATCGACCGCACCGGGGTCAGCAGCGTGGGCAGCAGGGCACCGGCGACGGTCGCACGCGCGTCGCTCGGGACGTCGGTCCACTCGTCGGGGGTGTCGCTGAGGCGGGCCAGCCACTGACGGGAGACCTGGTCGGCACGGAAGGCCGGGAGCCCGAGCTCGGCCATCGCCTGCTTGCGCCCAGGCATATCGAGGTCCATCAGGTGACGGGGCGGGCGTCCCCTCCGCGGCGCCTCGAGCACCAGCTCCCCGGGCTTCAGCGCGCCCATCGTCAGGTACCGCTGCCGAGGAAAAGCGTGAAGAGCACCCACGAGGTGAAGGCGTTCGGAATGAGCGAGTCGAACCGGTCCATCATCCCGCCGTGACCAGGCAGGAAGGAGCCCATGTCCTTGACGCCGAGGTCGCGCTTGATGGCACTCTCCGCGAAGTCGCCCGCCGTGGCCGTCACCGTCATGACGAGTCCGGCGATGACGCCCTGCCACCAGGGCGCTTCGAAGATCAGCACGAAGGAGAGCGCCCCCACCAGGCCCTGCAGCACGAACGAGCCGATCAGGCCCTCCCAGGACTTCTTCGGGCTGATCTGCGGTGCGATCGGATGGCGGCCGAACAGGACGCCCGCCGCATATCCGCCGATGTCATTGCTGATCGTCAGCAGGATGAAGACGACGACGCGTGCGGCGCCGTTGTCCGCCGCGAGGGTCATGCTCAGGAAGCCGGCCATGATCGGCAGGTAGGCGATGGTGAAGACGCTGGCCGTGACGTCGCGGACGTAGCCCTCGTAGCCCCGCCGGATGCGCCAGACGATCGCGCTGAGTATCGCGATGCCGGCTCCCGCGAGCAGGGCGGTCGGGCCCCATACATAGGCGACGGCCGGGATGACCAGAGTGGCCGCATAGGCGGGCGTTCGCGCCACCCGCACACCCGCGCCGGCGAACGCGTTCACGACCTCGTGGACGGCGACGAGCATCGTCACCACGACCACGACGACGAAGAGCCACGGCAGGAAGGCCAGGCTCACGATGACGACGACGCCGAGGACCACGCCCGACGCGATGGCCGCAGGAAGATTGCGTCCGGCGCGGGACGTACCGGACGACGCAGCGGGGGTGTCCGCCATCAGGGGTCCTCAGACCTCGAGCAGTTCGGCTTCTTTGTGCTTGAGGATCTCGTCGACGTGCTCGACGTGCTTGTGGGTCACCTCGTCGAGGTGCTTCTCCGCACGGCGGACGTCGTCCTCGCCTGCCTCGCCGTCCTTCTGCATCTTGTCGAGGGAGTCCTTCGCATGGCGCCGGATGTTGCGGATCGAGACGCGGGCATCCTCGGCCTTGTTCTTGGCGACCTTGATGTACTCCTTGCGCCGCTCCTCGGTCAGCTGCGGCAGGCTGATCCGGATGAGGTCGCCGTCGTTGGACGGGTTGACACCGAGGTCGCTCTCGCGCAGGGCCTTCTCGATGGCCGCCATGGATCCCTTGTCGTACGGCGAGATGATGATCATCCGCGCCTCAGGGATGGTGATCGACGCGAGCTGGTTCACGGGGGTCATCGCGCCGTAGTAGTCGACCACGACCTTGCTGAACATCGCCGATGTCGCCCGGCCGGTGCGGATGGTGCTGAAGTCCTCGCGAGCGACGGAGATGGCCTTGTCCATCTTCTCCTCGGCATCGAGGAGGATGAGATCGATCTGCTCGCTCACGTGCGCTCCGTTCCGTCGGTGTCCGTCGAGACTAGCGTCCCGATCGTCTCCCCCCGCACGGCGCGGGCGATGTTCCCCTCGACCAGCAGGTTGAACACGACGATCGGCAGGTCGTTGTCCTGGCACAGGCTGATCGCGGTCGCGTCCGCGACCTTCAGGTGCCGCGCGAGCACCTCCGCGGGCGTGAGGCGGTCGAAGCGCACCGCATCGGGATTGGTGCGCGGATCAGAGTCGTAGACGCCGTCGACGCCCTTGGCCATCAGGACCACCTCGGCACCGATCTCCAGGGCCCGCTGCGCAGCCGTGGTGTCGGTGGAGAAGTACGGCAGCCCCATGCCGGCACCGAAGATGACCACGCGACCCTTCTCGAGGTGGCGCACGGCGCGTCGCGGGTAGTACGGCTCCGCCACCTGGCCCATCGTGATGGCCGTCTGCACACGGGTCTCGATCCCCGCCTTCTCGCAGAAGTCCTGCAGTGCCAGGCAGTTCATCACCGTGCCGAGCATGCCGATGTAGTCCGCGCGCGCCCGGTCCATGCCGCGCTCGGACAGCATCGCGCCGCGGAAGTAGTTGCCGCCGCCGATCACCACCGCGACCTGCGTGCCCTGCCGCACCACGTCGGCGATCTGGGAGGCGATGGAGGCGACCACGTCGGGATCGACGCCCAGGCCAAGGGAGCCGGCAAAGGCCTCACCGGAGAGCTTCAGCAGGACCCGGTGCCAGCCGCCCTCCGGCGCCTGCGGCCAGGTCTCGATGGTGCCCTCCAGCGAGGGCTGAACGACCCCGGATCCTCCTGGCATCCTCGACCTCCGCGCTCGCTCGCCCGCTGGTAGCCCAGTATCCGCCGCTCAGGCCTGCCCGGGCTCGAATCGAGCGAACCCGGTGACGGTGGTGCCGGCCTCCTGCAGGACCTGCGCCACGGACTTCTTGCCGTCCAGGACGCTCGGCTGCTCGAGGAGCACGTTGTCCTTGAAGAACGCGTTCACCCGACCCTCGACGATCTTCGGCATGGCCTGCTCGGGCTTGCCCTCCTCGCGCGCCGTGGCCTCGGCGATCCGGCGCTCGTTCTCGACGACGTCGGCGGGCACGTCCTCGCGAGTGAGGTACTGCGGGCGCATGGCCGCGATCTGCATCGCGGTACCACGCGCGGCGTCCTCGTCGCCGGCGTAGGCGACGATCACGCCCACCTGCGGCGGGAGGTCGGAGGCACGATGGTGCAGGTACGTCGCGACGGTGCCGTCGAGCACGGCCACGCGGCCGAGCTCGATCTTCTCGCCGATAACGCCGGCCATCTCGGTCGTGGCGGCCTCCACCGTGCGCCCGTCGGGCAGAGTGGCGGCCAGCAGGGCCTCCCGATCTCCTACGGCGCCGGCGTTGGCGACGCCCGCGATCTGCGCGGCGAGGGCGAGGAAGTCCGCGTTCTTGGCCACGAAGTCGGTCTCGCACAGCAGCTCGATCAGTGCAGTGCCCTCGGCGGCCACGAGTCCGTTGGACGCATCCCGCTCGGCGCCCCGCTTTGCGGCCTTCGCGGCACCGGAGATGCGCAGGAGCTCGACGGCCTTGTCAAAGTCCCCGTCGGACTCCTCGAGCGCCTTCTTGCACTCCATCATCCCCGCGGACGTGATGTCGCGGAGCTTCTTGACGTCTGCGGCGGAAATCGTCGCCATGGTGGTGGTGTCCTCCTGCTCGGTGGTGTCAGTTCGGGGTGGTCGGGTCCCGCTGGGGCACGCTCGGCGCGCCCCAGCGGTGACTCACGACTACTCGGCGGCCGGCTCCGCGGCCTCGGTGATGGTCTCCACGACGACCTCGGTCGGCTCCTGCGTGCCGGCGAGGAGCTCGCGCTCCCACTCGGCCAGCGGCTCCTCCTCGGCGTCGGCCATGCCGCCACCTGCGCGGGCGATCAGGCCGTCCGCCACGGCATCGGCGATCACCCGGGTCAGCAGGGCGACGGAGCGGATCGCGTCGTCGTTGCCCGGGATCGGGAAGTCGACCTCGTCGGGATCGCAGTTGGTGTCGAGGATGGCGATCACCGGGATGCCCAGCTTGCGCGCCTCGCCGACCGCGATGTGCTCCTTCTTGGTGTCGACCACCCACACCGCGCTGGGCACCTTGGCCATGTCGCGGATGCCGCCCAGGGTGCGCTCGAGCTTGTCCTTCTCGCGGCGCAGGACGAGCAGCTCCTTCTTCGTCAGGCCCGACCCCGCGACGTCGTCGAAGTCGATCTCCTCGAGCTCCTTCAGGCGCTGGAGCCTCTTGTGGACGGTCTGGAAGTTGGTGAGCATGCCGCCCAGCCAGCGCTGGTTGACGTAGGGCATGCCCACGCGCGTCGCCTGCTCGGCGATCGCCTCCTGGCCCTGCTTCTTGGTGCCCACGAACATCACGGAGCCGCCACGGGCGACGGTCTCCTTGACGTACTCGTAGGCGCGGTCGATGTACGACAGCGACTGCTGCAGATCGATGATGTAGATGCCGTTGCGCTCGGTGAAGATGAACCGCTTCATCTTCGGGTTCCAGCGACGGGTCTGATGCCCGAAGTGGACGCCGCTCTCGAGCAGCTGGCGCATGGTGACGACAGCCATCGTGCACGCTCCTTGCGACCGCCCCGCGGGGCGGCCTCGTCGGTTGTCGGCGTCAGCCGGGTGGCTGCGCCCCTGACGGCCCTCGGCGTCCGCGCCCACCGGAGTGGGACCGTGCGGGGCCGACCCTGCGAGCAGGGACGAGCCGTGCGAATTCACCCGCCGGGCGGGTGTTCGTCCATCCTAGGCCCCAACGCTCCTGCTCCCGACCCCAGGGGCACCCGCCTCCGGCGCAGGGATCGTCCCCAGCCCGTCGCGTCGGGCCAGCCGTCCACCGATCCGGATCCGGTCCGGACCGGGCGGGCGTCCGGCGCGGACGCTGGGGCCATGGCGATCAGCCTTCCCGTCCTCGCCCTCACCTGGCCCCTGGCCGCGGCGCTGGCGCTCAGTGCACCCGTCCCCCCGGTCATCCCCCTGCGGCTCGTGGCGCCGTTCGAGTCGCCGCGGACCGACTGGGGGGCCGGGCACCGCGGTATCGATCTCGCCGCGGACACGGACCAGCCCGTCGCCTCGCTCACGCAGGGGGTGATCGGCTTCGCCGGGATGATCGCCGGGAAGCCCGTGGTCACCGTGCACATGGGCGATGGACGACGCGTCACCTACGAGCCCGTCCTCACCGGGCTCGCCCCGGGGCGCCCGGTGCGGGCCGGCGAGCTGATCGGCGTGGTGGCGTCGCGAGGAGGCCACTGCGGGGGCGAGGCCGGGTGCCTGCACATCGGCCTGCTCGACGGATCGGGCTACGTCGATCCGCTCGCGCTGCTGCGCCGGCCCGCCGTCCTGCGACCGCTCCAGCCGCGGCCCGGCCTCCCCCGCTAGGGCCCCTCTCCCGCCAAGCCCCGCGCCCCACTAGGGACTCGAGGCGCGTGGATGCGCCTGCACGAAGGTCGTGCGCAGACGCTCCACGGATACATGCGTGTACCGCTGGGTCGTCGCGAGCGACGCATGGCCGAGCAGCTCCTGGACCGCGCGAAGGTCGGCGCCGCCCTCCAGCACGTGCGTGGCCGCGGTGTGCCGCAGGGCATGCGGTGCGATCTCCGGGACACCGGCCTCGCGACTGAGCCGTCCGACCACCGCTCGCACCACCCGCGCATCGATCCGGGCGCCGCGCGCGCCCAGGAAGAGGGCCGCGCCCGAGCGTGCGCCGACCAGATCGGTCCGACGCTCCCACCACGCGTCCAGGGCCTCGGCGGCGGGTCGGCCGTAGGGGACGGTCCGCTGCCGGTCACCCTTGCCGGTCACGCGCAGGGTCCGCTCGCGCCGGTCGACGCTGGCGAGGTCCAGACCGCACAGCTCGGCGACACGCACGCCACTGCCGTACAGCAGCTCGACCATGGCGCGGTCGCGGGCGCCCACGGCTGAGCCGTCGTCGGCGGCGATTGCCGCGTGCGCCATGAGCTCGTCGGCCTGCTGGCGGTCCAGGACGGTCGGCAGCACGCGCGCCACCTGGGGGCTGACCAGCCGCTCCCCCGCATCCGTCGAGGCCAGGCCCCGGCGCCGGCACCAGGCGGTGAAGGAGCGGGCCGCCGCAGTGCGACGGGCGAGCGTCGCCCGGGAGCGGCCCGCGGCGCTCTCCTGGGCGAGCCAGGTGCGCAGGTGCGCGATGCGCAGGTCGTCCGGGCAGGTCGCACCGAGGACCGCGCAGCAGATCAGCAGTCCCTGCAGGTCCCCGTGGTACGCCCGGATGGTGTGGGCGCTGCAGCGCCGCTCGTCGGACAGGTGCCGCAGGTACCCGGCGAGGGCCTCCGCGAGCGGCGCGGGGATGTCGGGCGGTGGCACCCCTCCATGGTGACAACCGCGGCGGGCCTCACGCGGCAGGCTCGCGGACGCGCCGCCACCCGTTCGGCCCCTCGACGAGCCAGCCGTCGACCGCCAATCGCGCTGCGGCGGCGAGCATGTCGGCGGGCGCCAGGCCGCTGGCCCGCACGAGCTCGGCGGCGGTGGCCCACCGCCGGGCCGGCATCGAATCGAGCACCCGGCGCGACGTTGCGTCGAGGTGATCGCGCCGGCGCACTTCGCCCGAGCCGGTCGGCCCGTGCGCATCCGCGCCTCGGCCGCTGCCCGCATCGAGGTCGAGCGCAGCCATGACGTCGGGCAGGCCCGTCGCAAGCATCGCCGTGCCCTCCTGGATCAGCCGATGGCACCCCACCGAGGTGGGTGCTGTGACCGGCCCCGGGACGGCGAGCACCGGACGCAGCAGTGCGGCCGCCTGATGCGCGGTGGCCGCCGTGCCGGAGCGCTCGGCGGCCTCGACCACGAGCGTCGCCCGGCCCAGGGCGGCGATCAGCCGATTGCGGGACAGGAACCGCTGCCGTCGGACCGGCTCGCCGAGAGGTACCTCGCTGACGACGAGGCCCTGGTCGGCGATGGCCCCGAGCAGGGCCGCATGAGCTCGCGGGTACGGCACGTCGACCCCGCCGGCCAGCAGCGCCATCGTCACCCCGCCGGCAGCCAGCGCGCCACGGTGTGCAGCCGCATCCACCCCGAAGGCCGCGCCGGAGACGATCGTCCAGCCCTCCGCTGCGAGGTCTGCGGACCATGATCGGGCGAGCTCCTCGCCATACGGGGAGCTGGCGCGCGCCCCCACGACGGCGACCGACCGCAGGGCGAGCAGGCGCAGGCTCGCCGCACCCATGACCCACAGGGCCATCGGCACCATGGCGCCGAGCGCATCGAGCTGCGTGGGCCAGTCCCGGTCGACCCGGGTGACGATGCGGGTGCCCGCGGCGTGGGCCCGGTCCTCGGCCTGCTCGGCGGTCACCCCGGACATCCGCGCGGCGATGCCCTCCCCGTGGCGAAGCCCACTGCGCCCGCTGCGGATCAGGTCCACGGCGCGATCGGGGCCGACCGACGCGAGCAGGCGTGCGGCAGCTCCGTCCGCGGGCTCGATGCCGTGAGCGAGCTCGATCCACGCCGCGCGATCGCTCACGGCGCCAGCCCGGTGTGCGCGCCGCGCAGGCCGAGAGCCCCCGCAACGTGGTCGGCCTGCGGGCGGGGTGCACCGGCGAGGTCGGCGAGCGTCCACGCCATGCGCAGCACGCGGTCGACGCCGCGCAGGTTGGCCGACGAGCGCTCGAAGTCCTGGAGCAGCCGGGCTGCGTCTGCTGCAGGTGGCCACTGCCGCCGCAGGGGGCCGGTCGGGATCTCGGCATTGCAGTCCCAGGGTGTGTCCGCGAGGCGGTGCCGCATGCGGTCGCGGGCTGTGACGACCCGCTGCTGGACCACCGCGCTGGCCTCCGGCGCCGCCACGCCGTCCAGCTCGGCCTGCGACGGTCGCGACAGGGCAATGCGGATGTCGATCCGATCAAGCAGCGGTCCGGACAGGCGCGCGGCATAACGACGTACCGCTGCGGGTGCACACGAGCAGCCGGCTCCGGTGCCGACGCGCTGTCCGCACGGGCACGGGTTCGCGGCGAGGACCAGCTGGAAGCGCGCCGGCAGCACGCCGCTCCACCCCGTCCTCGCCAGGGCGACGCGACCGGACTCCAGCGGCTGGCGCAGTCCCTCCAGAGCCGGACGCACGAACTCCGCGGCCTCGTCGAGGAAGAGGACTCCGCGATGGGCCAGCGTGACCGCCCCCGGAATGACCCGACCGGCACGCAGCGAGCCCAGCACGGCCGCCGCCGAGGCCGAGTGGTGGGGCGCGCTGAGCGGCGGCACGCAGAGCTCGGCACGCGGACGGCCCCGGCCCGCGACCGAGTGGATGGCCGCGACCTCCCAGGCGTCTTCGTCCCTCAGCCGCGGCAGGATGCCGGGCATGCGCTCGGCCAGGAGCGTCTTGCCGACCCCTGGCGGACCCACGAGTGCCACGTGATGCCCGCCCGCGGCCGCCACCTCGAGGGCCCAGCGCGCCACCTGATGCCCGCGGACATCCGCAAGGTCCGGCACCTCCAGCGCCGCACCATCCGCGCTGACGCTGCCTGGATACGCCTCACCGACGGCCGGTGCATCGCCAGCCGACTCGCCTTCGAGGATCGCGCAGACCTCACTCAGCGTCGCCGCACGTCGGACCGTGACCCCGGGGATCTCCTCGAGCTCGCGCGAGCCGTGCACCGGCACGACGACACTGGCGCATCCAGAATGGCGAGCCGCCAGCACGGCCGCGAGCATGCCGTGGGAGGGCCGAAGGCTGCCGTCGAGTCCGAGTTCCCCGATCAGGGCGGTGCCGGCGAGCAGGTCCGACGCGATCGCTCCGTTCGCGGCGAGCACGCCGACGGCGATCGGCAGGTCGAGCCCGGCACCGTGCTTGCGCATCTCCGCAGGCGAGAGACTGACCGTGATCCTGCGCTGTGGCCACATGCGGCCACTGCTCTCGACGGCTCCCCGCACGCGCCATCGGGCCTCGGTGACGGCCGTGTCCGGCAGCCCGACGATCCCCACCGACGGCAGGCCGTCGGAGACGCAGACCTCGACGCGCACCATGACGCCCTCGACCCCGTCGAGCACCACGCCATGCACGGTGGCGAGCGCCATGGCTAGTCGACCCCGCGCAGGTACGTGACGATCGGGCCACCCTCGCGCGGCTGGATGATGCCGACCACGTCGAATCGGATCGTGGGCGCGTGCATCCGGTGGGCCGCCAGCCAGTGCACGGCGAGCTCGCGCAGCCGACGCAGCTTGCGCGGGCCCACCGCCTCCACGGGGGAACCATGCGTGAGCCGACGCCGGGTCTTGACCTCGCAGATCACCAGGCAGTCACCGTCGCGCGCCACGATGTCGATCTCCCCGACGGGGCACCGCCAGTTGCGGTCGAGGATTCGCAGCCCCTCCTGCTCGAGCCGCTGGACGGCCAGCTGCTCGCCGTACCGGCCCAGGGCGTCCTTGGGATGCATGGCGCCAGCGTGGAGCGTCGGTCAGGGCCCGGACACTCGGCATCGGTCAGCTGTGGACGAAGGGCCCCGCGTCGGCGCAATGTGGATGCGCGGCCGTCAGCCGGGCAGGTCCCAGCTGCGACGGTGATGGTCGCTGGGCCCCCAGCGCCGCAGCGCATCAACATGATCGGGTGAGGCGTAGCCCTTGTTCTCCCGCCAGCCGTACCGCGGGTCCTGCTCGTGCAGTCCGGCCATGAGCGCATCGCGCTCGACCTTGGCCAGGATGCTCGCCGCGGCGACACTCGTGCAGGTGAGGTCGGCCTTGACCTGCGTCGTCACCGGGGGGCAGGAGTCGGACACCAGCTCGTGCGGCAGGTCCCCGTCGAGCAGGCTGGCCTGGGCCGGCGGCGTGAGCCAGTCATGTCGCCCATCGAGGATCACCGCGTCGGGAGGCGTGGACAAAGATCCGAGGGCGCGCATCGCCGCGAGGCGCAGGGCCGCGATGATGCCAATCGCGTCGATCTCGCCCGGACCTGCGTGGCCCACCGCATGGCAGACCGCCCAGGCACGGATGCGCGGGGCGAGATCCTCGCGCACCGAGGGCTGCAGGAGCTTGGAGTCGCGCACACCAGCGAGCGCACGGCGTCGGGCGTCGACCACCACCACTCCCACGCTGACCGGACCGCTGAGGGCACCACGCCCCACCTCGTCGATACCCGCCACGCACGTCGCGCCCGCACGCAGCAGGTGCCGTTCGAGTCGCAGCGAGGGCGAGGTGGCCGTCACTGCGGAACGGCCCCCCGCGTGGTCTGCGGATCACTGAAGATCGCGGGTATCGGCACGGTCGCGAAGCGGCTGATGGGCCACAGGACGAGCACGACGCGTCCCACCACGGATGACGTGGCCACTCCACCCTCATTGACGTCGAGGTGGAAGCGGGAGTCGCGCGAGTTGCCGCGGTTGTCCCCCATCACGAAGACGCTGTCGGACGGGACGACGACGTCGAACTGGACCTGGTTCGTCGGGCCCTTCACATAGTCCTCGATGAGTGGAGTGCCGTTGAGGACGATGCGGCCGCCCGCATCGCAGCACGAGATGCGATCACCCTCGACCGCGATGACGCGCTTGACGAGGTCGTTGCCGCTGTCGCTGGGCAGGATCCCGATGAAGGTCAGCACCGAGCGCATCACGCCCCGTACGCCGTCCGGCGGGGGTGGCGGCTCGGGCAGCCAGTCGCCGGGATCCTTGAATACGACGACCTCCCCTCGACTGACGTCGCCCAGCGTGGTCGTGATCTTCGAGGCGATGATGCGGTCGCTGATCGCGAGGGTGTCCTCCATGGATGCGCTCGGCACGTAGAAGGCCTGGACGAGGAAGGCGCGCACGAGGGCCGAGAGCACCAGCGCCGACACGATGATGATCGCTGTCTCGCCCAGCCAGCGGCCGAATCCCCCGGACTGCCTCTGCGGTGCCCGCCCCCGGGCGTGCCGGCCGCGGCCGACCGGCCCCTCCGGCAGCGGCTCGTGCGGATCGCGCGCGGAGACGGCCATCAGCCAGCGCCCGAAACTGCCGAGAACGACTCAGGGATGCTGATCGACCCGATGCGCGACGGAGGCCAGAGGACCACCATGGCTCGGCCGATGACCTTCGACTCGGGCACGAAGCCGCCGCCGGGGTCGCCGAGGTGGGCACGGGAGTCCGCGGAGTTCGAACGGTGGTCGCCCATGACCCAGAGCATGCCCTCGGGCACCTCGACGTCGAACGACTCCATGCTCGGCGCCTCGCCCCGGTAGATGTAGGCCTTCTCCTCTAGGGGAATCCCGTTCACGGTGACGAGGCCATCGGCATCGCAGCACGCAACGCGGTCACCCCCTACGCCGATGACCCGCTTGACGAAGTCCGTCGAGTCCGGCGGGAAGAGCCCGAGCGACTGACCGACCCACACGACGGCCGCGGACACCGGGTTGCGCTGCGGGGCCGCCCCCGCGGGGACGAAGCTGTCGGCCCCGTCGAAGACTATGACGTCGCCGCGCTCGATCGGCCGGGTCAGGTAGACGAGGCGGTTGACCAGAATGCGGTCCCCGATCTGCAGCGTGTTCTCCATCGAGCCCGAGGGGATCGAGAAGGGCTTCGCGACGAACGTGGTGATGAGCAGCACCACGCCGACGGCGATGGCGATCGTGACGGGGATGTCCCACCAGGGCTGCCGACGGTCATCCCTGCGGCTCACTGGCGTCTCCGTGTCGACCTGCTCGCGCAGGGCACGCGGCTCAGTCCTCGGTCTTGACGTTCTCGCGGCGCTCGCGAATCTTGGCCTTCTTGCCCCGCAGGTCGCGCAGGTAGTACAGCTTCGCGCGGCGCACGTCACCGCGGGTGACCAGCTCGATCCGCTCGACGATCGGCGTGTGCAGCGGGAAGGTCCGCTCCACGCCCACGCCGTAGGACACCTTGCGCACGGTGTAGGTCTCGCTCACGCCCGACCCGGACCGGGCGATCACGACGCCCTGGAACACCTGCACACGGGTCTTGTTCCCCTCGACGACCTTCACGTGCACCTTGACGGTGTCGCCGGGACGGAAGTCAGGGATGTCGCCCTTGATCGAGGCGGCATCGACGGCATCGAGGGTCTTCATGGCGGTATCGCTTCCTGCAGGCGCCACAGGTCGCCCACGGTCGTGGGGAATGGTGCTCGGCCGGAGCCGGAGCCCACCCGGACCGCGTCCCCTGTGGCGGGGCAGTCCGGGCGGCCATCGAAAGACGGCCGGATGCGGGCCCACGTAGTCTGCCACGATGGCACCCCGGGGCGGAAACCGGGGCGCTCGGCGCGAGGGCGCCGGGCATGCCGAACACTCCGGCTCCGGTCGGAGCGCCATGGCCGAGCAGGGGGCAGCGTGCACGATCGAGCAGGCAGCCCGGCTGCCCCGGCCGACCTGGTCGACGTCCCAGCACTGGTGACCGCGTACTACTCGGCACACCCCGCCGTCGGGGAGCCCGCGCAGCGGGTGGCGTTCGGCACCTCCGGGCACCGGGGGTCCTCACTTGACGGTGCGTTCAACGAGGACCACATCCTCGCGACCACGCAGGCGATCTGCGACCATCGGTCGCAGGCCGGCATCCGCGGCCCGCTGTACCTCGCGCGAGACACGCACGCCCTGAGCGAGCCGGCCTGGACGTCCGCGATCGAGGTGCTCGTCGCCAATGGGGTGCGGGTGCTCGTCGATGCGGCCGACGGGTACACCCCGACCCCTGCCCTGTCGCACGCCATCCTCACGCACAATCGCGGCAGGTCCACCGCCGATCCCGGCCGCGCCGACGGGATCGTCGTCACCCCGTCGCACAATCCCCCTCGGGACGGCGGCTTCAAGTACAACCCGCCGGACGGTGGGCCTGCGGGCGGTGACATCACCGGCTGGGTGCAGGACCGTGCGAACGACTACCTGGCCGCCGGGCTCGCCGGAGTGCATCGAATCACCCTTGCGCAGGCCATGGCCGGCGACCTGCTCGCCCGGCACGACTTCCTCGGCTCGTACGTCGACGACCTGCCCTCGGTGATCGACATCGATGCCATCCGCTCGGCCGGAGTGCGGATCGGCGCGGACCCGCTCGGCGGCGCCAGCGTCGCCTACTGGGCGGCCATCGCCGAGCGCCTCGGCCTCGACATCACCGTCGTGAATCCCCTCGTCGATCCCACGTGGCGGTTCATGACACTCGACTGGGACGGCCGCATCCGGATGGACTGCTCGTCACCCCACGCGATGGCGTCGCTCATCGAGCGCAGGAGCCAGTACGACATCGCGACCGGCAATGATGCCGACTCGGACAGGCACGGCATCGTCACCCCGGATGCTGGGCTGATGAACCCCAACCACTTCCTCGCCGTCGGCATCGACTTCCTCGTGGCCCATCGCCCCCACTGGCCGGCGGCTGCTGCGATCGGCAAGACGGTCGTGAGCTCATCGATGATCGACCGGGTCGTGACCGGCCTCGGCCGCAGGCTGTGGGAGGTGCCCGTCGGGTTCAAGTGGTTCGTGCCCGGGCTCATCGACGGCTCCGTCGCCTTCGGCGGCGAGGAGAGCGCGGGCGCGTCCTTCCTGCGCCGGGACGGATCGGTGTGGACGACCGACAAGGACGGCATCATCGCCGCCCTGCTCGCCTCCGAGATCCTCGCCGTGACAGGCAGCTCGCCCTCGCAGCACTACGCGCGGCTGGCAGAGGTGCACGGCAGTCCGTACTACGCGCGCGTCGACGCCCCCGCCACCAGGGAGCAGAAGGCTGCGCTCGCCCGCCTCTCCGCCGACCAGGTGACCGCCACCGAGCTCGCGGGCGAGCCGATCCTCGAGCGCCTGACGCGCGCGCCGGGGAACGACGCCCCCATCGGCGGGCTCAAGGTGGTGACCGAGAACGGCTGGTTCGCCGCGCGGCCCTCCGGCACCGAGGACGTCTACAAGATCTACGCCGAGTCCTTCCTCGGCCCGGACCACCTCGCCCGGATCCAGCAGGACGCCCGCGATGTGGTCGCCACGGCGCTGGGCGACTGATCGACCGACGTCAGCTGGCACCGAGGTCGGGGCGCATGTCCGCGGTGCGCTCCCGCGAGCGCTCCTCGCGCCACTGCGCGATCTGACCGTGGTGCCCGCTGAGCAGTACGTCAGGAACATCGAGGCCGCGCCACTCGGGCGGCTTGGTGTAGACCGGGCCCTCGAGCAGGTCCGACATCGCGCCGGTCGCGAAGGAGTCGTCCCGCACGCTCTCCTCGTTGCCCAGGACGCCGGGCAGCAGCCGGGCGATCGCCTCGACGATGACGAGCACGGCGGCCTCGCCCCCGGCGAGCACGTAGTCGCCGATCGACACCTCACGGACTCCCGCCCAGTCGGCCCGCTGCGCGTAATGCTCGGCAACGCGGGAATCTATCCCCTCGTACCGGCCGCAGGCGAACACGAGCCAGGTGTCAGTGGACCACGCCGTCGCGGTGGACTGCGCGAACAGGCGGCCGGACGGCGTGGGGATGACGAGCACCGGGCGCTCGTCCGGCACCTGAGCACGCACATGGTCGAGCGCCTCACCCCACGGCACCGGGCTCATCACCATGCCGGGACCGCCCCCGTAGGGCGTGTCGTCGACGGTGCGGTGACGATCGTGCGTGAAGTCGCGCAGGTCATGGACGTGCAGGTCGATCACCCCCGAGTGCGCTGCCCGGCCGACGAGCGACAGCTCGAGCGCATCGAGGTACGCCGGGAAGATGCTGACGACGTCGACCCGCATCAGTCCTCCTGCTGATCGAGCAGCCCGGGAGGGGGGTCGACGGTGATCAGCCGCGCCGAGAGGTCGACGACGGGCACGAGTGCCGATACGAACGGGATGAGCACTTCGCCGGCATCCGTCGCGATCACCAGGAGGTCCTGCGCCGGCAGGTGCGCCACCTCGGCGACCGTCCCCACCGTCTCCCCTGCGGTCGTCACGACCTTGCAGCCGACGAGGGCCGTGTCGTAGAACTCGTCCGGATCCGCCGGGCGCTCCGCGTCGTCGCGCTCGACCTCCAGGACCGTCCCCCGCAGCGCCTCTGCCGCGGAGCGGTCGTCGACGCCGACGAACTGGACGAGCAGGCGCCCGGAGTGCCACTGGCTCCCGGACACCACGAGTGACGGCGCATCGTCGACGAGCAGGACCGCCCCCGGGGCGAACCGGTCATCGGGCTCGTCGGTGCGGCACTCGACCGTCACCGCACCGCGGACCCCATGCGGGCGCCCGATGCGTCCGACGACGACGCGCACGACGCGCTAGCGCTCGGCGACGTCGAGGAAGTCGATCCGCACCGCCCGATCGGAATTCAGTGCGGTGACCACGGTACGCAGTGCCGTCGCGGTGCGACCGCCCCGCCCGATGACCCGGCCCATGTCGTCCGGATGCACGCGGACATCGAGCGAGCGTCCGCGGCGGCCGGTGCGCATGCGCACGTCGACCTCCTCGGGATGGTCGACGATGCCGCGCACGAGGTGGCCGAGGGCCTCCTCCAACATCAGGCGTTCTCCTCCGCGGCCTCGGCCGCGTTCTCGATGGCCTCCACGGCAGCCTCATCGGCCGCGACATCCTCCGCCGCAGCCTCCTCCGCCACGGCCTCGGCAACCGCCTCGTCGACCGCAGTCTCGGCAGCTGCCTCCTCGGCCACAACCTCGGCCGGGGCCTCCGCAGCGACGGGCGCCTCCTCGACGACCGGAGCGGGGGTCTCGAGCTTGGGCTTCGGACGGCTCTTGGGCTCCTCCGACGCGGCCTTGACCGCGGCCTCGTAGGCGATCATCTTGCTCGGCTTCGCGGCCGCGACCTCCAAGGTGCCCTCCGCGCCCGGCAGGCCCTTGAATCGCTGCCAGTCACCGGTCACCTTCAAGATGGCGAGGACGGAATCAGTCGGCTGGGCGCCCACACCGAGCCAGTACTGGACACGCTCGGACTCGACCGAGATCAGGCTCGGGTTGTCGAGCGGCTGGTAGATGCCGATCTCCTCGATGGCCCGGCCGTTGCGCGCGGTGCGGGAGTCGGCGACGACGATGCGGTACTGCGGCGCGTGGACCTTGCCGACGCGCTTCAACTTGATCTTGACAGCCACGGGTGGCACTTCTCCTACGTGAGTGGCGGAACGAGGGTCGGGCCACGTGGGGACATGGCCGTCACAGCGATCCTGACGACTGCCGACCCGGAGGTAGAGGGCTCCCGGCCGACAAGTGCCCCCGTAGTCTGCCAGACCGGCCGCCCGCACCACGGCTGGGGTCAGGCGACCCGGCCGATGCGCGGCGCCCCCGCACGGTCAGCTGAGCAGCTTGCGCAGCTCCGGCGGGAGCGAGCCGAGGTCGATCTCGGCCTCCTCGGTCACCTCGCCGGACTCCCCCAGGGCCCGCTTGGCCGGGTTTCCGCTGCGGCGCTTGCCCTTGGCCGGCTTGGCTGCCTTCGCGGTCTTGCCGCGGGCCTTCTTGCTGCCACCCATGCCCGGTAGCCCGGGCATCCCCGGCATGCCTCCCATGCCCGGCATCCCGCCCTTGCCCATCTGGCGCATCATCTTCTGCGCCTGGCTGAAACGGTCGATGAGCCCGTTGACGTCGCTCACGCTCGTTCCCGACCCGGCTGCGATGCGGGCCCGCCGGGAGCCGTTGAGGATCTTCGGATCGCGGCGCTCCGCGGGCGTCATCGACTGGATGATCGCTGACACGCGGTCGAGCTCGCGGTCGTCGACCTGGTCCAGCTGGGCCTTCATGTCGCCCATGCCGGGGAGCATCCCGAGGATCTTGCCGAGCGATCCCATCTTCTTGATGGACTGCATCTGCTCCAGGAAGTCCTCGAGCGTGAAGTCCTCGCCCTGCGACATCTTGCGGGCCATGCGCTCGGCCTGATCGGCATCGAAGGCGCGCTCGGCCTGCTCGATGAGCGTCAGTACATCGCCCATGTCGAGGATGCGCGAGGCCATGCGATCGGGGTGGAAGGCTTCGAAGTCGGTGAGCTTCTCCCCGACGGACGCGAACATGATGGGTCGCCCGGTGACCGTCACGACGGAGAGGGCGGCACCGCCGCGAGCGTCGCCGTCGAGCTTCGTCAGGACCACGGCGTCGAAGCCGACCCCCTGCTGGAACTCCTCGGCCGTGCGGACCGCGTCCTGGCCGATCATCGCGTCGACGACCAGCAGCACGTCGTCCGGCTGCGCCGCATCCCGCACATCCCGCAATTGCTGCATCAGATCGGCGTCGACAGCGAGGCGTCCGGCAGTGTCGACGATGACGACGTCGTGCAGCTTGGCGATCGCATGCTCGCGCGCACGGCGCGTGACGTCGACGGGATCACCGACTCCGTTGCCCGGCTCCGGCGCGAACACCGCGACACCCGCCCGCTCGGCCACGACGCTGAGCTGGTCGACGGCATTGGGGCGCTGGAGGTCGGCCGCGACGAGGAGGGGGGTGTGACCCTCGCCCTTGAGGTGCAGCGCGAGCTTGCCGGCGAGGGTCGTCTTGCCCGCGCCCTGCAGGCCGGCGAGCAGGATGACGGTCGGCCCGGTCTTCGCGAACGCGAGCCGGGCCGTCTGCCCGCCGAGGACCGCGACCAGCTCCTCGTGGACGATCTTGACGACCTGCTGCGCGGGGTTCAGTGCACCGGAGACCTCCGCGCTGAGGGCCCGCTCGCGCACCGTCGACGTGAACTGCCGGACCACCGGAAGCGCGACATCGGCCTCGAGCAGGGCGGTGCGGATCTCCCGGACGGTGGCATCGACATCGGCCTCGCTGAGCCGACCCTTGCCGCGCAGTCCCTTGAAGGTCGCGGCGAGGCGGTCGGAGAGGCTGGCGAACACGTCGGCCAGCCTATCTACGCGCGGAGCACAGGTGCTGCCGACGCCTCGCCCAGTGCCGACAGCACGGTCACGCGCAGGGCCGCGAGGCGATCCTCGCTCAGCGCAGCGCCGTCCGGTGCCCGCACGAAGAACGCGTCCACGGCCTCCGAGCCGAGGGTCGACACCTTGGCGCCGTAGATGTCGACGTCGGCGGCCGACACCGCGCGCGCCACCCGGTACAGCAGGCCCGGCGCGTCATGGGCACGCACCTCGACCACTGCGGTCGCGCCGTCCGCCGCCGGATGCAGGTCGACCGTGGGCGCCGCGAAGGCCGTACCAGGCCCGGCGTAGTCGGCATCCCGACGGGTGATCCGCTCGGCCACGTCGTAGGTGCCCTCGATCGCGCGCCTGATGTCCTCACCGAGCTGCGAGGCCTCGGGAGGGTCGCCGAAGGCCGGTCGCACCGTCCACTCCTGGACGGCCCGTCCCTCCACGGTGCGCACCTTCGCGGCCAGCACATGCAGCCGGTTCAGGGAGAGCACCCCCGCGACGGTGCCCAGCAGGCCGAGCTGGTCGCGGGCCGCGACCGTGACGGTGCAGGTGTGGCCGTGCTCCTCCATCACCGCCCACACGCCCTCCTGCTCCAGTGCGACCCGCTGCACCTCGGTGAGGCCGGGCGGCTCGGGCAGATCGCGCCCGTGCAGGACCTTGCGCGTGCGCTCGACCAAGTCGGCGACGAGGCCGAGGCGCCACTCGGACGAGACCGTCGGCCCCGTCGCGAGCGCATCCGCGATGGAGAGCTCGTGCAGCAGGTCGAGCACCTGCACGGAGCCGAGCGTCACCGCGACCTCTGCGATCACGGCGTGATCATCGAGGTCGCGGCGCGTGGCCACGTCGCCCAGCAGCAGGTGGTGACGGACCAGTGCCACGATCACGTCGATGTCGGCCTCCTCGAAGCCCATGCGTCGCGCGAGGTCCCCCGCTATGCGCGCGCCGACGACACTGTGGTCCCCGCCGCGCGCCTTGCCGATGTCATGCAGGAGCGCGCCGACGAGCAGCAGGTCCGGGCGATCGACATGGCGCGTCCGCGCCGAGGCCTGCACGGCCGTCTCGACCAGGTGACGGTCGACGGTGAAACGGTGCAGTGCATTGCGCTGAGGCGCGGACCGGACCACGTCCCAGTCGGGCAGCCAGCGGCTGACCCATCCCGCCTGGTCGAAGGCCTCCCAGACCCCGGGGAGGCTGGACCCCGACCCCAGCAGGGACACGAACGACTCCCGCGCGAGTCGATCCCAGGGCACGGGCAGGTCGGGGCACTCCGCGACGAGCCGCTCGAGGGTGTGCGGCGACACCGGCACACCTGCCTGCGCGGCCGCAGCAGCCGCGCGGAGGGCGAGGTCGGGATCGGTCGCCGGCCGTGCGTCGAGGGCAAGCACGGCCTCACCGTCCTGCAGGACGATGCCGTCCGCGAGGGGGGCCCGGGCCGGGGTGCGACGCAGGAACGGCCGCACCGTGCGTCGCCGTCGCGCGGTGGTGATGCGCTCCACCCGATGCCAGGTGACATCGCTGGCGTAGCCGATCGTGCGGGCGCTGTCGTAGACCGCGCGGAGCAGCGCATCCGGATCGGCCACTCCGACGAGGTCCTCGGCCACCGCCGCCTGCTCCTGCATGAGGAGCACATCGTTGCCCTGCCCGGTGAGCCGGTGAAGTGACTCGCGCACGTCGAGCAGGAAACGCACGGCGTCCTCCCAGCCCGTGTGCGGGACGTCCGTGAGCCACGAGGCGGCGATGCCCCGCAGCACGGTGGCGTCACGCAGGCCCCCGTAGGCCTCCTTGATGTTCGGCTCGGTCACCTGACTGGCCTCGCCGAGGCGCTCGCGGCGCTCCTCGACCATCGTGCGCAGCCCGGAGAGCCGATCTGCAGCCGAGGCTCGCCAGTCCGCCAGCACCGCGGCCGACAGTTCCTCGACGAGGGTGCCGTCGCCGGCGATCGGTCGCATGTCGAGCAGTCCGAGGAGGACCTTGAGATCGGTGGACGCGAGCCGGCGCGCCTCGGCGACCGTGCGCACGCTGTGGTCCAGGCGCACGCCGGAGTCCCAGATCGGGTACCACAGTGACTGCGACGTGCTGTCGGCCTCGTCCGCAACGCCCCTGTGCAGCAGCAGCAGGTCAAGGTCGCTGCCAAGCGTGAGCTCACCCCGGCCGTACCCGCCAACGGCCACGAGGCACATCGACGACGCGGGCGAACCAGCGGCCCTGAACAGGCTGGCGAGCCACGTGTCCGTCAATTCGGTGAGCGCAGCGCGTCGCCCCGGGCCATCGAGCCCGGGGCGACGCACCACCTGCATGCGCGCGGAGGAGTACTCCTGCGCGTCCACGATGTCCTCCAACTAGAGCGCGTCCGCCCCGCGCTCGCCCGTACGGACCCGGACGATCGTCTCGACCGGGCTGACCCACACCTTGCCGTCGCCGATCTTCCCGGTCTGGGCCGCGGCGACGATCGCCGACACCACCGAGTCCGCGGCGGAGTCCTCGACCACGACCTCGAGGCGCACCTTCGGCACCAGGTCGACGGTGTACTCCGCCCCCCGGTAGACCTCCGTGTGGCCCTTCTGGCGACCAAAACCGGATGCCTCCGACACGGTCAGGCCGTGGATCCCCGCCGCCTCGAGGGCGACCTTGACGTCCTCCAGCTTGAAGGGCTTGATGATTGCCGTGATGAGCTTCATTCAGTTCTCCTCCGCATTCCGACGAGCGGCGCTTCCGATGCCGGCGAAGATGCCGCCGCCCCCGGAGTCTCCCAGTTCATACCCTGATTCGGCGTGCTCGGCCAGGTCCACCCCGCCGACCTCCTGATCCTCCGAGACTCTCAGCCCGATGATGGCCTTGATGACCAGCGCGATGATCGCCGTCACCACCAGCGAGTAGCCGAGCACCGCGATCGCACCGATGAACTGCTTGCCCAGCTGGTCTAAGCCACCGCCGTAGAACAGGCCGTTGATGCCCGTGGGCGAGGCCTCCGTGGCGAACAGCCCGATGAGCAGCGTGCCAACGAGCCCGCCGACGAGGTGCACGCCCACGACATCGAGCGAGTCGTCGTACTTCAGGCGGTACTTCAGGCCCACCGCGAGGGCGCACAGGACGCCGGCGATCAGGCCGATGGCCAGCGCACCGATCGGGCTCACGGCGGCACAGGCGGGCGTGATCGCCACGAGTCCGGCGACGATGCCCGATGCCGCTCCCAGCGATGTCGCGTGCCCGTCGCGGATCTTCTCTGTCAGCAACCATCCGATCGCCGCGGCGCAGGTCGCCGCGAAGGTGTTCAGGAAGGCCACGGCAGCAGCGTTGTTCGCAGCGGTCGCGGATCCGGCGTTGAACCCGAACCAGCCGAACCACAGCAGGCCGGCACCGATCATCACCAGCGTGAGGTTGTGCGGCTTCATCGGGGTGCGCGGCCAGCCAAGACGTCGGCCGATGATGATCGCCACGACCAGCCCGGCGATGCCCGCATTGATGTGCACCGCGGTACCGCCGGCGAAGTCGATGACGCCCATCTTGTAGATCCAGCCGCCGTTGTCACCGGCGAGGTTGAACACCCAGTGGGCCACCGGGAAGTACACGAGGATGGCCCACACCGCGGCGAACGCCAGCCAGGCCGCGTACTTCATGCGATCGGCCACGGCGCCGGCGATGAGGCCCACCGTGAGGCAGGCGAACATCGCCTGGAAGGCGACGAAGGCCATGGCCGGGTACACCGCCTCGGGGTTGTCGGCCATGAGACCCTCGAGGCCGAGGTACTGGGTCACGTTGCCCAGCAGTCCTACCTGGCCGTACGAGTCGCCGAACGCCATCGAGTAGCCGAAGAGGACCCACAGGACCCCGACGACGAACAGTGCGCCCATGACCATCATGAGCATGTTGAGAACGGACTTGACCCGGACCATGCCTCCGTAGAAGAACGCCAGTCCGGGGATCATGAGCAGTACCAGTGCGGCTGCCGTGAGCAGCCAGGCGGTATCGCCGGTGTTCAACGCCGATTCCATGCGAGCACTCCCTCCAGTGGTGATCTCACCTCGCGCGGTGAACACTCGCGATCGCACGTTTCGGCAGGCGAGCGCGGAGGTTTCGGGGATGTGACGAACCCCCGGTGCCGCGTAAACAGCGCGTTACACGGCCGGGAAATCACACGGACGGGAACCGGACCCTCAGGCCTCGATCAGGGCGTCGACGAATACCTCGGCGTCGAAGGGCGCGAGGTCGTCCGGCCCCTCACCGAGGCCCACGAGCTTCACGGGGACGCCGAGCTCGCGCTGCACCGCGACGACGATGCCGCCCTTGGCGGTCCCGTCCAGTTTGGTGAGCACGATGCCCGTCACGTCCACGACCTCGGCGAACACGCGCGCCTGGACCAGGCCGTTCTGCCCCGTGGTCGCGTCGAGCACCAGCAGCACCTCGTCGATCGGCGACTGCTTCTCCACCACGCGCTTGACCTTGCCCAGCTCGTCCATCAGGCCGGTCTTGGTGTGCAGGCGGCCGGCGGTGTCGATGATGACGGTGTCGGCGCCGGATGCGGAAGCAGCGGCGACCGCCTCGAAGGCCACGGCGGCCGGATCGCCGCCCTCGGGTCCCCGCACGACCTCGGCGCCGACCCGGTCGCCCCATGTCTGCAGCTGATCGGCGGCCGCTGCGCGGAAGGTGTCCGCCGCCCCCAGCACGACACCCTGCCCGGAGGCCACCGCGAGCCGGGCGAGCTTGCCAGTCGTCGTGGTCTTTCCGGTGCCGTTCACGCCCACGACGAGGACGACCCCGGCTCGGTCCCCCTGGCGCTGCGCATGCACCTGCCGGTCCATGGCCGGATCGACGAGCGCCAGCATCTCCTCGCGCAGGATGCGCTGGACCCCTGCCGGATCACCTGCGGACTCGACCTTGACGCGCGTGCGGAGACGCTCCATGAGGTCCCGTGTCGGCGCGACCCCGAGGTCTGCGGTGAGCAGGAGCTCCTCCACCTCGTCCCAGGTGGCCTCGTCGAGGTCGCTGCGGCTGAGCAGGGTCAGCAGTCCGCGGCCGACGGCACCCTGGGAGCGCGCGAGCCGGGCGCGCAGCCGCTGGAGCCGGCCGATGGCAGGCTCGGGGACCTCGCGCTCGAGGACACCGACCGTCGTCTCGGCAGGCTCGGCCGCCGGCGCCTCGACCGCCGGCGCCTCGGTCGCCGTCTCGACGGGCTGCGGGCTCGACCGCGGGGTGACCTCGACGACGGACGTCCCGCGCCGGCGCACCAGCGCGACCGCGCCGACCACCAGGACGAGCAGGAGCACTGCGGCGAGCACGACGTACACGAGCAACGAGTCCATGGCCGCATCCTTCCACGCGGCCTGAGAGCTTCAGTCGGGTGCGACTCAGCAGCCTGAGTGCCTCAGCCGGGTGCAGTTAGGCGCTGACCGCCTCGCGCAGGCGCTGCCCGATCACCTGCGACACGCCATCGCCGCGCATCGACACGCCGTACAGCGCATCGGCGATCTCCATCGTGCGCTTCTGGTGGGTGATGACGATCAGCTGGGATGTCGACTGGAGCTCGGCGATGATGTCGATCAGCCGCCCGAGGTTCACGTCGTCGAGCGCCGCCTCGACCTCGTCGAGCACGTAGAACGGGCTCGGCCGGGCCTTGAACAGAGCCACGAGGAACGCCACCGCGGTGAGGGACCGCTCCCCGCCGGAGAGGAGGGACAGCCGCTTGACCTTCTTGCCCGGCGGCCGCGCCTCCACGTCGACACCGGTGTTCAGCATGTCCGACGGGTCGGTCAGCACCAGTCGCCCCTCGCCTCCCGGGAACAGCCGGGAGAACACCCCCTCGAACTCCCGCTCGACATCGGCGTAGGCCTGCGAGAACACCTGCAGGACGCGCTCGTCGACCTCCTTGACGATCGCGAGAAGGTCCTCGCGCGTGCGCCGCAGGTCGTCGAGCTGCTCGCTGAGGAACCGATGGCGCTCCTCCATCGCGGAGAACTCCTCGAGCGCCAGCGGGTTGACCCTGCCGAGCAGGGCGAGGTCGCGTTCAGCTGCCTTCAGGCGCTTCTCCTGCTCCGCACGCACGAAGGGGTAGGCCTCCGGTGTCGGCTGGTCCTCCGGCACTTCGTCGCCGGGAGCCGGCGGAGTCGGTGGGACGAGCTGGTCGGGACCGTACTCGCCGAGCAGGACATCCGCGGTGATGCCGTACTCCTCGAGGACCCTCTCCTCGACCTGCTCGATCCGCAGCCGCTGCTCCGCCCGGGCCACCTCGTCACGGTGCACGGAGTCCTTGAGCCGATCCGACTCCGCACCCAGCTCACGCAGCGTCGATCGCACGCCGCCCAGCAGCGCCTCGCGCTCCTTGGCCCGACGATCCAGGCTCGTGCGCTCGCCGCTGGCCACGGCGATCGATGCGTCGATGCGACTCGACACGACGCGCGATGCGTCGAGCACCGCCTGCGCCACGACCAGTTCACGGGCCCGTCGCTCGCGCCGCTCCACGGCAGCAGCACGCGACTGGCGCTCACTCTCCGCGGCGCGCTCGAGCTGCTGCGCTCGCTCGCCCACCGCCGCGACCCGCTCCTCGGCCGTGCGCAGTGCCAGCCGCGCATCGACCTCGTGGCGCCGCGCCGCCGAGGCCGCGGCCTGGAGGTGCTCACGGTTGTCCGCGCCCCCGTCATCCGCGGGCTCTGCCGTTGCGGCCTCCAGCCGTGCGGTCAGCGCCGACAGTTCCTCGCGGTCGGTGACCATCGCCGACTCGGCCGCTGCCCGCGCCTCGCCGAGGCGATCGGCCTCCGCGAGGGCGGCTCGCGCGACCTGACCGAGCTGGCCGAGCTGCTCGGCCACCGCGGCCATCCGCGCATCGGACTCGTGCAGCCGCCCGAGTGCCTCCTCGGTGCGCGACGCGATCTCGCGCTGCCGATCACGGGCCGAGACGAGGTCGAACCGCAGGCGCTCGAGGGTCCGTGTCACCTCGTCGAGGGCGGCCACGGTGTCGTCGTAGGCGGCCTGGGCCTCGAGCAGGCTGGGCGCGCTCGATGAGCCGCCGTGCACCACCCCGCCCGCGAGCGTGTCGCCCTGGGGCGTGACGAACGACAGGCCGGTGTGCTGGCGTGCGAGCGCGGCCGCATCGGCCAGGGTCGCGACGAGCATCCAGCGGTCGAGGAGGTGCTCGACAACGGGACGTAGCGACTCCTCGCAGCGCACCAGCTCGACGAGCGGGCGTCCGGCGTCTCGGGCGGGCGGGCGCGGCGCCCGCGCCTGCTCGGAGTCGGCGACGATCAGCGCGGCGCGTCCGGCGTCCTCGTCCTTGAGCAGCACGACCGCGCGCATCGCATGGTCCATGGCCGAGACGACGACGGCATCGGCGATGTCGCCCAGGGCCGCGGCCACGGCGGTCTCGGCGCCCTGCTCGACGTGCAGCAGCGTCGCCAGGGTGCCCACGACTCCGGCAGCACCCCCGTCCGGGCGCACGAGCCGGGCGCCCGCGTCCTTGCGCTCGAGGCCGAGCGCCAGGGCGTCGCGACGGGCCGACAGCGCGGCGCGCTCCCGCTCGGCCGCCGCCTCCTGCGAGCGCAGCGTCTCGACGGCGGCATCGGCGGCCGCCAGCGCGGCCTCCGCCTGCTCGTGCTCGCGGTCGAGGTCGACCTCACCCGCGTCGAGCCCGGCCACGTCCATCTCGATGCGCGAGAACTCGCGCTGAGCCGACTCACCGCGATCGCGGGCCTCCTCGATCTGCCGCGTGAGGCGGCCGATCTCCGCCTCGCGCGCGTCCATCCGGGACCGCGCGGCATTGACGCGGCCGGTGAGGCGCGCAAGACCCTCGCGTCGATCCGCCGCCGCGCGCTCGACCTCGGCGACGCGCCGCTCCTCTGCTGCCGCGGCGGACTCGGCCGCCATGCGCGCCGCCTCGGCCCGCGCGAGGTCCTCGCGCGAGGACTCGACCAGCCGGCCGAGGTCGAACTCCTCGGCTCGCAGCACGCGGGCCTCGGCGTCGATCTGCTCGGGGTCGCGCCCGTTGTCCTCGCCCTCCGGCTCCGGCTGCAGGAAGCGCACGCGCTCGATGGCCACCTGCGTGAGCCCGCCGAAGCGCTCGCGCAGCCCGTTCAGCGCGAACCACGTCTCCTGCGCCTGGGCGAGCAGTGGCGCCTCCACCTGGCCGAGCGCCTCCGCCGCGTCCTGCTCGGCGAGGAGCGCGACGATCTGCGCGTCGACCTGCTCCTGCCGCTCGCGCAGCGCCGTCTCGTCGGCCACCTCCGCCCGCAGGGCCTCCTGGAGCGCGACGAGGTCGTCAGCGAGGATGCGCAGGCGTGCGTCGCGCACCTCGGACTGGATGACGACGGCGCGACGCGCGACCTCCGCCTGCCGGCCGAGGGGCTTGAGCTGGCGGTGGAGCTCCGCGGTGAGGTCCTGCAGACGCGTCAGGTTGGCCTGCATGGCGTCGAGCTTGCGGAGCGCCTTCTCCTTGCGCTTGCGGTGCTTGAGGACCCCGGCCGCCTCCTCGATGATGTGGCGGCGGTCCTCCGGCGTCGCCTCGAGGATCGATGTGAGGCGGTTCTGGCCCACGATGACGTGCATCTCGCGGCCGATGCCGGAGTCGCTGAGGAGCTCCTGCACGTCGAGGAGCCGGCACGGCTCGCCGTTGATGGAGTACTCCGAGCCGCCGTTGCGGAACAGCGTGCGAGAGATCGTCACCTCGCTGTAGTCGATCGGCAGTGCCCCATCGGCGTTGTCGATGGTCAGCGACACCTCGGCGCGCCCGAGCGGCGCTCGGCCGGAGGTGCCGGAGAAGATGACGTCCTCCATCTTCCCGCCGCGCAGGGACTTCGCCCCCTGCT
>JAFMFD010000029.1 GCA_017856385.1 Actinomycetota bacterium
GAGCGCTGGACCGACATCCTCGGTGCACCCCTGGCGATCATCCACAAGCGCCGCGATCCCGACGTGCCGAACCAGGTTCGGGTGTTCGAGGTCGTCGGCGATGTCCGCGACCGCGTATGCGTCCTCGTCGACGACATGATCGACACCGGCGGCACCATCGTGAAGGCGGCCGAGACCCTGTTCGAGAACGGTGCCAAGGACGTGATCGTCGCCGCGACGCACGGGATCCTCAGCGACCCGGCCAAGGAGCGGCTGCAGGGCTCGCGCATCTCGGAGGTCATCGTCACGAACACGCTGCCCATCCCGGCCGAGCGGCAGTTCGGGAAGCTGACGATCCTGTCGATCGCCCCGATCCTGGCCAAGGCGATCACCGAGGTGTTCACTGACGGGTCCGTCACCAGCATGTTCGAGGGCGACCCGATGGACCCCGAGTCCTCCTCCCACTGACTCGTTTCTCCCGCGACGCGGGACAAGTGAGCTTCAGGCCCCCCCATCGGGGCCCTGAAGCTCACTTGTCCCGGGCCTGAGGTGCGCACGGGCCGGGGCGCCTGCCTACGGCACCGGTGCCCCGGGTAGTCTGAGGGCATCCTCGGCGAGGGTGGCGGCGGATCCCGCAGATCGTGGGCCTCACCGCAACCGTGATCGACGAAGGTCGGCGCCCACCGGCGTGGCCGAGGTGACCGACCACTACCGAGGAGTTCTGACGTGACCACCGTCGCCCTGACCGCTTCCCCCCGCTCCGACTTCGGCAAGGGCGCAGCCCGCCGTATCCGCCGTGCCGGCAGCACGCCCGGCGTCATCTACGGCAGTGGCACCGATCTCGTGCACATCGCCTTCGAGACCCATGCGCTGGACCTCGCGTTGCGCAAGCCCCGCGTCGTTCTGGCGATCTCCTTCGACGGCAAGGAACTGTTGACCAAGCCGCGCGATATTCAGCGTGACCCCGTCAAGCGGACTCTGGAGCACGTCGACCTCGTGATCATCACCGAGGACGAGGCGCGTGAGCGGACGGCGATGGCCGACGCGATCGCCGCGGCGACGGAGGCAGCTGAGGAGGCCGGCATGGATGCCGCTGCTGCGGTGCAGGCCCTCGAAGAGGCCGTCGCTGCTGGCGAGGATCCCACCGAGGCCGCAGCGCACGCGGTCGCGGACGCGGAGCACAAGGCCGAGGAGTACGCGGAGGCGAACAGGGCCGAGGCGGCTGCGGAGGCCAGCGCCGAGGCTGCTGCAGGGGCCAGCGCCGAGGCTGCTGCCGAGTAGCGGATGACCACCGGCCCGTGGCTCATCGCCGGGCTGGGCAACCCCGGTCCGGAGTACGCGGCCACCCGTCACAACATCGGCTTCCTCGTCATCGATGTGCTCGCGGCGCGCACCGGGGGGTCCCTTGCTCGTCACAAGCGTGGGCATGCACTGGTGGCCGAGGCGAAGCTCGGAACACCGGGGTCCATGCAGCGGCTAGTGCTCGCCGAGCCCTTGTCGTTCATGAATGAGTCGGGTGGTCCGGTGTCGGCGCTGATGGCGTTCTACGGCATTGAGCCGGATCACCTCGTCGTGGTCCATGACGAGCTTGACCTCCCGTTCGGTGCACTGCGAGTCAAACTCGGCGGGGGCGACAACGGCCACAACGGGCTGAGGAGCATCCGTCGATCTATCGGCACGGGTGACTTCCTGCGCGTTCGTGCCGGTATCGGCCGTCCACCCGGTCGCCAGGACCCGGCGGCCTTCGTGCTCAAGCCGTTCTCGGCGGCGGAGCGTGCCGACCTCGTCGGCTTTGTCGACCGGCTCGCCGACGCTGTCGAGTCCCTCGTCGAGGATGGCCTCGAGCGGACTCAGAACCGCTTCAACGACTGACGGTACGTTTGTCCCGCGTCGCGGGAGAAACGAGGCAAACGGCCCCGAAATCGGGCGGTTTCGCTCACTTGTCCCGCGTCGCGGGAGAAACGGGAAAGGGGTCGGTATGGGTGGGGACGCGGAGGTGTCGCGCGAGGTGGCCCGCGAGGCCGGCAGGCTGCTGCTGGACCTGCGGGACGGCTTCGGCCCCATCGACGACAAGGACGCGGCGAACGCGCTGCGCAAGCAGGCCGACCGAGCGTCCCACGAGCTCATCATGGAGCGGCTGACCGCAGCGCGCCCCGGTGACGCGATCCTCAGCGAGGAGGGCAAGGACGACGAGTCCCGCCTGTCCGCCGAGCGAGTCTGGATCGTCGATCCCCTCGATGGCACCTACGAGTACGGGCAGGGCCGCGTGGACTTCGCGGTCCACATCGCCCTGTGGGAGCCGGCGACGCGTTCCCTGTCGGCCGCCACCGTCGATCTGCCGGCCCAGGGACTGACGCGGTCGGTTCTCGACGACGTGTCACCGCCGGCGCCGCTGCCGACGGACCGGCCCATCCGCATCGTCGCGTCCCGGAGCCGACCGCCCGCGACTCTCGCGCGCACCGTCGAGATCCTCGGCGAGGCCCTCGCTCGCGACGGGGTGACGGACCAGGGCGTCGAGATCGTCGACGTCGGCTCCGTCGGGGCCAAGGTCAACGAGATCCTGGCTGGGCGCGCCGACGCCTACGTCCACGACACCGGCTTCTACGAGTGGGACGTCGCCGCTCCGTACGGCGTCGCGCTTCACTACGGGCTTGTGCCGTCTCACCTCGACGGATCCGCCGTCGTGTTCAACCGGATGCCGCCCTACGTGACGGACCTCATGGTCTCCCACCCGGCGCTCGTCGCACCGCTGCGCTCGGCCCTGCAGGCCGCAGCCGGATCGTGAGCCTCGCCGGCATCCTGGACTGCCTGGCCGATCCCGACGACCGGTCCGGTGCGTTCGCGCGGGTGGCCGTCCTCGCCGCGCAGGACGACGGGGCGACCGTCGAGTCGGCCGCCGCCCTGCATCCCTTCGTCGTGGCGCAGGTCGCTCGCCGCCGTGCAGGCTCAGCGCCGGTCGTGGTGGTCACCGCCACCGGTCGCGAGGCGGAGGACGCCGCCGCTGCCCTCGCGGACCTGGTGCCGAAATCGCGCATCACGGTGTTCCCGTCGTGGGAGACGCTGCCCCATGAGCGGCTGTCGCCCTCGCTCGACACGGTGGGCCGACGCGTCGCCGTGCTGCATCGGCTCGCCCATCCGGGCACCGAGCCCCTCGACATCGTCCTGATGTCGGTGCGGGCCTTCCTCCAGCCGGTGGTGCGCGAGGTGGCGGATGTCGCGCCCGTACGTATCACGGTGGGTGAGGAGGTTGCGCTCGACGGACTCGTCGCCGCGCTCGTCGCCCTCGGCTACGAACGCGTCGACCTCGTGGAGCGCCGCGGGCAGGTAGCGGTGCGCGGAGGGATCCTCGACGTGTTCCCGCCGACTGAGGAGCACCCCCTGCGGGTCGAACTGTGGGGCGATGTCGTCGAGGAGGTGCGCTCGTTCTCGGTCGCCGACCAGCGCTCGCTCGCCGTGGCGGACCAGGGACTGTGGGCGCCTGCCGTGCGCGAGCTGCTCCTGACGGACGATGTGCGCAGCAGGGCGGCCAACCTCGCCGCATCGACCCCGCAGCTCGCCGACATGTGCGAGCGCATCGCCGCCGGCATTGCGGTGGAGGGGATGGAGTCGCTGGCGCCGATCCTCGCCGACGAACTCGTCGTGCCACTGGAGCTCATCGACGGACCAGCCCACGTGGTGCTGCTGGAGCCCGAGCGGATCCGCCGACGTGCCCATGACATGGTGCGAACGGCGCAGGAGTTCCTCCTCGCGTCGTGGCACAACCTCGCGACTCGCTCGGACGATGTCGACGATGCCGAGACGCCCATCGACCTGTCCTCGGCGTCATACCGCGACCTCGCCCAGGTGCGCGACCTCGGTCGAACCGATGCCTGGTGGTGGCTCACGCCGCTGGCCAGTGACGAGGAGCTCGACGGCGAGGCGATCGACGTGACCGGCCCCGGCGAGGTGCTCCGGGTGCCGGGTCGCGAGGTCGAGGGGTACCGGGGCGATTCCGCCCGCGCGATCGAGGACCTTCGCGGCTGGGCACGGTCGGGCCACCGCGTAGTCCTGGTGGCGGAGGGCCATGGCTCGGCACAGCGGATGGTCGAGGAGCTGGCCGAGGCCGAGGTTCCCGTGACGAGTGTCGAGAACCTTGTCGAATCGCCGGCGGTCGGCGTCGTCAGCGTCACGCGTGCCCGGCTGCTCCACGGCTTCGTGCAGAACGATCCGGCCCTCGTCGTGCTCACCGAGACCGACATCGTCGGGCAGCGCTCGTCGACGCGTGACATGCGTCGCCTGCCGTCCCGCCGCAGGCGGACGATCGATCCGCTCTCGCTGAGTCCGGGCGACTACGTGGTGCATGAACAGCACGGCGTGGGTCGCTACGTCGACATGGTGCAGCGCACGGTCGGCGGAGCGGAGCGCGAGTACCTCGTACTGGAGTACGCGGCGAGCAAGCGCGGCCAGCCCCCGGACCGGCTCTTCGTGCCGACGGATCAGCTGGACCTCATCACCCGGTACGTGGGGGGCGAGGCCCCCACCGTCCATCGGCTCGGCGGCGCCGACTGGCAGAAGGCCAAGGGTCGAGCGCGCAAGGCGGTCAAGCAGATCGCCGGTGAGCTGGTACGCCTGTACGCGACGCGTCAGGCCAGCGCCGGTCACGCGTTCGGCCTCGACACCCCGTGGCAGCGCGAGCTGGAGGATGCGTTCCCGTACCAGGAGACGCCCGACCAGCTGGCCTGCATCGACGAGGTGAAGGCGGACATGGAGCGTACGGTCCCGATGGATCGGCTGATCTGCGGCGACGTCGGCTACGGCAAGACCGAGATCGCCGTGCGCGCAGCGTTCAAGGCGGTGCAGGACGGCAAGCAGGTGGTCGTCCTGGTGCCGACCACGCTGCTGGTGCAGCAGCATCTCTCGACGTTCACGGAGCGGTTCGCCGCGTTCCCGATCCGCGTGGCCGCCCTGTCGCGCTTCAGCACCGATCGCGAGGCACAGGACGTGATCGCGGGCGTGGCCGACGGCACCGTCGACGTGGTGATCGGAACGCATCGCCTGCTTACGTCCTCCGTGCGCTTCAAGGATCTCGGCCTCGTCATCGTCGACGAGGAGCAGAGGTTCGGTGTCGAGCACAAGGAGCATCTGAAGGCGCTGCGCACGAACGTCGACGTGCTGGCGATGTCGGCGACGCCGATACCTCGCACCCTGGAGATGGCCGTGACAGGCATCCGCGAGATGTCCGTCATCCAGACTCCGCCCGAGGAGCGCCATCCGGTGCTCACCTTCGTGGGCCCGTACGACGACCGCCAGATCGCTGCGGCCATAAATCGGGAGCTGCTGCGCGAGGGCCAGGTCTTCTTCGTGCACAACCGCGTGAAGTCGATCGACCGTGTGGCGCAGCGGCTGTCGGAGCTCGTGCCCGATGCGCGCATCGCCGTGGCCCATGGACAGATGTCCGAGGGCGCTCTCGAGCAGGTCATCATCGACTTCTGGAATCGCGAGATCGATGTGCTCGTGACGACCACGATCGTGGAGTCCGGGATCGACATCGCCAACGCCAACACGCTGATCGTCGATCGGGCCGACACCTTCGGCCTGTCGCAGCTGCATCAGCTGCGTGGGCGGGTGGGGCGTGGGCGCGAGCGCGCCTACGCCTACTTCCTCTACTCGCCCAATACTCCTCTGACAGAGACAGCTCACGAGCGCTTGGCGACGATCGCGCAGCACACGGACCTCGGGTCGGGAATGCACATCGCGATGAAGGACCTCGAGATCCGCGGTGCGGGGAACCTGCTCGGTGGTGAGCAGAGCGGCCATATCGCCGATGTCGGGTTCGACCTCTACGTTCGCCTCGTGGGCGAGGCGCTGGCCGAGCACCGGCAGGACGTGACCCCGGCGGCCGGCGAGGTGCGCGTCGAGCTGCCGGTCGATGCGCACATCCCGACCGAGTACCTCCCGCACGAGCGACTCCGGCTCGAGGCCTACAAGCGGCTCGCAGACGCGGTCACCGACGAGCAGGTCGACGAGGTGGCGGCCGAGCTGCTCGACCGGTACGGCCCGCTGCCCGAGCCGGTCGAGGCCCTGCTGGCCGTGGCCCGGTTCCGGGTGCTCGCCCGTGGTGCGGGCCTCGCCGAGGTCGTCCTCCAGGGCAGCCAGGTGCGCCTCCACCCGGTCGACCTGCGCGAGTCCGCCCAGATGCGGCTGACCCGGCTGTACCCGCGCACGGTCATCAAGCCCGCGGTCCGTACGATCATGGTGCCGCGGCCGACCAGCGCCCCCGTGGGGGGTGCCCCGCTCCGTGGCACTGACCTGCTGGCATGGGCGACGGAGCTCGTCACCGCTGTCCTCCTCCCGGCCGGTCCGCCCGCACACCCGACCGACGACCAAGGAACTGCGACATGACCTCCGTCCGCCGAGTCACCCTGGCCTGTGCCGCCCTCGCTCTTGCGGCGAGCGCTGTGCTCACCGGCTGCTCGACCTCCGAGGCCGGCGCCGCCGCCACCTTCAGCAACGGCCGCATCTCCGATGCCGACCTCACCGCGCAGGTCGCGGAGATCCTCGAGGCGAAGGGCCAGTCGGCCAGCACGACCGATCCCCGGCTCGTCCAGCAGACCCTCGGGCGCATGATCACGCAGCGACTCATCGCCGAGATGTCGGCGGAGGAGGGCGTCGAGATCACGCAGGGCACGCTCGACGAGATGCGCAGGGCCTACGAGGCGCAGATCGGCGGCGCGGACGCGCTCGTGGAGGCCTTCCTTGCCGAGAACGTCGCGCCGTCCCAGATCGATGCGCTCCTGCTGCTCCAGATGCAGGCCCAGGAGCTCGGCTACGTCTTCAACCCGCGCGGTTCGGCCGAGGAGCAGGGGCAGGCGGTGTTCACCGAGGTGAGCGCCTACAGCCTGGAGATGGAGACGACGGTCAGCCCCCGCTACGGAACCTGGGATCCGCAGACGCTGTCGCTCGGCCCGGTGCCCACCGACCTGTCGATGCCGCCTGCACTGGACTAGTCACGACGATGACGACGCAGGATGCCGGCGCACCCACGGGGGTGCCGCGTCCTGGTGAGCGGGTGCTCGACCTCGTCGCCGTGATGGACCGCCTGCGGTCGCCCGGGGGATGTCCGTGGGATGCGAGGCAGACCCACGCATCGCTCGTCGAGTACCTCATCGAGGAGGCATACGAGACGGTCGAGGCGATCGAGGAGGCCGATCGCGACCTGCTGCGCGAGGAGCTCGGCGACCTGCTTCTGCAGGTGGTCTTCCACGCACGCATCGCCGCGGAGGATGCGGACGATCCGTGGACCCTTGACGACGTCGCGGACGGGATCATCAGCAAGCTGGTACGTCGACATCCGCATGTCTTCGGGGATGCCCGGGCCGAGACTGCTGAGCAGGTCGAGGCCAACTGGCATGCGCTGAAGGCTGCCGAGAAGGGCCGGGAGTCGGTGACCGACGGCATTCCCGCGGCACTGCCCGCCCTCACGCATGCGGGCAAGGTGCTCTCGCGCAGTGCCTCGCTCACCGCGCTGCCTGCCCTGCCCGCCGAGGCATCTGCCGCGGAGGCGATGTCCGGGGTTCGGGACGAGCAGGCATACGGGGACCTGCTGCTCGCTCTCGTCGCGCTCGGACGAGCGCAGGGCCTGGACGCCGAGACGGCGCTGCGGCAGGCGTCGCGTCGGCGCATCGTGGAGATCCGCGGGGCCGAGGGCCTCACCTAGCCAGCCCCCGTCTGGGATCGACGAGGCGCCCACGCCCTAGGCTCGGCCGCATGGCTGCCATCGACGCGATCATCGCCCGCGAAATCCTCGACTCCCGGGGCAATCCCACGGTGGAGGTCGAGGTTCTGCTCGACGACGACACCGTGGCTCGTGCCGCGGTCCCGTCGGGGGCGTCGACCGGTGCGTTTGAGGCCTCGGAGCGTCGCGACGGCGGAGCACGCTACGGGGGCAAGGGTGTGCTGCAGGCGGTCGCTGCGGTGGAGGAGGAGCTCGCCCCGGACCTCATCGGCCTCGACGCCTCGGACCAGCGGCTCGTCGACCAGGCGATGATCGACCTCGACGGCACCCCGAACAAGTCGCGGCTCGGCGCGAACGCCATCCTCGGCGTATCCCTCGCGATTGCGCGCGCTGCGGCGCTCTCGGCCGAGCTGCCGCTCTTCCGCTACGTCGGCGGACCCAACGCGCACGTGCTCCCGGTCCCGATGATGAACATCCTCAACGGCGGTGCCCACGCGGACTCGAATGTCGACATCCAGGAGTTCATGATCGCGCCGATCGGTGCGGTCACGTTCGGGGAGGCGCTGCGCCAGGGCACCGAGGTGTACCACTGCCTGAAGAGCGTGCTGAAGTCCGAGGGCTTCGCTACGGGCCTGGGCGACGAGGGCGGGTTCGCCCCGAACCTGCCGAGCAACCGTGCGGCTCTCGAGCTCATCGTCAAGGCGATCGAGGGTGCGGGCCTGCAGGTGGGCGCTGACATCGCGCTGGCGCTCGACGTCGCGTCGACGGAGTTCTTCGCGAACGGCTCGTACGCCTTCGAAGGGGCGGAGCGCTCGGCCGAGTGGATGACCGCCTACTACGAGGGACTCGTGAGTGACTTCCCGCTCGTCTCGATCGAGGATCCGCTCGCCGAGGACGACTGGGCTGGGTACCGGCACCTGACGGAGGCGCTCGGCGACCGCGTCCAGATCGTGGGCGACGACCTCTTCGTGACCAACCCGACCCGCCTGCGCCGAGGCATCGACGAGGACGTCGCGAATGCGCTGCTCGTGAAGGTGAATCAGATCGGCACGCTCACCGAGACTCTGGATGCCGTCGCGCTGGCCACGTCGAACGGCTACCGCAGCATGATGTCGCACCGGTCCGGCGAGACCGAGGACACCACGATCGCCGACCTCGCGGTCGCCACCAACTGCGGGCAGATCAAGACCGGAGCGCCTGCGCGCTCCGAGCGCGTGGCCAAGTACAACCAGCTGCTGCGCATCGAGGAGGAGCTCGGCGACGCGGCCCGTTACGCCGGTGCGTCCGCCTTCCCGAGGCTCGCGCGCTGACGATCGCCCCGAGGGCCGGGAGTGCGGAGTGTGCCGGCCGTGGCGGATCGCGCTCCCATCGCCACTCCATGACACCATCGGAGGGTGAGCACCCCTGGCCCGCGCCGCCGCACAGGCGGCGCATCGCTGACGGGGCGGGCCCTCATCCTGGTGCTGGTGGCCGTGACGTTGTTCGTCGCCATGGCTGGCCCGGTTCGTTCCTGGTTCAGCCAGCGTGCTGAGATCGCGCAGCTGCGCGCCGATGTGGAGGCCACGCGCGAGCGAGTGACCGCCCTGCAGATCGAGCAGGAGCGCTGGGATGACCCAGCCTTCATCGCGGCGGAGGCGCGCAAGCGCCTGCACTTCGTCCTGCCCGGCGAGGTCGGGTACGTCACCCTCGGCGTGGGCTCCGAGCAGGAGCAGCAGGAGGTGGTCCAGGAGGACGTCCGTCCGTGGTTCGAGGTCCTCTGGTCCACCACGCGCGACGCCGATGCCGGGCCGAGGGAGGGCGACGGGAGGAAGGCGGGCAAGCAGCCGGCCGAGCCCGCGGACGATGCTGGGGCAGCGCCGGACTCCGGTCCGTGACCGCCACAGATGCGGAGCCGCTCGACGACGACGACGGCCTGACCGACGCCGACCGCGCCTGCGTGGCCCGCCAGCTTGGCCGCCCTCCGCGCGGCGCGCAGGAGGTCGCGCACCGATGCCCCTGCGGCCAGCCCGACGTCGTCGCGACCCGGCCGAGGCTGGCCGATGGCACTCCGTTCCCGACGCTGTACTACCTGACCTGCCCCCGTGCGGCGGCGGCGATCGGCACCCTCGAGGGCGGCGGCCTGATGCGGGAGATGGAGGCGCGCCTCGCGGATGATCCGCGGCTGGCGGCGTCCTATCGCAGGGCGCACGAGGCGTACCTCGCCGACCGTGCGCGGCTCGGTGAAGTGCCCGAGATCGCAGGGGTGAGCGCCGGTGGGATGCCCACGCGCGTGAAGTGCCTGCACGTGCTTGTCGCGCATGCTCTGGCGGCCGGTGCGGGCGTGAACCCACTCGGCGACGAGGCGCTCGCGGCACTGCCCGAGTGGTGGCAGCCGATCTCGTGCGCGGACGAGGTGACGGCGTGACGGTCGCCGCCATCGACTGCGGGACGAACTCCGTGCGCCTGCTCATCGCCGACGTCGACGATGCCGGCGTGCTGCACGAGCGGGACCGGGTCATGCGCATCGTGCGGCTCGGCGAGGGGATAGATCGCACCGGGGAGTTCTCCGCGGCGGCTCTGGAACGGCTCTTCACGGCGCTCGACGAGTACGAGGGCCTGCTGCGCGCGCATGACGTGACCCGCACTCGGTTCGTGGCGACCTCGGCGAGCCGTGATGCGCGCAACCGCGACGTCTTCATCGACGGTGTGCGGTCGCGCATCGGGGTGGATCCTGAGGTGATCCCCGGCACCGAGGAGGCTGCGCTGTCGTTCGTCGGCGCGGTGCGAGGACTTCCGGAGGCGACGGTCGCAGCGCCGATCCTCGTCGTCGACATCGGCGGGGGGTCGACGGAGTTCGTGCTCGGGGCTGATCGTCCTCAGGCGGCGGTGAGCGTGAACGTCGGGTGCGTGCGCATGACCGAGCGCCATCTCGCGGGCGATCCGCCCACTGCCGAGCAGGTCCGTGCGGCGCGTGCCGACATCCGGGCAGCGATCGCCGAGGCGGCCCGTCAGGTGCCGTTCGGCGACGTGCGCACGCTGGTGGGGGTGGCGGGCTCGGTCACCACGGTCGCGGCCATGGCCCTCGACCTCCCGGAGTACGACGCCAGCATCCTGCACGGCTCGGTGATCAGCCGCTCCCAGGTCGGCGACGCGACCCTGAGGCTCACGGCCATGTCGCGTGCCGAGCGTGCGTCGCTGGGCTACATGCATCCGGGCCGCGTGGACGTCATCGCGGGAGGGGCGATGGTGCTCGACGAGGTCATGGCGGCGGTGGGGGCCGACGAGGTCGTCGTCTCCGAGACGGACATCCTCGATGGCATCGTTTACAGCATCGTGACGTAGCGTTGGCGCGGGTGCTGCAAGAAGGCATGTAACCGGTTGCCGCGTCGTGGCACCATGGTTCCCCAGCGGTCCGGGAGGAACCATGGCCATCACCATCAAGGACGTCGCCGATGCGGCCGGCGTCTCGACGGCCACGGTGTCCCGGGCGCTGAGGGGACTGCCCAACGTCGACGCCCTGACCCGCGAGCGGATCCTGAGCGTCGCGGCCGAGCTGGACTACGTCATCTCGCCCAGTGCCTCGAGCCTGGCCAGCGGGCGCACGGGCAGCGTCGCCGTGGTCACGCCCTACATCGCCCGCTGGTACTTCAGCACGGTGCTCTCCGGTGTCGAGTCCGTCCTGCAGAGCGCGGGGATCGACCTGCTGCTGATGAGCGTCAGCACGCCCGAGGGCGCCATCCGGCTGCCACCCGCACCGCGGCTTCGACGGCGGGTCGACGGCGTGCTGGTGATCGCCCTTCCCCCGGGGGACCCGCAGCTCGGCGACATCCTCGCCCTCGGACTGCCCACGAGCCTCATCGGCCTGGCCCTCGACGGAGTGGCCAGCGTCAGCATCGACGACGTCGCGGCCGGGCGTGCCGCCGCCCAGCACCTGCTCACCCTCGGCCACCGGCGGATCGGCGTCATCCGGGGCGGGCTGTCGGGTGCCTCGCAGACCGCGGGCCAGGCCCGCTACCACGGGTTCGAGCTGGCGATGCAGGAGGCGAACGTCGAGATCGACCTGGCGCTGCAGGCGCACGGCCACTTCACGATCGAGGGCGGCGAGCAGGCGATGGCCGCGCTCCTCAGCCTGCCCCGGCCGCCGACCGCGGTGTTCGCGATGTCGGACGAGATGGCCTTCGGCGCCCTGCGGGCGCTGCGCCGCCATGGCCTCCAGCCGGGTGCGGACGTGTCGATCATCGGCGTGGACGGCCACGACATGTCGGAGTTCCTCGACCTGAGCACCGTGGCCCAGCCCGTCGCGGATCTCGGACGCAGCGCCGCCGAGGCGCTCCTGGTGCAGATGCGCAGCCCCGCGACCGGACCGTCGCACCGGGGCATCCATCTGCCCACCCGCCTGATCGTGCGCGGATCGACCCGCGCGGTGGGGGCATCTACTGGCAGACTCGAGCCATGAGCGACGTCACCACGAATGCCACGGTCCTTGTCGACGGCGAGGAGGTCGGCGCGGTCGTCGCCGTCCCCGAGTCGGGATCAGGTCCGGGGGTCATCGTCATCCAGGAGTGGTGGGGCCTGCTGCCGCACATCGTTGACGTGACGCAGCGGCTCGCGCAGGCGGGCTTCGTCGCGATGGCGGTCGATCACTACCGGGGGGTCGCGACGACGGAGCCCGATGAGGCGCAGAAGCTCATGCTCGGCCTGAACATCGACCAGGTCAGCCGGGACCTGCGCATGGCGGCGGAGCAGCTCGTCGCGCGCCCCGAGGTCACGGGGGAGTCCGTGGGCGTCATCGGCTTCTGCATGGGCGGGGGCCTGGCCCTGCTGGCACCCACCGTCGCCCCGCAGGTGTGCTGCGCGGTCGCGTTCTATCCGGCGATGCCCTGGCCGCACTACTCCCCGGACTGGAGCCGGTACGCGGGCAGGTGCGCCGTGATCCATGCGGCGGAGTCGGACGAGGAGGACACCGGGCCGACCATCGCCGAGTACAGCGCGGCCATCGTCGCGGCGGGCGGCACGGTGGAGCGCTTCGACTATCCCGGCTCGGTGCACGCCTTCTTCAACGACGATCGCCCAGAGGTCTTCCAGCGGGCCAACGCCGAGCTGGCGTGGGAGCGCTCGCTGGCCGCGCTGCGCGGCTGTGCCTGCTGATCCGGTTGACCTTGCGGGGCTCGATGCCCGGATCATCGAGTGCCGGCGCTGTCTGCGACTCGTCGAGTGGTGCGGTCGCGTCGCGCACGAGAAGCGCGCCGCCTTCCGCGATGAGGACTACTGGGGGCGTCCGGTGCCCGGTTTCGGTGATGATCCGCGCATCTGGATCGTCGGGCTCGCGCCCGCGGCCCACGGGGCCAATCGCACGGGTCGGATGTTCACCGGCGATCGCAGTGGCGACTGGCTCTTCGCTTCGCTGAACCGGGTGGGCCTGGCGGCGCTCGCGACGTCCACCTCGCGCGATGACGGACAGTCCCTCAGGGGTGTGCGCATCACGGCCGCGGTGCACTGCGCACCCCCGGGCAACGCCCCCACGACCGAGGAGCGGCGGGAGTGCGCGAGCTGGCTCGGCCAGGAACTGCGGATCGTGGAACCGGTGGTGCGCGTGATGGTGGCCCTCGGCGGGGTCGCCTGGTCGGCGGTGACCGGTGCCCTGCGCGACGCCGGGTGGCAGGTGCCGCGGGTGCGCTTCGGCCACGGCGCAAGGGCCGAGGCCACGTCGTCGTCCGGAAGGCCCGTCACCCTGCTGGCGAGCTACCACCCGAGCCAGCAGAACACCTTCACCGGGCGCCTCACCGAGCCGATGCTCGACGACGTCCTCCGGCAGGCGGGCGACCTCGCATCGGGCTAGCCGGCTGGACCGTTTCCACCCCGGCGAGGCGACGCCCGCGCCACACTCTCCCTGAGCCCCAGGGAGGAATCATGATCATCCATCGCAGCCCCCTGCCCGATGTCCGCATCCCCGACGTGCCGGTGACGGAGTTCGCCCTGCAGGAGGCGGCGCGCGTCCCGGACCGCCCGGCGATCGTGGACGGACCGACCGGTCGCACGTACACCTACGGGCAGCTGGCGGGTGCGATCGCTGCATTCGCCGGGGGGCTCCGGGCGAGGGGGCTCGGCCCCGGCGACACCATCGCCCTGATGTCGCCGAACATCCCCGAGTTCGCGATCGTCTTCCACGGCGCGGCCGTGGCCGGGGTGGCGGTGAGCACGATCAACCCGACCTACACGGCCGAGGAGGTCGCTTTCCAGCTGCGCGACTCGAACTCCACCCTCCTCGTCACGATTGCGATGTTCGCGGAGACGGCGACGCAGGCCGCCCGCGAGGCCGGCGTGCAGGAGGTCTTCATCATCGGTGAGCCGCCGGAGGGGCTGCCTGCGTTCACGACGCTCATGGGGGCGCCCATCGAGCAGGTCGAGGTCGACACGGGTGAGCAGATTGTTGTGCTGCCCTACTCGTCAGGCACGACCGGCTTCCCCAAGGGCGTGATGCTCACGCACCGCAACCTGGTGAGCAATCTCGTGCAGGTCGAGGACGCCCTCGACGTCGAGGACGGCGAGGTCGTGCTGGCGGTGCTGCCCTTCTTCCACATCTACGGCATGCAGGTGCTCATGAACTTCTTCCTCAGTCGCGGCGCCACCATCGTGACGGTGCCGAGGTTCGATCTCGAGCAGGTCCTGGGCATCATCCAGGAGCATCGGATCACACGTCTGTTCGCCGTGCCGCCCATCATCCTCGCGCTGGCCAAGCACCCGCTCGTCGATCAGTACGACCTGTCCAGCCTCAAGCAGGTCTTCTCGGGGGCAGCCCCGCTCGGCCCGGAGCTCGCCCATGAGGCGGCCACCCGGATCGACTGCGAGGTGGTTCAGGGGTTCGGAATGACCGAGCTCAGCCCGGTGTCCCATGTGACGCGCATCGGCGGCTTCAAGGCCGGCACCTGCGGTGTCACGGTGCCGAACACCGAGTGCCGCATCGTGAGCGTCGAGGACGGCACGGACCAGCCGGTGGACGGCATCGGTGAGATGTGGGTGCGGGGGCCGCAGGTGATGAAGGGGTACCTGAACAACCCGGAGGCCACGGCCATGACCATCGACGCGGACGGATGGCTGCACACCGGCGACGTCGGGTTCATCGACGCCGACGGGCACCTGACGATCGTCGACCGCGTCAAGGAGCTCATCAAGTACAAGGGGTTCCAGGTTGCGCCGGCGGAGCTCGAGGCCCTGCTGCTGACCCACCCGGCCGTGGCCGACGCCGCCGTCATCGGCGTACCGGACGAGGAGGCGGGGGAGCACCCACGGGCGTTCGTCGTGCTCAAGCCGGGCCAGCAGGTGACAGGCGAGGAGATCACCGAGTTCACCGCGCAGCACGTGGCCACCTACAAGGTCGTGCACGACGTGGTGTTCACGGACACTATCCCCAAGTCGCCGTCGGGCAAGATCCTGCGTCGCATGCTGCGGGACGCCTCCTAGCGGCCCCACCCACGCAAGGGCGACCGCGCCTACGCTGGGTACGCGCCCTCGTAGTCCAACTGGCAGAGACACCCGGCTTAAACCCGGCACAGTGTGGGTTCGACCCCCACCGAGGGCACGCGGGCGGGCGATTGGCGAAGTGCACTTCGTGAGTTACCCTAGGTCCATGCAGAGCAATAACCCGATCCTGTCCCGCTACGAGACCAAGCCCGGCTCCTCGGGCTACGCCTACGACGAGGGTGTGACCGCCTACCAGCAGGCCGCGGCCGGTGGTGCCGGCGCCGACGTCGACGCCGCATTCGCCACCGTCACGGCAGCCGGAGGGGCACGCCTGACGATCAACGACGTCATCGTGAAGACCTTCGCGGTGTTCGTCGTCACCGTGATCTTCGCGGTCGTGGGCTACACGTTCGCGCCCTCGATGCCGTGGCTGATGTGGGTCGGCCTGATCGGCGGCCTCGCCCTCGGCTTCGTCAACGCCCTCAAGAAGACGGTCTCGCCGATCCTCGTCCTGCTCTACGGCGTGCTCCAGGGCTTGTTCCTCGGTGGCATCAGCTACCTGTACAGCTCCCTCGCCGACGGCATCATCCTGCAGGCGGTCGTCGCGACGATGGTGACGTTCGGGGTCATGCTGGCGCTCTACGCCACGGGGATCGTCAAGGTCACCAAGAAGTTCCGCAGCGTGATGATCGTCGCGCTCGTCTCCTACCTCGTGCTGGGTATCGGCAACCTGGTCTGGGCGATGTTCGGCGGCGGCGACGGCATGGGCATCTACGGCACGGGCTTCGGCATCATCGTCGCGCTGCTCGGCGTCCTCCTCGCCGCGTTCTTCCTGCTGCTGGACTTCGACGCCATCTCGGAGGGCATCCGCGCAGGTGCTCCGGAGCGTGAGTCGTGGCGCATGGCCTTCGGCCTGCTGGTCACCCTCATCTGGCTCTACCTGGAGTTCCTGCGGCTGCTGTCCATCGTCAACCGCCAGTAGTCCGTCTGCCCTGCCAATACCTGCAGTTCGCGTCACATACCTCGGGTCCATGTGACGCCAACTGCAGGTATTGCGCTTTCACGACCGGGGTGGGTGTCAGGGGAGCGTCCGTCTGAGCTCGACGAGGGCAGCGTGCATGTCCTGCAGGCCGTGCGCATCGCCCTGAGGCACTGCGTCCAGGCAGTCCCGGCCGAGCACGGCGATCAGGGCGGCGAGCCCGGAGGGGCCGAGGTCCGGCACCTGCGCGTCCGTCGGGATCGGCACCCCGAGGCGTCGTCCCACGGTGACGAGGCGCCGAGCGCACACCTGCACGTCACCTGCGGCTGCGGCGGCACGGGCGAGCGGCAGTGCACCAAGGCGGTCCACCACCCGTCGAAGCTCGCGCTCGACCTCCCAGCGGTCGGCGATCTCGCCGACGCTCGGATCCGCGGTCACGCGGACTTCCGCCGCACGAAGTCGCGGACCTGCTCCCGAGCGCGCTCGCGGATCTCCGGACCGTGCGTGAAGGCCGCGATGTCGTACTCGGTCTCGGCGAGCACGTGCGCCGACTGCCGGTTGAGCGTTGCGTTGGTGCACACGGCGCTCACGGGCCACCGCATCCGGTCGCGCCAGCCCATGTGGAAGATGACGTCGCCGGTGATCAGCACGCCGGTGGTCTGGTGGATCAGCGAGATGTGACCCGGCGTGTGTCCGGGCGTGTGCAGGATGCGCAGGCCGCGGCCGACCTCGAGTTCCTCGCCGTCGGTGAGTTCACGGCTGACCGCCACCGGCTCGAAGTGCGACATCGGCCCTCGCGCCACGAGCCGGCCCATCGTCGAAGCTGCCACAGGCGGAATGGTCCCGCTGCGGATGTCGTCCGCGTCTTCGGCATGCACGTCGACCCCCTCAGCGGCAGCCTGGTCGACGATCTGCTTGGCGCCTCCGGCGTGATCGGCGTGCGCGTGCGTGAGGATGATGCGGGTCACGTCCGACGGGTGCCGACCGATGCCCGCCAGGGCGGCGACGATACGCGCTGGCGCCCGCGACAGCCCGCAGTCGACGAGGGTGACCTGCCCGTCGTCGTCGAGGAACGCGAAGGAGTTGATGTAGTCGCCCAGGGTGGGGATGCGGTAGACCCCGGGGGCGAGCAGCACGATCGGTGCAGGCACAGCGCCAGACTACGGGGCCGGTGCAGTGCGGGGGTATTCCTCGGTGATGGACTCGGCGGTGACCACTCCGGCGCTGTCGGCGCTGCCCTGGACCTCGACGCGCGCGCCGACGGGCAGCTCACCGAGGGGGACCTCGACCGCGGTCGTCACGGGGATGCCCTCCGGAACGACCACCGTCACCGTCTCGCCTGTCGCGGTGGTGAGGACGACGGTGTCGTCGGTCACCGACGTGACGGTGCCGATGGTCGTGGGAACGCGCGAGGGCGCGGGTTCCGGCGCCCCTGTGCCGCTCGACAGCACGCGCTGGCTGCAGGCGCCCATTGCGAAGCCGAGGGCGACGGCGATCAGCGCGAGGAGGACCCACGTTGCCTTGGTAGGGCGTGAGTGCTGGCGCTTCGCGAGTAGGGCACGCAGGTCGTCGTCCTGCTGCGACTGCGGTGGCTGCGGATCACTCATGACGCAACGCCTCGATCGGTCGTAGGGATGCTGCGCGGTTTGCAGGATAGCTGCCGAAGAACAGCCCGATGGACACCGATACGACGAAGGCGCCGACGACGGATGCCGGTACCACCACCGGGGTCACCCCGGCGACCGAGATACGGGTGACCAGAAGGGCCAGGAGCACGCCGATGCCGCCGCCGATCACCGACAGCACCATGGCCTCGATCAGGAACTGCGTGAGGATCGCCGACTTGCGCGCCCCGATCGCCTTGCGGATGCCGATCTCGCGGGTCCGCTCGGTCACGGTGACGAGCATGATGTTGGTGATCCCGATGCCTCCCACGAGCAGGCTGATGGCCGCCACGGCTCCGAGCAGGACGGTGAAGATCCCGATGGTGTCCTGGATCGTGGAGATGAGCGCCGCCTGGTTGAGCACCTGGAAGTCGCGGGTGTCCTCGCTGATCGTGCCGTGGCGCTGGTCGAGGATGGCCGTCACCTCGGACTCCGCGGCCGAGCTCGTCTCCGACGACGAGGCCTGCACGAGGATCGAGTCCAGACTCCCGTAGCCGGTGATCGAGCTCTGCACCGTGCTCAGAGGTGCAACGGCAACGTCATCGGCGTCGAGGAAGCCACTGCTGCCCTTCTCCTCGATGGTGCCGACCACCGCGAAGGGCACGCCTGCGCACGTCACCGTCCTGCCGAGCGGGTCGGTGTCACCGAACAGTGCACTGATCACGGTCTGGCCCAGGACGATGGAACGTCTGCTGTTGACGACGTCGTCGGAGGTGAGGGGAGTGCCGGCATCCACCTGGCTGTTGGACGCGCTGAAGTAGGACGGCCACGTGCCGGTGAGCGAGGTGGCGTAGCTCGATCCCTCGTAGGTGCAGGTGACGGCAGCGCTGACCACAGGTGTCGCACTCACGACGTTGGCGGCGAGGACGGGATCGACGAGGGCGACCGCGTCGTCGACCGTCAGGTCCTTGAACTGCGTGCGCGCGGCGTCGTCCGACGAGGAGAGGCTTCCGGGCCGGATGGTCAGGGTGTTCGTGCCGAGGGCCTCGATACTCGAAGTGACGGCGACAGATGCACCGTTGCCGATCGCCATCAGCACGATCACCGCGGCGACTCCGATGAGGATGCCCAGCATCGTGAGTCCGGAGCGCAGCTTGTTGGCGGCGATGCCCTGCAAGCCGATGCGGATCGTCTCGAGAATGTTCATGCGTGCGTCCGCCGGTCGTCGGAGACCTGCCCGTCGATCAGGGTGACGATGCGTCCGGAGGCGGCCGCGACATCGTCCTCGTGGGTGATCATCACGATCGTGCGACCCTGGGCGTGCAGGGCGCCCATCAGATCGAGCACGTCGCGGGTCGAGCGGCTGTCCAGGTTCCCCGTGGGCTCGTCGGCGAGCAGCAGGGACGGCTCCGCGACGAGGGCGCGCGCCACCGCGACCCGCTGCTGCTGGCCGCCGGAGAGCTCGTTGGGCATGTGGTGCATCCGATCGGCCAGCCCCACGGCCGTCAGCGCCTCCACGGCACGTGCTCGGCGCTCTCGGCGCCGCACTCCTCGATAGACGAGCGGCAGCTCGACATTGGACAGGGCCGTGGTGCGCGGGATCAGGTTGAACGACTGGAAGATGAAGCCGATCTTGCGGTTGCGCACGATGGACAGCGCGGACTCGTCCAGGTCGTCGATGCCTATGCCGTCCAGGGAGTAGTGGCCGGACGTGGCGACGTCGAGAGCGCCGATGATGTTCATGAGCGTCGACTTGCCCGAGCCCGAGGCGCCCATGATGGCCACGTAGTCGCCGCGCTCGATCGTCAGGTCGATCCCTCGCAGGGCCTGCACCTCGGTGTCGCCGCCCCCGTAGGTCTTGGTGATCCCCCGCAGGTCGATGACGGGTGTCACTGGTCTCGGCTCTCCGACGGTGGCCTGCCGAAGCCGGTGAACGAGGTCGACTCCTCGATCTCGATGACGAGTTCGTCGCCTGCGGCGACGCCGCTGGTGACCTCGGTGCCGGAGTCCCCGGCCAGTCCGGTCGTGACCTCGACGACGGTGTCGACCTCGCCCTGACGGATGGTCACGGTGCTGACCCCGCCCACGGTGGTGATCGCGGCGGTCGGCACCCAGACGACGTCGTCGACCTGCTGGGTCGTGACGACGACGTTGACGCTCATGCCCTCGCGGATGCTCTGCGGCACGTCGTCGAGCGCGATGGTGGCCTCGTACGTCGTGACGCCACCCGACACCGTCTGGCCGGCTCCGGCTGCGGACTCGGTGGGCAGCGCGGCGACCGCGGTGACCACGCCCGCAGCGACCGTCCCGGGCAGCGCGTTGAAGCTCACGGTGGCGCGCTGGCCGACCGCGAGCTTCAGGGCGTCGGCCTCGGAGAACTCCGCGACGATCTCGAACGGCGCATCGGGCACGACCGTGACGGCGAGCGCGCCGGCCGTCACCGCGTCGCCGCCGGCCACGTCAACGCGCACGACGTCACCCGCCACGGCAGAGACCAGGCGGGTGTTCGCGAGGGCCTGACGCGCTGCGTCGAGGCCGGCACGGGCGACCTCGACGGCGGCATCGGCCGTGGTGAGCGGGGTCCCGCCGAGCTGGACCTCGGTCTGCGCGGCCTGCTGGAGGGCGAGGGCCTCGCGCGCCGCCTGAACCAGCTGCTCGTCTGCCTCGCGGCCCTTGCGTTGGTTGAGAAGCGCGGTGTCCAGGGCGTTCTGCGACGTCCGCACCGAGTCGGCGGCCGACGAGCGGAGGGATGCCTGCAGGCGACGCAGGGCCACATTGGTGGAGGTCACGCGTGCGTCGGCATTGACGAGCGACTGCTGGGCGGTGATGTCGGCGGCCTGGTTCGCCTGCAGCTGCAGCGCGTATGCCTGCTCGGCGGAGCGCAGTGTGGATGCGGCGCTGATGCACTGACTGGAATTGGATCCGTAGGTGTCGCACGTCGTCGACTGCGCTGAGCGCGAGGCGTCGACGTTGACCTGTGCCTGCCCCAGCTTGACCTGATTGGTCTCTGCCGTCTTGGTGGCGTTCTGGACCGCCTGGTCATACGCGGTCTGCGCTGAGACGACATCGCCCTCGGCTGCGCGCAGTTGCGCCCACACCGAGTCGTCCGGGCACGTGCCGGTCGGCAGCAGGCAAGACTCCGACCAAGACGATCGGGCGTCGGCGAGGGCCTCGCGCGCGGCACTGACGCTCTCGGCGTACGTACGAGCATTGATGCGCTGGTTCGTCTCGGCCTCGGTGAGGTTGCGCTGAGCCTGAGCCAGAGTGAGTGGCGACTGCTCTGCTGAGGTGACCGCCTGCACGTACGCGCTGCGCGCCGTGGCGAGGGACTGGCGCTGCGTCGTGTCGTCAAGCAGGGCGATCTCCTCGCCCTCGGCGACGACGTCACCCTCGGAGACGAGCACCTCGGCCACGATTCCCGACGCCGCGAAGCCCAAGTCCACGGTGCCCGAGGTCTGGACCGTGCCGGTGGCGGTGACGGTCTCGCTGACGGTGCCGAGCTGGGCGGAGACGGTGCGGCCGGTCAGCTCGGCGGGCCTCGGGGCCAGCATGACGAGTCCGGCGCCGATGATCGCGACGAGCAGGACGCCGAGACCGATGTTGATCCACAGGATCCGTCGCCGCATGTGACAAGACTGTCGCACCCCGGTGCGCATGGCTACCGGGGGCAGGTAAGGGTCTCGTCAGAGGGCGGGCAGCGCCAGGCCGGTATTGGCGTGGCAGCGGTATCCGTTGGGGTTCTTGTAGAGGTACTGCTGGTGGTAGTCCTCGGCGAGGTAGTACGTGGCCTCGGCGGCCGGGTCGATCTCGGTGGTGATGTCCGGGTACCCGCGCTGGGCGATCACGGCCGCGTAGGCGTCGCGGGTCCTGCGTGCGAGGTCGGCCTGTTCGGCCGTCGTCGTGAAGATCGCGCTTCGGTACTGCGTGCCGATGTCGTTGCCCTGCCGGTAGCCCTGTGTGGGGTCGTGGTTCTCCCAGAACGCCTTGAGGATCTCGTAGGTCGGCAGCACGGCCGGGTCATAGGCGACCATCACCGTCTCCGTCTGCCCGGTGCGCCCGCTGCAGACCTCCTCATAGGTCGGGTTCGGGGTGTAGCCGCCCATGTACCCGACGCTCGTCGTGACGACGCCCGGCATCCGCCAGTAGATCTCCTCGGCCCCCCAGAAGCAGCCGAGGGCGAGGTAGATGACCTCGGTCCCCTCGGGCCATGGCCCGGTCAGCGACGTGCCGAGCACGGTGTGCGGGGCCGGGTGCGGCAGGACGGGTGACGTGCGCCCGGCAAGGGCGTTCTCGGGGGCCACCATGGACGACTTCGTGCCGAAGATGCTCATGGAGGAAGGGTAGGCGGGCTCCGTCAGCCTCGCCCGCTGTCCACGCCCGCGTGATCCGTGGCCATCGATCCGCGCATGGCGCGTGAGGTCCTCACCGTCGGAGGGCCGTGCCTGCCCACCACCTCCGACCCGCGGTTGACGGCGATCAGGTCGGACTTCGACGCAGGGTCTCCGGCATGCGCACGACGAACCCGACGGCGAGCAGGCACAGTGCGGCTCCGAGGCCGAAGGCCCAGTCGAAGTCGGCGGCGTCGATGATCAGGCCGGCGAGGAGCGGGCCGAGGATCGCGCCGAGGTCGGACATCATCTGGAAGGTGGCGACGACGATTCCACCGCGCCGTCCGCCCATGATGTCGCCCACCACCGCGGAGGGTGCGGAGCCGAGGAAGGCGCCGGCGGCGCCCTGGATTGCCATGGCGACAAGGAACATGATGGTCGCGGCGACGGCGGGCGTCCCCCAGCCGTTCGCGGCGACGTCAGCCAGTGTCAGCGCGACCATGCCGATGGCGGTGCCGATCGTTCCCCACAGCAGGGCCTTCCGGCGGCCATCGGTGTCGGCCATGCGCCCGGCAGGCAGCAGCAGGAGTGCCTGGATGCCGGCGGTGACGAGGAAGCCGATACCTGCAATCGTCGCGGTCTCGCCGAGGCCCTCGACGACGAAGAGCGGCACGGCCGACGAGCGCAGTCCGAAGACGACGAATCCGGTGATCAGGTTGACGGTGATGGCCGCCTGGTACGCGCGGTCACGAAGGGCCGTCCGCAGCTGCTGGAGCCGGTTCGCCTCGCCGTGCGAGACGGTCTCCTCGCGCTCGCGCAGGCGGGAGCGCGTGAGGAACACCATCGCGATCCCCGCTGCCATGAACAGGAACGCGGCGTAGACGAAGAAGGGGGCGCGGATCGACCATGCGACGACGAGTCCGCCGACCGCCGGCCCGGCAACGCCGCCGAGGATGAAGCCACCCTGGAAGGCGCCGGATGCGCGGCCGCGCTGCTCGGTCGCCACGACCCGCAGCAGCAGGGCCATCGCCGAGACGGTGAACATGCTCGAGCCGAGGCCGCCGGCTCCGCGCAGCACGAGCAGCTGCGCGTAGGTCTGGGAGAACCCGGCGGCGAGGCTGGAGATCGCAACGATGAGCAGCCCGCTCGTCATGACCAGGCGCTCACCGAAGCGATCGACGAGGCCGCCGGCGAGGGGCGAGGTGACGAAGCGGACGAGGGCGAACACCGAGATGACGGCGCTGGCCTCCAGCGCGCTCACCCCGAAGGTGCGTGCGAAGACGGGGAGGACGGGGATGAGGATGCCGAACCCGAGGGCGACCGCGAAGGCGACCGAGGCGAGGACGGCGACCTCGCGCGGCAGCCCGGCAAGGAGGGGAGTGCGGCTGATGGCCCGCCCGACGCGTCCGGCCGAGGTCATGTCCACAGCCAGTGGCACACGTCCCCAGGGGGGCTCGGGCGCACCGGGAGTGTCACGCCTTCACCATATCCTCCGGGTGTGACCGCATCCGCCGTCTACGCCGCAGAGGACCAGTGGTCCGCGGTGCTCGATCGCGGTGGCGTCGTCGACTTCTTCGGCTCGCGACTCGACGTGCCGATGCAGCGCAGGTTCGGCGATGTCGCCTCGGTGCAGGCCTACGTCGAGTCGGTGCTCGGGCAGCAGCAGGTCCGTGCTGCCTACCCTCAGGCGTCGGCCATCACGGTGCGGGCCGGACGCAGTCGCGTGCAGGCCAGCTACCTGCCGGAGCTGCAGGTCATCGACCTGCCCGGAGAGCTGTGGGCGGGCCGGGAGTCCGTCGTCCTCCACGAGATCGCCCACCACCTCGCGTGCAGCGCGGGCGTGCAGTCCCAGCGGGGATCGACCCGCTGGCACGGCGTGGAGTTCCGCGCCGCCATGGACCTCGTCGTGACGACGATGCTCGGCGAGGCGGCCGCCCTGCTGCTGCGCGCGGGATACGACGCTGCGGGGGTCCGCTGATGGCGGTGACGATCGAGCGCATCGCCGCACTGCTCGTCAAGGCGGAGCGCACCGAGAACGAGGCCGAGGCCGACGCCTACCTGATGAAGGCCCAGCAGCTCGCGACCATGGCCAGCATCGACTTGGCGCTCGCGCGCTCGACGACGGATCGCAGGGAGCAGCGCCAGCAGCCGGAGGCGCGCACCCGGACGATCGGCGAGAAGGGCCGTCGCGCCAATCGTCATCTCATCAGCCTCTACATAGTGATCGCGCACGCCAATGACGCACACGTCGATGTCGCGGCGAACTCGACCTACGTCGTCGGCTACGGGATGCCATCCGATCTCGACGTGATCGAGGCGATGTTTGCGTCGCTGTCGGTCCACATGGTCCACGCGAGCCAGCAGTACGTCGTGCGCCGGGAGTGGGAGGGCGAGACGTACGTCGCGGTCGTCGACCGACGCCGCCGCGTCAAGGCGCACACCGCGCAGACCGCCCGCGTTGCTTTCTACCGCGCCTACACCGCGCGGATCGAGGAGCGGCTCAGGCAGGCGCGCGAGCGCACCCTGCAGGAGACGCCGCGGCAGCAGCCGGGTGCTCCGGGCTCGGTATCGGTCGAGGTGGCGCTGCGCGAGAAGGCGTCGGAGGTGAAGGCTTTCCACCGGCAGGCCTCCGACGCCCGCGGCAGCTGGGGCGGCTACCAGGGGGGAGTGCGCGACGCACGCGGGTCGGCGGCGCAGGCGGGCCGATGGGCCGCGTCACGGGCCCGGCTCGGGGACGCGCCCGGGGTCGGCGGCAAGAGGGAGCTGGAGTAGGGGTCCTCGGATGGACGACCACAGGAGCTCGCCCGACAGTCTCCCATTTCTATACCTTTTCATCTACGATGTAAGGAAGTCCACCAGCAATGCACTCAAGCACGGCATCGACTTCGAGCAGGCGCAGGCGATCTGGGACGACCCACGTCGGGTGGAAGTCCCGGCTCGTTCGGATGGTGAACCGAGATGGATCGTGATCGGCAGACGTGACGGGCGTCTGTGGATCGCCGTCTTCACGCGCCGAGGTGGCGCCGTCCGCATCATCTCGGCACGCAGGGCTCGCAAGGGTGAGGAGAGGATGTATGAAGGCTGAGGAGTTCGATGCGATCTTCGACGCGGGGAAAGGGGACATCACCCCGTATCTCGACCTCACCAGGGCCACTCGTCCGGGCCGGGAGGTGCGCCGGGTCAACGTCGACTTCCCGGTCTGGATGATCGCGTCCCTCGATGCCGAGGCCGCCCGTCTGGGCATCACGCGCCAGGCAGTGATCAAGACGTGGATCGGCGAGCGCCTGGACCGCGGCACGGGCTGACCCGCGACATGCCATGATCGCGGGATGTCGTCGACGGTGACGCTCGCCGACGTCGAGGCCGCCGCTGATCGACTCGACGGCGTCATCCGCGACCTCCCGCTCGCCTCCGCACGCTGGCTGGAGGAGATCCTCGGCGGTGAGGTGCGCCTGGTCACCGAGAACCTGCAGCGCGCGGGCTCGTTCAAGATCCGTGGCGCCTACAACCGCATCTCCCAGCTGACCGAGGAGGAGCGGGCGCGGGGCGTGGTCGCGGCGAGCGCAGGCAACCACGCCCAGGGTGTCGCCTTGGCGGCTCAGCGACTCGGCGTCCACGCCACCGTCTACATGCCCGAGAGCGCGAGCATCCCGAAGGTCGAGGCGACCCGCGGCTACGGGGCCGAGGTCGTCTTCACAGGCAGCACGATCGACGACGCGATCGCCGCGGCGCTTGCGCATTCGGAGCGGACGGGGGCCGTCATGATCCCGCCGTACGACCACCGCGACATCGTCGCGGGACAGGGCACGATCGGGCTCGAGATCCTTGCCAAGATGCCCGAGGTGCGAACCGTCGTGGTCTGCACCGGTGGGGGCGGGCTGCTCGCCGGCGTTGCGACCGTCGTCAAGGCGCTGCGACCGGACGTTCGAGTCATCGGAGTGCAGGCGGAAAGCGCCGCCGCGTATCCCGCATCGCTGGCGGCCGGGCATCCCATCCGACTGACAGAGATGTCGACCATGGCCGACGGCATCGCGGTGGGTCTTCCGGGGGACGTTCCCTTCCCCATCGTGCGCGACGAGGTCGACGAGATCCGCACCGTCTCGGAGGACGATCTCTCCCGCGCGGTCCTGCGCCTGGCCGAGCGGTCGAAGTTGGTCGTCGAGCCTGCGGGCGCTGCTGCCGTTGCGGCGCTGATGGCTGATCCCGGTGCGTTCGAGCCACCGGTCGCGGCGATCCTCTCCGGCGGCAACGTGGATCCGCTCGTGCTGCTGCGGATCCTCCGCCACGGACTGGTCTCCGCGGGCCGCTATCTCACCCTCTCGGTGCGGCTGCCGGATCGCCCGGGGTCCCTGGCCGGCTTGCTCTCCGACATCCAGGCCCTGCACGCCAATGTCGTCGACGTCGAGCACCATCGCGACGATGCAGGTCTCGGGGTGGATGAGGTGGAGATCGTCGTGCACGCCGAGACGCGCGGTCCGGAGCACTGCGACGCCCTGATCGCGCGCCTCACCGATCGCGGTTACCGCGTGCGGAGACGCTCGGGCTCCCCCGACTGAACTTCATGTCCGCATGATGCTCTGATGCCCTGATGCTACGGTGTGGTGATGCGCACCACCTTGGAGATCGATGACCGCGTGCTTTCCTCCGCACGCGCCCTGGCCGCCGAGCGCCGCATCTCCCTCGGGGCGGCCGTATCCGAACTGGCCCTGCGTGGCCTGCGTCCGCACCCATCCACAGCGGTCACGTCACCCTTCCCGACATTCCCGGATTCCGGGGATGCTGACCCGGTGACGGCGGAGATGGTCCGTGATGCCCTTGACGAGGGTTGACGGGGACGAGTGATGACGAGCCTGCTCGACGTCAACGTCCTGATCGCCCTTGCGTGGCCGAGGCATGTGCACCACGTGGCCGCCGCCCGATGGTTCGACCGAGCGCACCCGCAGGGGTGGGCCACCAC
>JAFMFD010000096.1 GCA_017856385.1 Actinomycetota bacterium
TGCTCCCCTGCGGTCCGTCGTCGAGCACCACCGCATCCCCCACCGACACCCGACCGGGGACGACGACCCGCGCATGCACACCGAAGGGCAGCCGCTCCCCCGTCGTGACGATGTCGCTTCGGTATGCCGCGATGGCTTTCAGGACGTCGAGATCCGGAACACCTGTGTCGGGATGCTGCGTTGTCACTGCGCATCGACCGGTGTGACCCTCGGGAACGATGACGGCCGTGCCCACGCGAACGCGTCGACCGATCCATGCGTCCTCGGCGTGCTCGTCAGCCCCGCCTATGGTGAACGTCATGCGGAACCGCCGGCCATCGACCACGCCCTCCGCGCCGGACTCGCGCCCGATAGCCGCCAGCGAGGCCGTGGACTGTATCGAGACCACGCCCGTCTCACGGCGATCGACGCCGCCACCATCCGCCACCCGGATGAGGCGGACATCCGCATCGGCGAACCGGGACAGCGCATGTGCGAAGACGCCGAGCACGAGGTGGGCAGGGCGCAGCTCGCCGTAGAACACCGCATCCACGGGCCCCCCCAGCATCACCGGCTCGCTCACCTTGGTGCCGTCCGGGAAGGCCAGCGTCAGGCGCTCGGCCGCGTCGTCGTGGGAGGCGCGCACCTGCACGAGCGCGCCGCAGCGCTTGCCGCTGAAGTGCCGCCCCTGCTCGTCGATCAAGGCGAAGCGTCGATCGCCCGGCACACCATCCGACGTGACGTCGACTGACTCCGGGTGGTTCAGGCCCAGACTCTTGACGGGGGCCACGGAGATGACGTCGACGTGCATGGGCGAAGTGTGGCACTGCTGCACGAGCAAGCAGGGCGTCCCGCGTCAGGTCAGGGATCCGGACATGCGTGAGGGCCCGCATCCCAAGGGTGCGGGCCCTCACGCAGTGGCGCTCAGTAGCGGTAGTGGTCCGGCTTGTACGGGCCGGCCACGTCGACGCCAAGGTACTCCGCCTGCGGCTTGCTCAGCTCGGTGAGCCGCACGCCGAGGGCATCGAGGTGCAGGCGCGCCACCTTCTCGTCGAGGTGCTTGGGCAGCGTGTAGACGCCCAGCGGGTACTGGTCGAGCTTGGTGAACAGCTCGATCTGCGCGAGCACCTGATTGGTGAACGAGTTGCTCATCACGAACGACGGATGGCCGGTCGCGTTGCCGAGGTTCAGCAGACGACCCTCCGACAGCATGATGATCGAGTGGCCGTCAGGGAAGGTCCACTCGTCGACCTGCGGCTTGATCGTCTTGCGCTTGATGCCCGGAACCTGCTGCAGGCCGGCCATGTCGATCTCATTGTCGAAGTGGCCGATGTTGCCCACGATCGCCTGGTGCTTCATCTTCGCCATGTCGTCGACGGTGATGACCTCGTAGCAGCCGGTGGCCGTGATGAAGATGTCGGCCTGATCGATGACATCCTCCAGCCGCGCGACCTGGTAGCCGTCCATCGCCGCCTGCAGGGCGCAGATCGGGTCGATCTCGGTGATGATCACGCGCGCTCCCTGGCCGCGCAGCGAGTCCGCCGAGCCCTTGCCGACGTCGCCGAAGCCGCAGACGACGGCGACCTTGCCGCCGATCATGGTGTCGGTCGCACGGTTGATGCCATCGACGAGCGAGTGGCGGCAGCCGTACTTGTTGTCGAACTTGCTCTTGGTGACCGAGTCGTTCACGTTGATCGCCGGGAAGAGCAGCGAGCCCTCACGCAGCATCTCGTACAGGCGATGCACGCCCGTGGTGGTCTCCTCGGTGACGCCCTTGATGCCCGCGGCGATCGTGGTCCAGCGCTGCGGATCCTCGGTGAGCGAGCGACGCAGGGTCTCGAGGACCACCGCGTACTCCTCGGAGGTGTCGGCATCGGGCAGTGGGACGACGCCGGCCGCCTCGAACTCGCTGCCCTTGTGGACCAGGAGCGTGGCGTCGCCGCCATCGTCGAGGATCATGTTCGGACCCTTGCCGTCAGGCCACATGAGGATCTGCTCGGTGCACCACCAGTACTCCGGGAGGGTCTCGCCCTTCCAGGCGTACACCGGCACGCCCTGAGGGTTGTCGACCGTACCGTTCGGGCCGACGACAACCGCAGCAGCCGCGTGATCCTGGGTGGAGAAGATGTTGCAGGACGCCCAGCGCACGTCGGCGCCGAGTTCCACCAGCGTCTCGATGAGCACTGCCGTCTGGATCGTCATGTGCAGGGAGCCGGTGATGCGGGCGCCGGTGAGGGGCTTGGAGGTGCCGTACTCGGCACGCATCGCCATCAGGCCGGGCATCTCGTGCTCCGCGAGGCGGATCTCGTCGCGACCGAACTCGGCCAGCGAGAGGTCGGCGACCTTGAAGTCGGGGGTGCCGTCGGGCTTGGACACGGACATGCAGAACTCCTCGTGAGAGCGGACAGGTCGGTGCGAACGGCTCGAGGCTTCGATGGTTCGCTCGGGAAGGCCACCGCGGGAACCAGGGCTCCGGACCGCTGGGGCTAGCCCAAGTCTGCCAGAGATCCCCGGATCCGCAGAATCGGCGCGGCCCGGTTGTACCCGTCCGAGTCATGGCCAGAGGGCGCCGCCTCACTAACGGACCCCCCGCGCGTTTCTCCCGCGTCGCGGGACAACCGAACTAAAGCCCGGCAATTCGCGGGCTTTTGGCTCGCTTCTCCCGCGACGCGGGACAAACGAATCAGGGGGAGGGCTGGTCGATGTCGGGTTCGAGGAAGATGTAGGTCGCCGTGGGGACCGCCTGGCGCACGGCCGCCTCGGCGTCATCGATGTCACCGGCGATCTCGAGCCCGGTGGCCGAGTGGGCGACGCCGATCTTGGCCGCCACAAGCAACTCGTCCGGGCCGACGTGCAGCGTGCGCAGGTGGATCACGCGCGTCACCCCGCCCGAGGACTCCAGTGCAGCGCGGATCGCCTCCGCCTCCTCGGGCAGGGCGCTCTCCCCCACGAGCATGGCGGTCATCTCCATCGCGAGGAAGATCGCGATGACCACGAGCAGCGTGCCGACCGCCATCGCACCCATGGCGTCGAAACGGCCGTTGCCGGTGATGACCGCCAGGCCCACGCCGATGAGGGCGAAGACCAGGCCGAAAAGCGCCCCGATGTCCTCCAGCAGGATGACCGGCAGCTCCGGCTGGCGCGAGGCGCGGACGAAGCCAGGGAGTGACCGCTTGCCCCGCGCACGGTTGGCCTCGCGCAGCGCAGTGCGCAGCGAGAACGACTCGAGCACGATCGCCACGAGCAGCACCGCCACCGCGATCCACCAGTCGTTGAGCGGCTCCGGGTACTGCCACTTGTGCCAGCCCTCATACAGGGAGAACAGGCCACCCACGAGGAACAGCACGATCGCGACCATGAAGCCGTACACGTAGCGCCGCCGGCCGTACCCGAAGTTGTGCTGATCGTCGGCCTTCTTCCGCGACCGCTTGTTGCCCACCAGGAGCAGCACCTGGTTGCCGGAGTCGGCGAGCGAGTGGATCGCCTCCGACAGCATGGACGACGAGCCGGTGAAGGCGAAGGCCACGAACTTCGCGGCCGCGATGCCGAGATTGGCGAACAGTGCGGCGACGACAGCCTTGATGCCGCCCTCAGTACTCATGGCGCGCCACATCCCAGCGCTCGTGGGCGAACTCGACCTGCTTCGTCGTCGACTGGATGATGGCGACAAGCCCGTCCGCCTCGACGAAGCTGTCGGGGTCGGACGCCGAGATCACCGCCGCGGTGCCGGGCCGGAGGGTGATCTCGCCGAACTCCGACGTGACGGTGGCGGTCCCCTCGACGAGCAGGACGATGCGGTAGGCCTCGGCGGGGATCCGCTCGCCACCGGTGGTCAGCACGCGCACGACGAACGGGGCATTGCGCGGCCAGATCAGGTCGCCGTGGTCGGTGTGCATCACCTGCGGCTCGAGCGTGGTCGACAGCGCCCGCAGCGCGTGGTCGACGAACACCGGCTTGCCGGTCAGTCCCAGCCGCAGGACGTTGTCGGACGACGTCATGACCTCCAGGCCGATCCCGCGGATGTAGCTGTGCGGGACGCCAGCGGGGACGTACACCGCCTCGCCGGCCGCGAGCCGCAGGTAAGCGAGCAGCGGCGTGATCAGGGCGCCGGGATCGTCCGGGTAGTGGTCGGTGACGGTCGCGTATGCGGTTACCTGCTCATCCGGCAGGCCCGCCGCGCGTGCAGCCGCCGCGAGCTGGGCCACTCGCGCAGGGCTGGCCGCATCGAGGAGGCCCGGGATGGCAGCGAGGGTGTCGCCTTGGCGCACCAGTTCGACGACGGTGCCGTCTACGCCCAGCGCGTCGAGCATCGCCGCCGCCTCGTCCGGGGAGCGCCAGCCGGCGAAGGCCTCGAACTCCTGCAGGGCGACGAGCATCTCGGTCTTCTCGAACGGGTCCGAGTAGACCCCCTCGTACTCGCCCTGCGACTGCCGGCGCCAGCCCTCGGCCGCCGCCCTCGCGGAGGGGTGCACCTGCACCGACAGCGGCCGCGCCGCGGCCAGCAACTTCACCAGCAGCGGGATCGCCTCGATGTCGAAGTGGTCGGCGAGCAGCTCACCGGTCGGCCGTCCGCCGTCGTCGACCAGCGGGGAGGGGCCGCCCGGATGGACTCCGAACCAGAGCTCTGCCTGGGGGGCGCCGGTCGCCTGGCCGCTCCACGGCTCGAGGCCGTCGACGATGCCCCAGTCGTAGTCCTTGACGGCTCCGCGGACGATCAGCACGGGACGAACCTAGCGGTCCAGCGTGGGGAAGGACGCTCGCCTACGACGCGGGCGTGGCCTCGTCGAGCAGCATGACCGGGATCCCGTCGCGCACCGGGTAGCGCCGCCCACAGGCGGTGCACACGACCTCGCCCGTGGCCAGGTCGGGCTCGACCGCACCCCGGTCGTCCCCCGGGCAGGCCAGGATCGCCCAGACCTCCGCGGGGATGCCCAGGGGTGACGACGCGTTGTCCGTGCTGCTCATTGCCCCACCCTCATCAGCGCGAGCACCTCGTCGCGCACGGCCTGCATGGTGCCCGCATCGGACGCCTCGACGTTCAGACGCAGCAGCGGCTCAGTGTTGCTCGGGCGCACGTTGAACCACCACGTATCGCCCGTGACCGTCATGCCGTCGAAGTCCTCGATACCGCCGGCTGCGCGCTCGGTGAACGCCGACCGGATGCGCTCGGTGGCCGCAGGCACATCGGCGACCTCGGTGTTGATCTCCCCGCTCATCACGTAGCGGTCGTAGGGCGCCAGCATGCTCGACAGCGTCGTCCCGTCGGGCGTCTCCCCCAGTGCCGCGAGCAGGTGCATGGCCGCGAGCATCCCGGAGTCGGCCCGCCAGAAGTCACGGAAGTAGAAGTGGCCGGAGTGCTCACCGCCGAACACCGCTCCGGTATCCGCCATCGTCTGCTTGATGAATGAGTGGCCGACGCGCGTGCGGACGGGAGTGCCGCCGTTCTCGCCGATGACCTCGGGCACGGCCTTGGACGTGATCAGGTTGTGGATCACCGGGCTGCCCGGATGCTTGGCCAGCTCGCGCGCCGCGATGAGCGCGGTCAGCGTCGACGGGCTCACCAGCTCGCCACGCTCGTCGACGACGAAGCACCGATCGGCATCACCGTCGAACGCAAGGCCGACATCAGCGCCGGTCTCGCGCACGCGCGCCTGCAGGTCGACGAGGGTCTCGGGGTCGATGGGGTTCGCCTCGTGGTTCGGGAACGTGCCGTCGAGCTCGAAGTACATCGCATCGATGTCCAGCGGCAGCGGCGCCAGCCCGGCCGCACCGCCGAGGACGGCCGGGACGGTGAACCCACCCATGCCGTTGCCCGCGTCGACGACGACGCTCAGCGGCCGGATGGCCGACAGGTCGACCAGTCCGCGCAGGAAACGCGCGTAGTCGGCGCGCATGTCCTGGTCGCGCACCTCGCCGACGGGTCCGTCGTAGGCAGGCACACCGGCCTCGACCATCATCCGGATGTCGCGCAGGCCGGTGTCCTGCCCGACCGGTGCCGCCCCCGCCCGGCACAGCTTGATGCCGTTGTAGCGGGCCGGGTTGTGGCTCGCGGTGAACATGGCACCGGGCAGGCCGAGGTGGCCGGAGGCGAAGTACAGGCCGTCGGTGCTCGCCAGTCCGATGAGCACCACATCGCATCCCTGCTCACGCACCCCCTCGGCAAACGCGGCCACGAGGTCAGGGCCGGAGGGTCGCATGTCATGCCCGATGACCACGGCCCCGGCACCCCCTTCGGAGGCGCGGACACCGAGCACCCGGACGAATGCAGCACCGACCGCGTGCGCCAGATCCTCATCCAGTTGATCGGGGTACACCCCGCGGACGTCGTACGCCTTGATCACCAGGTCGAGCGTCGACGGATCAGGGGCGCGCACGTGCTCAGGCTACCGATCGAGGGGATGCTCAGGCGCGACGACGTCAGTCGTCGAAGTCCAGGAAGAGGTCGTCGGGCTCGTCGGGCTCCGGGACGGTGGCGAGCACGCGCAGGTGGCCGCGGCGCGCGACCTCGACCGCACCCGTCGGAACCTCGGTCGGCAGCGGTGCGCCAGGCTCGTAGCGCGGACGGGCCGCCTCGCGCACCGCGTTGGCCAGCGCCTCGAGGTCGTCGCTCGAAGGCTTGAGCGCATCCGGATCCGGGGTGATCCGGACGATCTCCCAGCCCCGCGGCGCAGTGAGCCGCTCGCTGTGCATCTGGCACAGGTCGTAGCAGTGCGGCTCCGCGTAGGTCGCCAGCGGGCCGAGGACAGCCGTCGAGTCCGCGTACACGTACGTCAGCGTCGACACCGCCGGGCTGTTGCACGACGGCTTGGAGCAGCGACGACGACTCACGATCGGCACGCTAGTGCGCAGGCCCGTCCGCGGGCCCCTCGGCACGCCGAAGATCTCACGCGCGCCCCTGCCGGGTTCTCACCCGCGCCCCCCGCCCGGTTCTCACCCGGTTCCCACCCCGGGATCCTGCACCGCACTCGGCACCCGCACCTGCGTACGCAGCGCGG
>JAFMFD010000030.1 GCA_017856385.1 Actinomycetota bacterium
CCTTCTTGGCCGCCGCCTTCTTCGCGGGAGCCTTCTTGGCCGCCGCCTTCTTCGCGGGAGCCTTCTTGGCCGCCGCCTTCTTCGCCGCCGGCTTGCTCGCGATCTTCTTCGCGCCGGAGACAACCGCCTTGAACTCCGCACCGGGGCGGAACTTCGGCAGCTTCGTCGCCTTGATCTTCACCGTCTCACCGGTGCGCGGATTGCGACCGAGCCGCGCCTTGCGGGCCTGGGCCTCGAAGACGCCGAAGCCGCTCACGGCGACCTTGTCGCCGCTGGCCACCGCGCGCTTCGTCTCCTCGATGAAAGCGTCGACGATCTCCGTGACCTCACGCTTGCTGTAGCCCAGACGCGCCGCAACAGTGTCAATCAGTTCTGCCTTGTTCACGAGTTACCCCTCCGGAGGGTGTCAGGCCGGCACCAGACTGCCGGTGGCATCACCCTAGGCATCGGCCCTGCCTCAGAGGGACACGCCACGCCGGGGAAATCGTTGCAGGACAATGGATTCACGGCGTGTTCACCCACAGGGAGGCGACTCCGTGCCGCCCCGCCCCGCTAGCCGACGGTCGTCGGCTTCCAGGCCGGCCGGGTCGCCTCGAAGGCCGTGATCGCATCGCTGTACTGCAGGGTGATGCCGATGTCGTCAAGGCCCTCCATCAGCCGCCAGCGGACGTAGTCGTCGACCGTGAAGGGGGCGCTCAGGTCTCCCGCGCGCACCTCGCGCTGCTCCAGGTCCACCGTGACGAGCAGGTCGGGGTCGGCCTCGATGGCCGCCCACAGGCTCTCGATGACGGACTGGTCGACCTGCGCGGTCAGCAGCCCGCCCTTGCCGGAGTTGCCACGGAAGATGTCGGCGAACCGAGAGGACAGCACGACCGCGAAGCCGTAGTCCTGCAGCGCCCACACCGCATGCTCGCGGCTGGATCCCGTCCCGAAGTCCGGACCGGCAACCAGGACGGTCGCCCCGGCGTGCTCGGGACGATTGAGGACGAAGTCCGGGTCCTTGCGCCAGGCAGCGAAGAGGCCGTCCTCGAACCCGTGGCGGGTGATCCGCTTGAGGTACTCAGCCGGGATGATCTGGTCGGTGTCGACGTTGCTGCGTCGGAGCGGCACGGCAGTGCCCGTGTGGACGACGAACTTCTCCATCAGATGCTCCCGGCATTCGGCTCGAGGTCGGCGGGCGAGGACAGGTGGCCGGTGACCGCCGTCGCGGCCGCGACCGCTGGCGAGACCAGGTGGGTGCGCCCGCCGGGCCCCTGCCGGCCCTCGAAGTTGCGATTCGACGTGGACGCGCTGCGCTCGCCCGGGGCGAGCTTGTCCGGGTTCATCGCCAGGCACATCGAGCAGCCCGCCTCGCGCCACTCGGCACCTGCGTCCCGGAAGACCTGATCGAGGCCCTCGGCCTCGGCCTGCTGCTTGACCCGCACCGATCCGGGCACGACCAGCATGCGCACCGAGTCGGCGACCCGGCGTCCGCGCATCACCGAGGCGGCCGCCCGCAGGTCCTCGATCCGCCCGTTGGTGCACGAGCCGACGAAGACGGTGTCGATGCCGACCTCGCGCAGCGGCGTCCCGGGCACGAGGTCCATGTACTCCAGGGCCCGCTCGATCGCCACGCGGTCGACGTCGTCGACCGCGTCGTCCGGCGAGGGCACCGATGCGCTCAGGGGCAGGCCCTGACCGGGGTTGGTGCCCCACGTCACGAACGGGGAGAGCGTCGAGGCGTCGATGACCACCTCGGCATCGAACCGGGCGTCGTCGTCGGTGGGCAGTGAGCGCCAGTAGGCGACGGCCGCGTCCCACTCGGCACCGGCAGGCGCGTGCGGGCGTCCCTTGAGGTACTCGAACGTGGTCTCGTCCGGCGCCACCATGCCAGCACGCGCGCCCGCCTCGATCGACATGTTGCACAGGGTCATCCGACCCTCCATCGACAGGCCTCGGATGGCGGAGCCGCGGTACTCCAGCACATAGCCCTGGCCGCCACCGGTACCGATCCGCGCGATGATCGCGAGGATGATGTCCTTCGCGGTGACGCCCGCGGGCAGGTCGCCGTCGACGGTTATCGCCATCGTCCGGAACGGCTTGAGCGGAAGTGTCTGGGTGGCCAGCACGTGCTCGACCTCGCTGGTCCCGATGCCGAAGGCGAGCGCACCGAACGCCCCATGGGTCGACGTGTGCGAGTCGCCGCACACGACGGTCATCCCCGGCTGGGTCAGTCCCAACTGGGGGCCGACGACATGCACGATGCCCTGCTCGACGTCGCCGAGCGAGTAGACCGGCACCCCGAACTCGGCGCAGTTGCGACGCAGGGCATCGACCTGCGCTCGAGAGATGGGATCAGCGATGGGCTTGTCGATGTCGATCGTCGGGACGTTGTGGTCCTCGGTGGCCAGGGTCAGGTCGGGTCGGCGCACCGGACGCCCGGACGCCCGCAGGCCATCGAAAGCCTGGGGACTGGTGACCTCGTGCACGAGGTGCAGGTCGATGTAGAGCAGGTCCGGCTCACCCTCGGCCCGACGGACCACATGGTCGTCCCAGACCTTCTCCGCCAGCGTGCGTCCCACGTGCTACCTCCCGGAAGATGTCCGACCATGCTAGCCACCGGCTCGCGGCTGCCCTTCACCCCCGACGAGCGAAGGGCCCCCTGGTGGCCAGGGGGCCCTTCGCTCGTAGCCCCGACGGGATTCGAACCCGCGCTACCGCCTTGAGAGGGCGGCGTGCTAGGCCACTACACAACGGGGCCGTGCCGGTGGAACATCGAGCAGACTCATGAACGCCGCGCATGCTACCGAATTCGGCGATGGCCTCCGCAGCGGACCTCGTCTCGCTGGGGTACCAGGACTCGAACCTAGACTAACTGAACCAGAATCAGTTGGGCTGCCAATTACCCCATACCCCAATGGCTGCCGCGTTGCGGCCGTCCGAGTATAGGGGGCGCCGCAGTACCTCCTCACACGGTGGGTCAGCGGGCCGCGGCGAGGCGGTGCAGCGACCGCTCACGGCCCAGCAGCTCCATCGACTCGAACAGCGGCGGCGACACCCGCCGGCCCGTCACGGCGACCCGCACCGGGCCGAAAGCAACCTTGGGCTTCAGTCCCAGCCCGTCGACAAGCGCGGCACGCAGGGCCTCCTCGATGCTCGCGGTGGTCCACTCGGGGATCCCGGAGAGCGCCTCTAGCGCGGCCGCCACCACGCTGCGGCCGTCCGCGTCGAGCATCGCCTCGGCGTCCGCGGGGTCCAGCGTGAACCGATCGTCGTCGGCAAGCAGGAAGCCGACCATGCCCACCGCCTGGCCCAGCGTCTCCATCCGCTCCTGCACCAGCGGCACCGCCTGCGCGAGGAGCCGGCGCGTGGGGTCGTCGAGCGGCTCGACGACGAGCCCCGCGCGCACGAGGAACGGCACGATCCGCTCGGCGAGGTCGTCGGGGGCCAGGGTGCGAATCCAGTCGCCGTTGATCGCGGTGCACTTCTTCAGGTCGAACCGTGCCGGGTTGGGGCTCACCCGGTCCAGCGTGAACGCGTCGGCCAGCTGCTCCTTGCTGAAGAACTCGCGGTCCTCTCCCATCGACCAGCCCAGGAGCGACAGGTAGTTCAGCAGCGCCTCCGGCAGGTAGCCCTCGTCGCGGTACCACTGGAGCGAGGACTCGGGGTCGCGCTTGGAGAGCTTCTTGTTCCCCTCCCCCATGACGTAGGGCAGGTGGCCGAACCTCGGCACAGAGCCGTCGGTGACGCCGATGGCGCCGAGGGCCTCGTAGAGCGCCAGCTGGCGCGGCGTGGAGGAGAGCAGGTCCTCGCCGCGAAGCACGTGCGTGATGCCCATCAGGGCGTCGTCGACGGGATTCACAAGCGTGTAGAGCGGCTCGCCGTTCGCGCGCAGCAGCACGAAGTCCGGTACCTGGTCGGCGGCGAAGGTGATCGGCCCGCGCACCAGGTCGTCCCACTCCCAGTCGCGATCGGGCATGCGCAGCCGCAGGACGCTCGGCCGGCCCTCGGCCGCGAGGCCTGCCCGCTCCTCCGCCGTGAGGTCGCGGCAGTGGCCGTCGTATCCCGGCGGACGGTGCTCCTCGCGCGCCTGCGCACGTCGCTCCTCGAGCTCCTCCGGGGTGCAGTAGCAGCGGTAGGCGTGGCCGGAGTCCTCGAGCCGCCGTGCCACATCGGCATAGATTCCCTCGCGCATGCGCTCGGACTGCCGGTAGGGAGTGTGCGGCCCCCCGACGACCGGCCCCTCGTCCCAGGTCAGGCTCAGCCAGGACAGCGCCTCCAGCAGCGCGTCGTAGGAGTCCTCGCTGTCACGCGCGCTGTCGGTGTCCTCGATCCGGAAGACGAAGGTGCCGCCGGTGTGTCGCGCATAGGCCCAGTTGAACAGTGCCGTGCGGACCATGCCGACGTGCGGATTGCCCGTCGGCGACGGGCAGAAGCGGACGCGGATGCCACTGTCAGCCACGATCCACCACCGGGTTGGCCAGGGAGCCGATGCCCCCGATGGTCACGGTGACCTCGTCGCCGGCCGTGATGGGTCCGACGCCGGCGGGGGTGCCGGTCAGGATGACGTCGCCGGGCAGCAGCGTCATGACCGAGCTGATCCAAGACACGAGCTCGGGCACCGAGCGCACCATGTCGGCACCCAGCCCCTGCTGCCGCACCTCGCCGTTGACCCGGCACTCCACCGATGCCTCCTCCACGTCAAGGTCGGTCTCGATCCATGGACCGAGGGGGCAGAAGGTGTCGAACCCCTTGGCCCGCCCCCACTGGCCGTCGCTTCGCTGGAGATCACGGGCCGTGACATCATTCGCGCACGTGTAGCCGAGCACCACCTCGGCCACGCGATCCTCCGGCACATCCCGGCACAGGCGACCGATCACGACCGCGATCTCCGCCTCGTGCTCCACCTGCTCGGACTGCCACGGCAGCGTGATGGGGTCGCCCGGACCGATCACCGACGTGCTCGGCTTGAGGAAGATCATCGGCTCGGCAGGTGGTGCGTCCTGCCCCATCTCGCGCACATGGTCGAGATAGTTGCGGCCGACCGCGACGATCTTGCTGGGCAGGACGGGGGCGACGAGGCGCACCTGGTCGAGGGCGAGCACCCGGCCGTCGGGCTCGAACGGTCCGAAGGGGTGGCTGCTGAGCAGAGCCACCGCAGACCCCTCGATGACCCCGTAGTGCAGGTCCTCGTCCACGGACACCCGGCACACGCGCACGTTCGGACCCTACCGATCGCGCTTGAGCAGGCCGTATCGGACCGCGTCCTCGAGAGAGCGCCACGATGCCGCGATCACGTTCTCGTGGACTCCGACCGTGCTCCAGGAGTCCTGGCCGTCCGTGGTCCCGATGAGCACGCGCGTGCGGGCGCCGGTGCCGGACTGCTCGTCGAGGATACGGACCTTGTAGTCGACAAGCCGCATGGAGCGCAGGTCGGGGTACTTCTGCACGATCGCCCCGCGCAGCGCGCGGTCCAGCGCGTTGACCGGCCCGTTGCCCTCAGCCGTCGAGATGATGCGCTCACCATCGAGGTGGATCTTCACGGTCGCCTCCGTGCGCACCTCCCCGGCCGCGTCCTGCTCGACGATCGTGCGCCAGGACTCCACGTCGAACGACAGGTGGCGTCCCTCGCTGTCCCAGATCAGCAGCTCGAAGGAGGCATCGGCCGCCTCGAAGGTCCAGCCCTGCGCCTCGAGCTCCTTGACCTGCTCGACGACCCGGCTGACGACCTCTGGCTTCTGCGACAGGTCATGGCCGAGTTCGGCGCCCTTGAGCTCAATGGACGCCCTGCCCGCCATCTCGGTCACCAGGACGTTCTGCTGGTTGCCGACGATCGACGGGTCGATGTGGTTGTAGAGATCGGCGTTGACCTTCAGGGCGCTGGCATGCAGGCCCGCTTTGTGGGCGAACGACGCCCAGCCCGCGTAGGGCTGGTGGGTGTTCGGAGCGATGTTCGCGATCTCCGCGATCGCGTGGGAGATCCGGACGGTATCGCGCAGCGAACCGTCAGGCAGGCAGTCGATGCCGAGCTTCAGCTGCAGGTTCGGCACCACCACGAAGAGGTCCGCATTGCCGGTGCGCTCCCCGTAGCCGTTGGCCGTGCACTGCACGTGCGAGACGCCCGCCTCGACGGCCGACACCGAGTTGGCCACCGCGCAGCCCGTGTCGTCCTGACAGTGGATGCCCAGCCGCACCCCTGAGCGCTGCTTGACGTCGCTCACCACCTCGTACATCCCGTGCGGCAGCATGCCCCCGTTGGTGTCGCATAGGACGCCCACGGATGCCCCTGCCTCTGCGGCTGCGACGAGCAGCCGGACCCCGTAGTCGCGATCGTGCGCGTACCCGTCGAAGAAGTGCTCCATGTCGACGAACACCCGACGCCCCTCGCCCACGAGGAAGCGCACGGTGTCCTCGATCATCTGCTGGTTCTCGTCCAGCGTCGTGCGCAGCGCCTCGACAACGTGCCGCACGTCGGACTTGGCCACGACGGTGATCACCGGGGCCTGCGAGTCCAGCAGTGCCCGGACCTGCGGATCCTCCTCGACCCGGACGCCGGCCTTGCGCGTGGCCCCGAAGGCGACCAGCTGCGCGTTGCGCAGCGTGAGCTCGGACTGCGCCCGCTGGAAGAACTCGGTGTCCTTCGGCAGGGCTCCGGGCCAGCCGCCCTCGATGAAGCCGACGCCGTACTCGTCCAGGAGCCGGGCGACGGCGAGCTTGTCGTGGACGGAGTACGAGATCCCCTCACGCTGTGCGCCGTCGCGCAGCGTCGTGTCATACACATGGAACCCGTCGGGCCGTGGCATGGGCCCCTCCTCACACTCCGGTCGGACCGCCAACGAAAAAGCCCCCCGCGGGTGCGAAGGGCTGCGCGTCGACGGTGTCGACGCGCTAGGCAATGATGATGGCGGTGCTGAGCACGCCCAGAGTCTGCCAGACCGCCCGCAGCGGTGTGGCAGGCGGGCCGGAAGTCGGCCGGGTCGAGCGGTTCAGCAGATGCGGTGCAGCCAGGCGTGCCGGTCGGCCGACTGCCCGGTCTGGATGTCCAGCAGGGCCTGCCGCAGCCGGGCGGTGACCGGGCCGGTGCCGCCCGAGCCGACCGTCCAGGAGCCGTTGTTCCGGGTCTTGACCTCGCCGACCGGGGTGATGACCGCAGCGGTGCCGCAGGCGAATACCTCGGTGATCTCGCCGCTGGCGCAGCCGTCCTTCCAGTCCTCCACCGAGATGCGGCCCTCCTCGGCCCGGATCCCCAGATCGGCCGCGACGGTGAGCAGCGAGGAGCGGGTGATGCCGGGCAGCAGGGAGCCGGTCAGCTCGGGCGTCACGAGTCGGGCGGAGTCGCCCGAGCCGTGCACGAAGTACAGGTTCATGCCGCCCATCTCCTCGACCCAGCGGCGCTCGACCGCGTCGAGCCAGACGACCTGGTCGCAGCCGTGCAGCGACGCCTCGGCCTGCGCGACGAGCGAGGCCGCGTAGTTGCCTGCGCACTTGGCCTCGCCGGTGCCGCCGGGGGCCGCGCGCACGTAGTCGTCGGAGACCCAGACCGAGACGGGCTTGAGCCCCTTGGGGAAGTACGCCCCCGCCGGGGAGGCGATGAGCAGGAACTCGTAGCGGTTGGCCGGGCGCACGCCCAGCCCCACCTCGGTCGAGATCATGAACGGCCGCAGGTACAGCGATCGCTCCTGGCCGGTCGGCACCCAGGCGCGGTCCTGGCGGACGAGGGCCTCGATGGAGCCGACGAAGAGCTCGGTGGGCAGCTCGGCCATCGCCAGTCGGCGTGCACTGCCGGCGAACCGGTCGGCGTTCTGGGTCGGCCGAAAGGTCCAGATGCTGCCGTCCGCGTGCCGGTACGCCTTCAGCCCCTCGAAGATCGCCTGGCCGTAGTGCAGGACATTGGTCGCCGGGTCGAGGCTGATGGGGCCGTACGCCTCGAGCCGGGCGTCATGCCACCCCTGATCCGCCGTCCATGTCGCCCGCACCATGTGGTCGGTGTAGCGCTGCCCGAATCCCGGGTCCGCGAGGATCGCCTCACGCTCGGCGTCGCCGACCAGGTGGTCCGACGGCGTGATCGTGATCGGCCACAGCGCGGTGCCCGAGTCGGTCATGGTCATGGGGCCAGAACCTACCGTCCCGCCGCAGCGACCGCAGCCGCCGCGAGGGCGTCGCCGACCTGCGAGGTCGAGCGGACCGCGTTGCCGCGCGACGACAGGTCGGCCGCCACGGCCGACTCGACCCACGCTGCCGCCTCCTGCTGCCCCACGTGGTCCAGGAGCATGGCGAGGGACATGACGGCGGCCGTCGGGTCCGCCTTGCCCTGGCCCGCGATGTCGGGGGCCGAGCCGTGCACGGGCTCGAACATGCTCGGGTTGGATCGCGTCGGGTCGATGTTCCCGCTCGCCGCGAGTCCGATGCCTCCGCATATCGCGGCACCGATGTCGGTGAGGATGTCGCCGAACAGGTTGTCGGTCACCACGACGTCGAAGCGCTCCGGCTGTGTGATGAAGAACATGGCCGCCGCATCGACGTGCTGGTAGTCCGTCTCGACCTCGGGGTACTCCAGCGCCACGCGGTCAAAGGCCTGCTTCCAGGTCTTGCCCGCATGGACGACGACGTTCGTCTTGTGCACGAGCGTCACCTTGCGCCGACGGCGCATCGCGCGCTCGAACGCGTCGCGGATGATGCGCTCGGCACCGTAGGCGGTGTTGATGCTGACCTCGGTCGACACCTCGTGCGGGGTGCCCGGGCGCAGGGTTCCGCCCGCGCCGACGTACGGGCCCTCGGTGCCCTCGCGGCACACGACGAAGTCGATGTGCTCAGGGCCCTTGCCCGCGAGCGGGCCCGTCGTGACACCGGGGAACAGCTTCACCGGACGCAGGTTGAGGTGCTGGTCCATGACGAAGCGCAGCGGCAGGAGCACGCCGCGCTCGAGCACGCCCGATGGGACCGACGGATCGCCGATGGCCCCCAGCATGATCGCGTCGTACCCACGCAGCTCCTCCACGACGGAGTCCGGCAGCAGCTCGCCCGTCGCGTTGTAGCGACGCGCGCCGAGGTCGTACTCGGTGGTGGAGACGTCGAGGTCGGCGAGCGGTGCGACAGCGGCAAGGACCTTCATGGCCTCGGCGACGACCTCGGTGCCGATCCCGTCGCCGGGGATGAGGGCGATGTTCAGTGGTGTGGGCATGGGGGAAGGGTAGTGACCGCGCATCACGGCCCCTGATGCGGCATCGTGGTGGGGATGCTCGCGGCGAGCAGCACCAACCCACGAGGAGAGCCATGGCCCGCAGGAGGTGGAGCGACCTCACGGACGCCCAGAAGGGTGCCGTCATCGTCGCCGGCGTCGCGCAGGTGGCCCTCGCGACCGCGGCGTGGGCGGACCTCGCCCGCCGGCCCGCGGAACTGGTCCGCGGCCCCAAGCCCGCGTGGGCGGTGCTGATCGCGGTGAACTTCGTCGGCCCGATCAGCTACTTCGCGATCGGTCGGCGCCGCGTCGTCTAGGGCGCAGCCGACCACGTGAGCAGTCAGGCCACGGTGATCCGGATCCCCATGCGGTCATCGCCGCCCCGGCGCGTGAGCAGCCAGCCGAGGAGTCCGTAGCGCCGTCGGACGAGCCCGGTGATCCGCTCGGTCTCCGCGGGGTCCTGAAGGGCAGCGACCCCGGCCACCTGCTCGCCCTTGAGCCTGCCCCGGGCGTCGCAGGGCGCGATCAGGACGTCGGGATTCGCCCGGATGCGCTTCACCTTGCCCGACGAGCCCTGGGTGGTGACGACCAGGGCTTCTCCGTCGCGCACGAGCCACACCGGCGTCGGCACCGGCGTGCCATCGCGCCGGAAGGTGGTCAGGGAGATGTACTTCGCCGCGCCCAGTGCCTGCAGGTCCACGCCTCCATCATGCCCGTGGCCCATGCACCTCGTCCGCCTTTGGTACTCTCAACCCCATGACGGCGCTGCTGCTCCTTCGCCGCCGCGGCGAGGCCTAGACCACCGGCCTCCTCGTCGCGGGTTTCGTCGCGCGCCGGTCCCCCTTCCTCGGCCCACGAATCCCAGGGCCATCCGACGAGACCAGGAGCCCAGCCATGAGCAGCACGTTCGACCGCACGGTCCCATACGAGGTGCGCAACACCCAGCAGGCGTCGCAGATGCCCTACCAGCGCTACTCCCCCTTCCTGCCCATCAATCTCCCCGATCGCACCTGGCCGTCGCAGGTCATCACCAAGGCGCCGCGCTGGTGCGCGGTCGACCTGCGCGACGGCAACCAGGCCCTCATCGACCCGATGACCCCCGCCCGCAAGCTGCGGATGTTCACCCTGCTCGTCAGCATGGGCTACAAGGAGATCGAGGTCGGGTTCCCGTCGGCATCGCAGACCGACTTCGACTTCGTCCGCATGCTCATCGAGGACGACCTGATCCCCGACGACGTTGTCATCCAGGTCCTGACGCAGTCCCGCGAGCACCTCATCGAGCGCACGTTCGAGTCCATCCGCGGCGCCAAACAGGCCATCGTGCACCTGTACAACTCGACCTCGACGTTGCAGCGCCGGGTGGTGTTCGGCCTCGACGAGGACGGCATCGTCGACATCGCGGTCCACGGGGCGCAGCTGTGCCAGAAGTACGCCGACGAGCTCGCCGGTGAGACCGACGTGTTCTTCGAGTACTCGCCCGAGTCCTACACAGGGACCGAGCTGGAGTTCGCGCTGCGAGTCTGCAACGCCGTCACCGATGTCTGGCAGCCGACACCTGATCGCAAGGTGATCCTGAACCTGCCCGCGACCGTCGAGATGGCCACGCCGAACGTCTACGCGGACTCGATCGAATGGATGAGCCGGAACCTGGCTCGCCGCGACAGCGTGGTGCTCTCGCTCCACCCGCACAACGATCGCGGGACCGCGGTGGCCGCCGCCGAGCTCGGCTACATGGCAGGGGCGGACCGGATCGAGGGGTGCCTGTTCGGCAACGGCGAGCGCACCGGCAATGTCTGCCTGGTCACCCTGGGCCTGAACCTGTTCAGCCAGGGCATCGACCCGCAGATCGACTTCCGCGACATCGACGAGATCCGACGCACCGTGGAGTACTGCAACCAGATCCCGGTGCACGAGCGCCACCCGTACGGCGGCGACCTCGTCTACACCGCATTCTCCGGATCGCACCAGGACGCCATCAACAAGGGCCTGCGGATGATGGAGGCCGATGCGGCTGCCGCCGGCGTCGACGTCGACGACCACACCTGGGCAGTGCCCTACCTGCCGATCGACCCGCAGGACGTCGGCCGCACGTACGAGGCGGTGATCCGCGTCAACTCCCAGTCCGGCAAGGGCGGCGTCGCCTACATCATGCGGACCGAGCACAAGCTCGAGCTCCCCCGCCGGCTCCAGATCGAGTTCTCCCAGGTGATCCAGCGGGTCACCGACGACGAGGGCGGCGAGATCAGTCCCGCCGACATGTGGAGCACCTTCTCCGGGGAGTACTTGCCGGACCCGGCTGCGGCCTGGGGACGATTCCGCCTGATCGGTGTGAAGCAGGACTCCGAGGTCGACGGTGCCACCACGGTCGACGTCACGCTCGCGGACAACGGCGTCGACATCGCGCTCACCGGGCAGGGCAACGGTCCGATCGCCGCCTTCTGCGATGCGCTCAGCCGGCACGGGATCGACGTGCGGGTGCTGGACTACGCGGAGCATGCGATGTCGTCCGGCGGTGACGCCATGGCGGCCTCGTACGTCGAGTGCGCCGTGAACGGCCGCGTGCTGTGGGGCGTCGGGATCGACCCCTCCATCACGACGTCCTCGCTCAAGGCGATCGTCTCGGCGGTCAATCGCGCGATCCGGGACGCCTGAGCCTCGACCTACTCCTCCGGGGCGACGACCACTGCGCGTCGGGACCTCTGGGCCCATGCCACGCAGACGACGACGGCCAGCGCTGCCGCGACGGTGAGCACTGTCACGGGCTCGCCGAGGAGCAGCGCCGACCACAGCAGCGTGAGCAGCGCCTGCAACTGCTGGACCTGCCCGCCGTAGGCAGTTCCGGCGAGGGCAAGGCCGCGGTACCACGCGAAGAAGCCCACGTACATCGACGAGACGCCCAGGAGCACAAGGGCCGTCCACTGCACACCTGTCGTGTCGTAGTCCGACGAGGTCGTCCGCCACAGGACGAGCGACACCGGGACGGTGATCGGCAGGGCGAGCACGACGACCCAGGAGATCACCTGCCAGCCCGGCATGACCTTGGTGATGCTCGCGCCCTCGACGTAGCACCACGATGAACTGAGGACCGCACCCACGACGAGCAGGTCGGCGATCAGGTCGCCGCCCTCGGCGCCACCGCGCGACAGCGAGAAGACGACCAGGGCGATCGTGCCACCGCCTGCCGCCAGCCAGAACTGCCGCGGCACCCGCTCATGGGCACGCAGGACGGCGAACAGTGCCGTGGTCAGCGGCATGAAGGCGGCGATGACGGCAGCGTGCGCGGACGTGGTCCGCTCCAGCGCCAGCGCCAGCAGGATGGGCCAGCCGAAGACGGCACCCAGCATCGTGAAGAGCAGCGGCCGCCCCTGGGAGCGCGGCGGCAGCGGCACGCGACGGATCGCGAGAACGGCGAGCGCCAGCGCCCCCGCGATCACTGCGCGCCCGGTCGCCGTGAAGTACGGGTTGAACCCGGCCACCGCGACCTTGGTCAGCGGCAGCGAGAAGGAGAACAGCAGGACCCCGACGAAGGCCCAGAGCAGGCCGGACCGATGACGGGGGTCCATGTCAGGCCAGGTCGACTGCCCTGCCTGAATGCGCCTCGATCTGCGTGACGATGGCCTCCAGCTGCTCAGGCGCGATCGGCGAGTCGACGGTCAGCACGATCAGCGCGTGGCCCGAGGCGTCACGGCTCACCTGCATCCCGCCGATGTTGACGCCGCCATCGCCGAGCACCTGACCCACGACGGCGACGATGCCCGGCCGGTCGTGGTACCGGAAGAAGCCCAGGTGGTCGCTGATGGGCACGTCGACATCGAAGCCATCCACCTCGACGAGCTTGGCCACGTCACGACCGCCGGAGACGGTGCCCGCCACGCTGACCTTCTGGCCGTTCGTCTGCGTCAGCGTGATGCGCAGGAGCGATCGGTGGTCGCCGCTGGTCGCGTCGCTCGTCAGGGCCACCTCGACCCCGCGCTGCTCCGCCAGCACGGGCGCGTTGACGAAGGACACCGGGTCGTGCACGAGCTGCTGGAAGACGCCCTTGAGGGCGGACAGCTCCAGCACGCGGACGTCGTGCTCGGCGATCTCTCCCAGCGCCTCGACGTCGATGCGCTCGACCGCCGCATCGGCGAGGCTGCAGGCGATGGCACCGACCTTCTCGGCCAGCGGCACCATGGGCTTGACCGCCTCGGCGAGCTGCCCTCCCTGCACGTTCACGGCGTCCGGCACGAGCTCCCCCGAGAGCGCGAGGCGCACCGACTTCGCGACCGCGATACCGGCCTTCTCCTGCGCCTCATCTGTCGAGGCACCCAGGTGGGGCAGGCCCACGACGTTCTCCAGGGTGAACAGCGGAGAGTCGGTGCAGGGCTCCTTGGCGTAGACGTCGAGGCCCGCACCCGCCACGCGCCCGTCGACAAGCGCGCGGTACAGCGCCTCCTCGTCGACGATCCCGCCGCGTGCGGCATTGACGATGTGCACGGTGGGCTTGACCTTGTGGAGCTCGGCATCGCCGATCAGCCCGACGGTCTCCGGGGTCTTCGGCAGGTGGACGGTGATGAAGTCGGACTCGGCCAGGAGGTCGTCCAGGGTCACCATCCGCACGCCGAGCTGCGCAGCGCGCGCGGGCTGCACGTAGGGGTCGTACGCCACGAGACGCACCCCGAAGGCGCTCAGCCGCTGCGCCACGAGAACGCCGATGCGTCCGAGGCCGACGACGCCGACCGTCTTGTCGGCCACCTCGACACCGGTGTACTTCGACCGCTTCCACTCGCCGTTCCGCAGGGCGGAGCTGGCGGGCACCACATTGCGGGCCGAGGCGAGGAGCAGTGCCACGGCGAGCTCGGCGGCGCTGACGATGTTCGACGTGGGCGCGTTGACGACCATCACGCCGGCCTGCGTCGCGGCCTTGATGTCGACGTTGTCCAGCCCGACGCCCGCCCGCGCAATGACCTTCAGCTGCTTCGCTGCGGCGATGGCCTCGGCGTCCACCTGCGTCGCCGACCGCACGAGGATCGCGTCGACGTCGGCGATCGCAGGCAGCAGCTGCGCACGATCGGCGCCGTCGCACTCGACGATCTCGAAGTCCGGCCCGAGGGCCTCGACGGTTGCGGGGGACAGTTCTTCGGCAATGAGCACGCGGGGCTTGGTCACCGGGGAAGTCTAGTCAGTGCGACTGATCAGGCCCGACTGGCCGCGGACCGGGACCACGCGGTGAACGAGGTGAGCGGGCCGGGGTGCGGGCGCCGCAGCCAGCGCCAGGGGTGGATCTCGACCGGTCCGACCCTCAGGGCACGGCTGCGCCAGCCGGGCACCGGTGTGAACGTCGTCGCGACCGCACGGTCGGCGAGCACCGCCACGGGATCGCCGCGCCACACCTCGAGCGTGCGACGCTGCGCGAGATCGGCGAGGCACTCGGCGAGGAACAGCAGGCGCATCGGTGCCAGTCGCAGCCGTGTCAGCAGCACCTCGTCGAACACGAAGACGGCCGGAAGGTCCGGGTTCGCGAGCATCGCGGGATCTTCGTCGCCAAGGCTCTCGGCTGTCAGCCACACCGCCTCGGGGCGCCCGCGCTGCTCCGGCTGCACCGGGCCCGCGGTGGTCGCCAGGTCGTCGTCACGCCGGATCCGCGGGTCGACGGAGACGCGTGGTGGCAGGGGCTCCTCGGGGGGCCACTGCTGGATCGGGCAGCGCCGCTCGAGCGGACAGGCGGCGCACAGGCCCGGCGCACGCTTCTCCACCTGCCACCTGCTGAACCCGTACTGCTTGCCGGTGAGCGCCCCGATCGTCCACTGCCAGCCGAGTCGGTTCGCCGCGCGGGATCCGTCGAGCAGCTGCCGGAAGAACAGGTCCTCCCCCTCGCGCCAGCCCAGGCCCGACCGCACGGACCAGTGCGAGGCCAGCCACATGCGCTGCTGGTTGGTCAGCCAGCCGCGGGTGGACAACTCCTCGCGCGCCTCACGCAGGCACGCCTCCTCCCCCGACCAGGGTCGCCCGGCGCCCGGGCCGGCCGGACCGTCGTCGTGCTCGGGAACCGAGAACCGCAGGGAGCGCCGCGTGGCGCCGCCGAGTCGGGCGTACAGGTGCCGCGCGTACTCCTGCCACAGCAGCTCGTCATGGAACTTCTCCACGTCCCGCGCGGGCCCGCCGGCAACGGCCTGCCAGACGGCCGGCAGGGAGAGCAGCCCGTGGCGGATGTAGGGCGACAGGCCCGAGGACCCGCGCCGTGCCGCGGGCCACACCTCATTGCGGCGGGCGGCGTACCCGACCACGGAGAACGCGGCCAGCGCCGCATCGGCCGACGTCTGCCCGCCGCGCATGCCGGGGTCGTGCCAGTCGCCGAAGGCGAGATCGCCGAGCTCGCGGTGCGTCCAGTCCGCCGCCTCGGCGGGCGAGGGTGTCGGCAGCTGCCTCACCCGACGACCCTGCGGATGCGGATCGGCCCTTTCGCCGTGGACGGGTCGACCACCCGGCCCCCCTGCGTGATCTCGACCTCGCCCGCGGCCACGAGACGACGGGCCGCGCGTCGCGCGGGCTCCATCGACTCGCGCCAGTCCTCACCCGCAGTGAGCCGAGCCGCCTCGCTCGGGCAGATGGTCCCGGCCCGGGTGGCCAGGAGCTCGAGGATCGCCGCCTCCAGCGCACGATCGGCATCACTCACCCGATGGCGGCGGCAGGCGTCTGAGCAGTAGCGGACCTCGTCCCACGTGCGCGCCCACGCCTTGCGCCACTGCATCCGGCGGCCGCACGAGGCGCACGGCTTGGACTCGGACCTGCGATCGACCGCCACCGCCCCATTGTGGGGCGCACGCCGGGTCAGCGCGCGGCGGTGCCCTCGACGTAGTCGTCGTTCGACGTGTCGACCCAGCTCATCAGGCCGCGCAGCTCGCGGCCCACCTTCTCGATGGGGTGCTGCTCCGCCTTCGCGCGCAGTTCACGGAACTCCTTGGCGCCGGAGCGCTGGTCGTCGATGAAGCGCTTGGCAAAGGAGCCGTTCTGGACGTCGGCGAGGACAGCCTTCATGTTCTCCTTGACGCGCTCATCGATCACCCGCGGGCCGGACACGTAGTCGCCGTACTCCGCGGTGTCGGACACGCTCCAGCGCTGCTTCGCGATGCCGCCCTCGTACATCAGGTCGACGATGAGCTTGAGCTCGTGCAGGCACTCGAAGTACGCGACCTCCGGCTGGTAGCCGGCCTCGGTGAGGACCTCGAAGCCGTACATGACCAGCTGGCTCGCGCCACCGCAGAGCACCGCCTGCTCGCCGAAGAGGTCGGTCTCGGTCTCCTCGGTGAAGGTGGTCTTGATGCCGCCCGCGCGCAACGAGCCGATCGCCTTGGCGTACGACAGGGCCAGGGGCCACGCCTCGCCGGTCGCGTCCTGCTCGACGGCGACGATCGCCGGGACACCGCGACCGGCCACGTACTCGCGGCGCACGAGGTGCCCGGGGCCCTTGGGGGCGACCATGCAGACATCGACGTTGGCCGGGGGCTTGATGAAGCCGAAGCGGATGTTGAACCCGTGGGCGAAGAAGAGTGCGTCGCCCTCCTGGAGGTTCGGCTCGATGGCCTCCTTGTAGAGCAGTTCCTGCACCGGGTCCGGGACCAGGATCATGATGAGGTCGGCCTCGGCCGCGGCCGTAGCGGGATCGACGACGCGCAGACCGGCCTCCTCGGCCTTCGCGCGGCTCTTGGAGCCCGGGGCCAGGCCAACGCGGACGTCAACGCCGGAGTCGCGCAGGGACATCGCGTGCGCGTGGCCCTGGCTGCCGAATCCCATGATGGCGACCACCCGGTTCTGGATGATCGACAGGTCCGCATTGTCGTCGTAGAACAGCTCAGCCACGGGGGCTCTCCTTAGATTGGTCGATCCGTGCCGGTGCAGCAGCGGAAGGCTATCGGTCCGCCGTATGGGTCAGGCGGGCCGGTCGACAGACTTCAGGGCGCGATCGCTGATCGAGCGCGGCCCGCGTCCCATGGCGACCATGCCCGACTTCACCAACTCCTTGATGCCGAAGGGCTCGAGCACCTTGAGCAGAGCCTGGAGCTTGTCGGCCTTGCCGGTGGCCTCGATGGTGACCGACTCGGCGGAGACGTCGACGACCTTGGCCCGGAACAGCTGGGCCGTCTCCAGGATGTGGGAGCGGGTCTCGAGGTCGGACCGCACCTTGACCAGCATGATCTCCCGCTGGACGGAGCTGTCCGGGTCGAGCTCGACGATCTTGATGACGTTGATCAACTTGTTCAGCTGCTTCGTGACCTGCTCCAGGGGCAGGCCCGTCACCGACACGACGATCGTCATGCGCGAGACATCGGCCAGCTCGGTCGGCCCCACGGCGAGGGACTCGATGTTGAACCCGCGCCGCGAGAACAGGCTCGCGACGCGCGCCAGGACACCCGGCTTGTCCTCGACGAGGACGGAGAGCGTGTGACGCGACATCACTCCTCCTCCCCGCTCCAGTCGGGCGCCATGGCCCGGGCCACCATGATGTCGTCGTTGCTCGTGCCCGCGGCGACCATGGGCCAGACCATCGCATCCTTGTGCACGACGAAGTCGATCACGACCGGGGCGTCGTCGATCGCCATCGCCTTCTCGATGACCGAGTCCACCTGCTCAGGCGACTCGCAGCGCAGGCCGTAGGCCCCGTAGGCGTCGGCGAGCTTGACGAAGTCCGGCACCCGGAAGGAGTCGAGATCGGTGTTGGAGTACCGCTCGTTGTAGAAGAGCGTCTGCCACTGGCGCACCATGCCGAGGTTGCCGTTGTTGATCAGGGCCACCTTGATGGGGATGTCGTTGATCGTGCAGGTGGCGAGCTCCTGGTTGGTCATCTGGAAGCAGCCGTCGCCGTCGATCGCCCAGACGGTCGACCCCGGACAGGCGACCTTGGCGCCCATCGCGGCGGGGACGGCATAGCCCATCGTCCCGAGGCCACCGGAGTTCAGCCACGTGTTCGGGTGCTCGTAGTTGATGAACTGCGCTGCCCACATCTGGTGCTGCCCCACGCCGGCGGCGAAGATCGTGTCCGGTCCGCTGATGAGCCCCAGGCGGGAGATGACGTACTGCGGCGCGAGCGAGCCGTCGTCGAAGGTGTCGTAGCCGAGGGGGTACGTGGTGCGCAGCCGGTTCAGCTGTACCCACCAGCCCTCGAAGTCGCCCACCGTTCCGGCCGCCTGCTCCGCCTCGATCGCCGCGACGAGCTCGGGCAGGGTCTCGGCCAGGTCACCCACGATCGGGATGTCGGCGACGCGGTTCTTGCCGATCTCCGCCGGATCGATGTCCGCGTGGATGACGGCCGCGTTCGGCGCGAAGGTCGACAGCTTCCCGGTGACGCGGTCGTCGAACCTCGCACCGAGGGTCACGAGCAGGTCCGCCTGCTGCAGGGCGCCGACCGCGGCCACCGTGCCGTGCATGCCCGGCATACCCAGGTGCTGCGGGTGCGAGTCCGGGAAGGCCCCCCGTGCCATGAGCGTGGTCACGACCGGGAGCCCGGTGACCTCGGCCAGCCGGCGCAGCTGCTGCGCAGCCCGCGCGCGGATCACACCGCCTCCGACATAGAGCACCGGCCGCTTCGCCTGCAGGATCATCCGGGCCGCCTCGCGCACCTGCTTGGAGTGCGGCTTGGTGACCGGGTGGTAGCCGGGCAGGTCCACCTGCGGCGGCCAGGAGAACGAGGTCTCGGCCTGCAGGGCGTCCTTGGAGACGTCGACGAGCACCGGGCCCGGGCGGCCGGTCGAGGCGATGTGGAAGGCCTCCGCGATGGCCCGCGGGATCTCGTCCGGGTCGGTGACGAGGAAATTGTGCTTGGTGATGGGCATCGTGATGCCGCGGATGTCCGCCTCCTGGAAGGCGTCGGTGCCGATGGCGCTGCTGGGCACCTGCCCGGTGATGGCGACGATGGGCACGGAGTCCATGTGGGCGTCGGCGATCGGGGTGACGAGGTTGGTCGCGCCCGGGCCGCTGGTCGCCATGCACACGCCGACGCGGCCGGACGCCGCCGCGTACCCCTCGGCCGCATGGCCGGCGCCCTGCTCGTGCCGGACGAGGATGTGCCGGATGGAGGAGTCGAACAGCGGGTCGTACAGGGGCAGGATGGCGCCTCCGGGGATGCCGAAGACGTCCGTCACGCCGGACGCCTCAAGCGCCCTGACCAGGCTCTCTGCGCCTGTGATCCGCTCGCCCATCTGTGGTGCCTTTCGCTTCCGGGTCCATTCACGAGAAAGCCCCCCGACCCGGGTGGGTGACGGAGGGCAGCGCGCGGGGTGTGTGCGTCAGCCCGCGCGCTCGATAACTACGACAACCAGTGCCACGCCGGGGAGCATACCCCATGCGTCACTCCCGTGCCCAGCCCTCGGGCGGGCCCCGCCTTCAGTCGCAGACCGCCCCACGGGAGGCCGAGCCCACCAGCCGGGCGTACTTGGCCAGCACCCCGCGCTCGTACCGCGGCGGCAGCGGCACGAACTCCGCCCTCCGCCGTGCCAGCTCCGCCTCGTCGACCAGCAGGTCCAGCGTGCGCGCCCCGATGTCGATGCGCACCCGGTCACCGTCCCGGACCAGCCCGATCGGCCCGCCCTCGACCGCCTCCGGAGCCACATGCCCGACGCACAGTCCCGTCGTGCCCCCCGAGAAGCGCCCGTCCGTGACGAGCATGACCTCCTTGCCCAGGCCCGCCCCCTTGATCGCGCCGGTGATCATCAGCATCTCGCGCATGCCCGGGCCGCCCTTGGGGCCCTCGTAGCGAATGATCACCACGTCACCGGCCTGGATCGTGCCGTCCTCCAGCGCCGCCATCGCGGCCTCCTCGCGCTCGAAGACCCGCGCAGCGCCCTCGAACACGTCCACCGGGACACCGGCGTTCTTCACCACGGCGCCGTCCGGGCACAGCGAGCCCGACAGGATCGTGATCCCGCCCGCCGGGCCGAGCGGCGAGGACACCCGGTGGAGCACGCGGCCGTCCGGCTCCGGGGGATCGACCTCCGCCAGGTTCTCGGCCACGGTGCGGCCGGTGATGGTCGGGCAGTCGCCGTGCAGCAGGCCCGCGTCGAGCAGTGCACGCATGACCACGGGCACTCCCCCGACCCGATCCACGTCGAACATCAGGTGCTCCCCGAACGGCTTGACGTCCGCGAGCAGCGGCACCTTCGAGCCGATCCGATGGAAGTCGTCGAGCGTGAGCTCGAGGCCGCATTCGTGGGCGATCGCCGGGAGGTGCAGCACGGCATTGGTGGAGCCGCCCATGGCCATGACCACCGCGATGGCGTTCTCGAGGGACTGCCGGGTGATGATGTCGCGCGTCGTGATGCCTCGGCCGATCAGCTCCACGACGGCAGCGCCGGCCGCACGCGCGAGGGGCTCACGCCGGGCGTCCACGGCCGAGGGGGAGGTCGAGCCCGGCAGGGCCATGCCCATGGCCTCGGCCGCACTCGCCATCGTGTTCGCGGTGTACATCCCTCCGCAGGTGCCGGCGCTCGGGCAGGCGACGGCCTCGATTGCGGCAAGGTCCTTCTCACCCATGAGGCCGCGGGCGCAGGCGCCCACCGCCTCGAACGCCGTCACGATGTTGACCTCGATGTCGCTGCCGTCCTCAAGGGTCGTGCGGCCCGGCAGGAGGGAGCCCGCGTAGACGAGCGCAGCGGCGACGTCGACCCGGGCTGCGGCCATCAGCATCGCGGGGATCGACTTGTCGCAGCCCGCGAGGGCGACGACGCCATCGAGCCGCTCCGCCTGCAGCACCGTCTCCACCGAGTCGGCGATCACCTCCCGGCTGACGAGGGAGAAGTGCATGCCCTCATGGCCCATCGAGATGACATCGGACACGGTGATCGTCCCGAACTCCATCGGGAAGCCCCCGGCCGCACCCACGCCCCGCGATGCCGCGTCGGCGATGCCGCGAAGGGACATGTTGCACGGCGTGATCGTGTTGTAGGACGAGGCGATGGCCACCTGCGGCTTGCTGAAGTCGTCTCCGGACATGCCCAGGGCCCGGAGCATCGCTCGAGCAGGGGCGCGCTCGCGGCCTTCGGTGACTTCCCAGCTGCGCGGCTTGCGTGACGGTGTCGGGGGCACGGGCCAAGCGTAGGATCCCCGTACTCACGAGGACCCGGAGGCAGCGTGTACCGCACCATCGTCGATCCCCACCAGCTCGCCGACCTCGTCGGTCGCGACCAGCTCGCCGACCTCAGCGGTCGCGACCAGTTCGCCGACCTCAGCGGTCGCGACGACGTCGTCATCCTCGACGCCCGGTTCCTGCTCGACGACGAGGAGTGGGGACGCCGGGAGTATGCCGCCGGGCACATCCCGGGAGCCGTGTACGCCAACTGCGCCACCGACCTCTCCGGGCCGGTCGTCGACGGGGTCACCGGTCGCCGTCCCTTCCCCGACCCCGAGACCTTCCGGGCAACGCTCGGCACCTGGGGCATCGGCCCGGGCACCCAGGTCATCGCGTACGACGCCGACCGTGGACTCATGGCCGCGTCCCGACTGTGGCTCATGCTCAGGTGGATGGGGCACGACGACGTCGCCGTCCTCGACGGAGGTATCGCGGCGTGGCTTGCAGCCGGCTACGCGGTGGACACCGAGGTGCCGACGCCCGTGCCCACGGAATTCCGCGGCATCGTGCGCCCGGAGCTGCTGGCCGACGTCGACGAGGTCGATGCGATCCGTCGTGATCCGTCCTACCGCGTACTCGACTCCCGCTCGGCCGAGGGCTACCACGGCGGCGGCAAGTACTACGACCCGGTCCGCGGGCACATCGCCGGTGCCGGCCTCGCCGACCGGGCGGACACGCTCGACCCGGACGGCACGTTCCGCACCCCTGAGGCGCTGCGGGAGCACTTCGCCGCCATCCTCGGCGACACCGCCCCCGGCAACGCGGTGTTCTACTGCGGCTCCGGCATCACGGCAGCGCAGAACGTGCTGGCGATGGAGATCGCCGGACTGTCCGGCTCGCGAATGTACGTGGGGTCCTGGAGCGAGTGGATCACGGATCCGTCACGGGAGATCGAACTGTGAAGCGCCGCTTCGCCCTGATCGGGACGGGATTCTTCGCGCAGAACCACCTCCATGCATGGGCGGAGATGGACGACGTGGAGCTCGTGGCCGTGTGCGACGTCGACGAGGCGCGTGTTGCTGCGGCCGCTGCGCAGTTCGGCGGCCGCGCGTACACCGACGCCCGCACACTGTTCGCCGCTGAGGACCTCGACTTCGTCGATATCGCGACCACGCCGCCCACGCACCGGATGATGGTCGAACTCGCCGCCAGTCATGGCGTCGCGCCCATCTGCCAGAAGCCCCTCGCGTGGGAGATGTCCGATGCGCGCGCCATGGTCGAGGCCTGCGAGGCCGCCGGGGTGCCGTTCATGGTGCACGAGAACTTCCGGTTCCAGCTCCCGATGCGCAGGATCAAGGCGGCGATCGAGGCCGGAGCGATCGGCCGACCCTTCTTCGGCCGCGTCTCCTTCCGCACCGCGCACGACGTCTACTCCGCCCAGCCCTGGCTCGTCGACAGCGAGCGGATGATCATCGTCGACGTCGCCGTCCACCTGTTCGACCTGGCCATGTGCTTCATGGGTGATCCCCTCAGCCTCGTCACCGAGGCACTGCGCGTGAACCCGCGCATTGCCGGCGAGGACGTCGCGACCGTCCTGATGCGGATGCAGGACGCCACATGCATCGTCGACGCCAGCTACGAGACCCGCTCGGACCACAACACCTACCCCCAGACCTTCGTGACGATCGAGGGCACGGAGGGCACGATCACCCTCGGCCCCGACTACCGCCTGCAGATCGTCTCGGGCACGCAGGTAATCGACGAGACGCTGGTCATCCCCGACCGCGGCTGGACGAGTGAGCCGTGGAACGCCATCCAGGACTCGGTCCACGCGACGCAGCGCCACTGGCTGCACTGCCTCGACACCGGCGAGGAGCCGGAGACGTCCGGCCGGCGCACGCTGAGGCTCCTCGACGTCACGCTCGGGGCGTACGCGTCGCTGGAGTCCGGTGCCCGCTACGAGGTCGGGAGCCTGTCCTGATCGAGCTCCAGGCCGGCCCGCTCTCACTCCTGTACGACGGCGCCGAGATCCGATCCGTGCGCCACGGACGCCATGAGGTCGTCCGGCGCGTCTACCCGGTATTCCAGGATCGCAACTGGACCGCGCGGCCGTGGGTGGTGGAACGCGAGCACATCGTGCGGACTGAGGGCGGATTCGTCATCGACGTGGACGGACGCGGCACATTCGACGCGACCGGCTTCCGCTGGTCCGCCCGGATCGAGGGGCGACCGGAGGGCACCCTGACGTTCGACTACCGGGGAGTCGCCGAGTCGGTGTTCCTGCGCAACCGACTGGGCCTGTGCGTGCTCACGCCCGTGCGAGGACTGGCGGGCGCCCCCGTGCGCATCGGGCACACCGACGGCTCGGAGGAGGCGACGCTCTTCCCCGAGCGACTCGCGGCGCACCAGCCGTTCCTGGACGTTCGGCGCCTCTCGTACGACGTCGCGCCCGGTGCGACGGTGACCGTGGAATTCGAGGGCGACGTCTTCGAGAGCGAGGACCATCGCAACTGGTCCGATGCCTCCACGAAGTTCTACTGCACGCCCATCGACCTGCCGTTCCCGGTCGAGGTGGGTCCCGGCGACTCCATCGAGCAGCGCGTGACCATCAGGTTCACATCCGTGTCCGCTCCCGAAGCGGATCCCCCGCTCTCGATCGTCATTGCCGACGAGTCCGTTGCGATGCCCGCCCTCGGTGTCGGCCTCGACGCCGACCGCCACCGGCTCACCCCTCGCGAGGTCCAGCTCCTGCGCCCGCTGGAACTGTCGCACGTCCGCGGCGACCTGGGACCCGGTGACGGCCCGGAGCTGCTGGCCGACCTGCTCGCCGATGCCGAGGCTGTCGGGGCGCGGCTCGTGGTGGCCCTGGACGGAGCCGATCCCGCCGCCTTCGCCGGATTTCGGGACGACCCCCGCATCGACCGCTGGCTGGTGTTCGACCCTGCTGCGAAGGTCACCGATCCGCGGCTGGTCGAGCAGGCGCAGCAGGCCCTCGGACCCCGAGTCGGCGGCGGCACGAACCTGTACTTCACCGAACTGAACCGGGGTCGCCCGGCCGGTCGGGGGCTGATCTGCTTCTCCGCGAACCCGCAGGTGCACTCGTCGGACGACATGACCGTGATGCAGAACGCGTGGACACTGGAGTCGATCGCGCGCGAGGCACGTGCCCTCTACCCGTCGGACTTCCTCGAGCTCTCACCCCTCACCCTGCGCCCGCGCTGGAACCCCAACGCCACCGATCCTGCGTTCGACGTGAGCAGCACGCCCCTGCCGAGCCGGGTCGACGCCCGCCAGTGCACCTCCTTCGCCGCCGCCTGGACGGTTCTCGCGCTTGCCGCGATCGTCCGCGCCGACAGCCTGGATGCCGTGACCCTCTTCGCCGCCACCGGCTGGGAGGGGATCATCGAGCGCGCCGAGGGCACCGCCCAGCCCGAGGACTTCACCTCCCATCCCGGGCAGGCCTACCCGGTCTACGACGTCCTGCGCCTGCTCGCCGGACGCCGTGCGGTGCTCCCCTGCACCGCCACCGACCCCGATCGCGTCGGCGCCCTCGCCTTCCCCGACGGCACCGTCATCGCTGCGAACGCGACGTCGCAGGTGCAGCGCCCGCTCGTCGACGGCGTGCCTATCGATATTCCCCCCTACGGTGTGACCACCTTCACGAGGAGTCGAGCATGAGTGCATCCGGCAACGGACCCGGGCGTTCGCCCTTCGACCTGACCGGGCGCCATGCCCTCGTCACCGGAGGAGGCGGGGTGATCGGCGCAGAGCTGGCGAGGGGGCTCGCCGACGCCGGTGCCGTCGTGGGCGTCCAGGACCTGACGCTGGAGCGCGCGGAGGCTCCCGGACTCCCGTTCGCCTTCGCCGCCGATGTGTCCGACCCGGCCGCATGCCGCAGCCTCATCGACCGGGCCGCCCGTGAGATGGGAGGCATCGACATCCTCGTCAACTGCGTCGGCACCAATCGGCGCAAGCCGATCGATGACGTGACCCCTGAGGACTTCGACGCCATCGTGGCCGTGAACATGCGGGCCGTCTACTTCCTGTGCCAGGCCGTGCACGAGACCATGCGGTCACGCGGCGGCGGCTCCATCGTCAACATCTCGTCGATGAGCGCCCGCTACATCTATCGGACGATCTCGGTCTACGCCGCGACCAAGGCCGCCGTCACCTCGATGACCCGCTCGTTCGCACACGAGTGGTCCGCGGACGGCATCCGGGTCAACTGCATCGAGCCGGCGGTCGTGCGCACCGAGTTCACCCGACCGCTCTGGCAGGAGGAGCATCGCCAGCGGTTCTTCGACGAGCTGACCCCTCTCGGACGTCTCATGGAGCCCGCCGAGACCCTAGGTGCCGTGCTCTACCTGGCGAGCGACGCCTCGAGCTACGTGACCGGGCAGGCGATCACGATTGACGGTGGCATCACCACGGGTGCCAACTGGGACCAGTTCGCCTGACGCGTCCTCAGGCCGGCACGATCCGCGTGTGCTGCCGCCCGAGACCGGTGATCGAGACGGTCATCTCGTCACCGGCGGAGATCCACCGTGGCTCGGCCATGCCCATGGCCACCCCGGGCGGGGTGCCGGTGTTGATCACGTCACCGGGCTCGAGCACCGCGTACTGGCTCAGGTCGCGGATGATCGTGACGACGTCGAAGATCATCGACGCGGTGCTGCCCGTCTGCCGACGCTCCCCGTTGACGTCCAGCGTGATCTCGAGGTCCCCCTGCACCGCAGGATCGTCCGGGGTCACGAGCCAGGGTCCGAGCGGGTTGAAGGTCTCCGGGGTCTTGCCCTTCGTCCACTGCCCGCCCCCGCCGAGCTGGAAGGCGCGCTCGGACACGTCATTGGCGATCGCGTACCCGGCGATCGCCGCGCGGGCCTCCTCGTCCGAGTCGAGGTAGCGGCACTCGCGTCCGATGACCACGGCGAGCTCTGCCTCGTAGTCCATGCGGGTCGAGCCGCGGGGCTGACGCACGTCGTCGTTGGGCCCGACGATGCAGCGGGAGGACTTGGTGAACAGCAGCGGCGCCGCGGGCACCTCCATCTTCGACTCGGCCGCGTGGTCGATGTAGTTCAGGCCGATGCACCAGACGTTCCAGGGCCGTGCCACCGGCGGGCCGATGCGCTCCCCCGCCGCAACCACCGGCAGTGAGGAGAGGTCGACCGACCGCAGCCGGTCGATACCGCCGGATGCGAGGAAGGAGCCGTCGTAGTCGTCGGTGACCGACGAGGCATCGCGGATGGTGCCCTCGGTGTCGAGGATGCAGGGACGTTCACTGCCGGCGGGGCCGACGCGCAGGAGCCTCATCAGTCGCAGACCGCTCCACGGGAGGCCGAGCCCACCAGCCGGGCGTACTTTGCGAGCACCCCGCGCTCGTACCGGGGTGGCAGAGGCACGAACGCCGCCCTCCGTCGTGCCATCTCCGCCTCGTCGACCAGCAGGTCCAGCGTGCGCGCCCCGATGTCGATGCGCACGCGGTCACCCTCCCGGACCAGCCCGATCGGCCCGCCGTCGACCGCCTCCGGAGCCACATGCCCCACGCACAGGCCCGTGGTACCACCGGAGAACCGACCGTCGGTGATCAGCAGCACGTCCTTGCCCAGCCCCGCACCCTTGATCGCGCCGGTGATCATCAGCATCTCCCGCATGCCCGGGCCGCCCTTGGGGCCCTCGTAGCGAATGATGATCACGTCACCGGCCTGGATCGTGCCGTCCTCCAGCGCCGCCATCGCCGACTGCTCTCGCTCGAACA
>JAFMFD010000031.1 GCA_017856385.1 Actinomycetota bacterium
CCCGGCGAAGAAGGCCGCGCCGGCGAAGAAGGCCGCGCCGGCGAAGAAGGCCGCGCCCGCGAAGAAGGCCGCGCCCGCGAAGAAGGCCGCGCTCGCGAAGAAGGCGGCCCCGGCGAAGAAGGCCGCGCCGGCGAAGCCGCCGGTTGCGCGCAAGCGTCCACTTGTGGTGCGTGAGGACGAGACGCCTTGGACCTCCAAGGAGCTCAAGGCGGTCAAGGTGGAACTCCATCAGGACCTGGCCCGGCTTCAGGCCGAGGTGGCCAGCGCTGAGGAGGGGCTGGCGGACCTGATCCGCGACTCCGGCGAGGGCGCCGGTGACGACCAGGCGGACGCGGGCAGCAAGACCTTCGAGCGCGAGCACGAGATGTCGCTGGCGAACAATGCGCGCAACATGCTCGAGCAGGTCGAGCACGCCCTGCGACGCATCGACGAGGGCACCTACGGCATCTGCGAGTCGTGTGGCCTGCCGATCGGCAAGTTCCGGCTCCAGGCCTTCCCGCGCGCCACGCTGTGCATGGCGTGCAAGCAGGCCGAGGAGCGCTACCTCTAGGGCGGGTTCGAGCATCGGTCCGGCCGACCGCCGAGCCCAGGCCTGACCGTAGGGTGAGCGCGTGAGCAGCGGCGAGCCCGGCGGCGACGGCAGCACGACAGCCGATCCCGAGGCCGACCCGTCGACCGACCCGTCGATCGATCCGGACCGCAGGCGTCGCTGCCTGCTGATCCTTGGCGGCATGGCCGTCGGCGCCGTCGTGCTGGACCAGCTGGTCAAGTGGTGGGTGGTCAGTGCGATCAAGCCGCGACTGGAGTCCGGTGAGGGCCCGATCCTGGTGGTCGGCGACCTGCTGAAGTTCACCTACGTCGAGAACACCGGCGCCGCCTTCTCCATCGGCGTCGGCTACACGTGGATCTTCACCATCGTCGCCGTTGTGGTCGCCGTCGTGATCCTGCGGACGTCCCGGCGCCTGGGCAGCGTGGGCTGGGCCCTCGCGCTGGGCGGTTTGCTCGGCGGCCTGCTCGGCAACCTCATCGACCGCCTCACGCGACCGCCCGGCCCCGGGCTCGGCTACGTCGTGGACTTCATCTCTCTTCCGTACTTCGCGGTGTTCAACATCGCCGACATGTTCATCACGCTCTCCGCGGCCGGGATGGTCCTGCTGGCACTGCGAGGTGTGGAGATCAGCGGACCCCGCGGATGAGGAGCCTGCCCGTGCCCGAGGGCCTCTCCGGCGAGCGCCTCGACGTGGCCCTGACCCGGATGCTCGGCCTGTCGCGATCCCGAGCCGCCGACCTGGTGGAGTCCGGGGCGGTGCTGGTCGACGGGCATCCGGCGGCGAAGTCCGAGCGGCTGCTAGCCGGGTCGGTTCTGGAGGTCGATCTCAGCGACCCCCGGCCCGTGGTGGAGGTCGTCGCCGAGCCCGTGCCGGGCATGCGCGTGCTGTACGACGACGATGACGTGGTCGTGGTCGACAAGCCCGTGGGCGTGGCCGCGCACCCGAGTCCGGGGTGGGAGGGGCCGACCGTCGTCGGCGGGCTCGCCGCCGCGGGTTACCGCATCAGCACCTCGGGGGCCCAGGAGCGCCAGGGGGTGGTCCACCGACTGGACGTGGGGACGTCCGGGGTGATGGCGGTGGCCAAGAGCGAGCGGGCTTACACGAGCCTGAAGCGGCAGTTCAAGGAGCGCACGGTCGACAAGGTGTATCACGCGGTCGTGCAGGGCCGCTGCGATCCGCTGAGCGGGACCATCGAGGCACCCATCGGGCGGCACCCCCAGCACGACTACCGCTGGGCGGTCGTCATCGACGGGAAGCCCTCCGTCACCCACTACGACACCCTCGAGGCATTCCCGCACGCGTCCCTGCTCGAGGTGCACCTCGAGACGGGGCGCACGCACCAGATCCGGGTGCACATGTCGGCCCTGCGCCACCCGTGCGTCGGCGACACGACCTACGGTGCCGATCCGGAACTGGCGAGGCGCCTGGGGCTGACGAGGCAGTGGTTGCACGCCTGCCGGCTGGCCTTCGACCACCCGGCGACGGGGGAGCGGATCACCGTGTCGAGCGACTACCCCGACGACCTGCGCACGGCGCTGGAGCGTCTGAGGTCCGGCGTCTGACGGTCTGGTTAGGGTGGGTCTGTGCCCCCCGCCGAGGACTTCGTGCACCTGCATGTGCACACCGAGTACTCGATGCTGGACGGTGCGGCGCGGCTTGATGCGCTCTTCGAGGAGGTCGCCCGGCAGGGCATGCCCGCGGTCGCGATGACCGATCACGGCAACCTCTACGGGGCCTACGACTTCTACACGCAGGCGCGCGCCCGTGGCGTCAAGCCGATCATCGGCCTCGAGGGTTACTACGCACCGCAGGGGCGCTTCGAACGTCGGCCGTTCGACTTCGGCGGCGGCTTCGATGAGGCGACTCCTGACGACTCCAGCGCCGGTCGCGGCAAGCAGAGCTACACGCACATGACGCTGTGGGCAGAGTCCACCGCCGGGATGCACAACCTGTTCCGACTGTCCTCGCTCGCCAGCCTGGAGGGCTACTACTCCAAGCCGCGCTTCGACCGTGAGCTGCTCGAGCGGTTCGGTGCCGGCCTCATCGGCACGACCGGCTGCCCGAGCGGCGAGGTGAACCGGTGGCTCCAGGCGGGCAACTACGATCGCGCGCTCGCGACGGCGGCCGACATCCGCGACATCCTCGGCGCAGGAAACTACTTCGCCGAGGTCATGGACCATGGCCTGGCGATCGAGCAGCGCTTCCGCGACGATCTCCTGCGGCTGGCACGCGCCCTCGACCTGCCCCTGCTTGCGACCAATGATCTGCATTACGTACATGCCACTGACGCCGACACGCACGACGTGCTGCTGTGCATCGGGACCCGCACGACGATGGACGATCCGAAGCGCTTCCGCTTCGATGCACGTGACTTCTACGTCAAGTCGGCTGCGGAGATGCGCCAGCTGTGGTCCGACCTTCCCGAGGCCTGCGACAACACGCTGCTGATCGCCGAGCGATGCGATGTCACCTTCGCCGAGGGCGCCAGCCTGATGCCGCGCTTCCCCGTCCCGGAGGGTGAGACCGAGGAGTCCTGGCTGGCCAAGGAGGTCGAGCGCGGTCTTGAGCGGCGCTACCACGGCGCGGTGCCGGACGATGTCCGCCGCCAGGCGGAGTACGAGGTCGGGGTCGTCATCCAGATGGGGTTCCCCGGCTATTTCCTCGTCACCGCCGATCTCGTCCGGTACGCCAAGGAGAACGGCATCCGAGTCGGGCCCGGGCGCGGATCCGCGGCCGGCGCGATGATCGCGTACGCCCTGGGCATCACCGAGCTCGATCCCATGCAGCACGGACTGCTTTTCGAGCGCTTCCTGAATCCCGAGCGCGTCTCGATGCCCGACATCGACATGGACTTCGACGAGCGCCGTCGCGGCGACATGATCCGCTACGCGACAGAGAAGTACGGCGAGGAGCGTGTCGCGCAGATCGTCACCTACGGCTCGATCAAGGCCAAGGCGGCCATCAAGGACAGCGCGCGCGTCCTCGGGCATCCCTACGCACTGGGCGACCGCATCACCAAGGCCATGCCGCCGTCGGTCATGGGCAAGGACATCTCGCTGGCGGGTGTCTTCGACCCTGCGCATGCCCGGTACGGGGAGGCCGCCGAGTTCCGCACGCTCTACGAGTCCGATGCCGAGGTGCGGCAGGTGGTCGACACCGCGCGTGGCCTGGAGGGGCTCAAGCGACAGCCGGGTGTGCACGCCGCTGGCGTGATCCTGTGCCGCGAGCCATTGCTCGACGTCATCCCGATCTGGCGTCGGGAGCAGGACGGTGCGGTCATCACGCAGTTCGACATGGGTGCCTGCGAGGCACTCGGCCTGCTGAAGATGGACTTCCTCGGCCTGCGCAACCTCACGGTGCTCGACGACTGCCTCCAGCACATCGAGGCGAACCGGGGGATCACCGTCGTGCTCGAGGACCTCACCCTCGACGACGCGGCGACCTATGAGCTCATGGCACGCGGCGACACCCTGGGAGTGTTCCAGCTGGACGGTGCGCCGATGCGCGCCCTGCTGCGGTCGATGCAGCCCGACGGCTTCGAGGACATCTCGGCCGTGCTCGCCCTGTACCGCCCGGGCCCGATGGGCGCGAACGCGCACAACGACTACGCCGACCGCAAGAACGGCCGCAAGCCGGTGGTGCCCATCCATCCGGAACTGGCTGAGCCGCTGGCAGACATCCTGGGCGACACCTACGGCCTGATCGTGTACCAGGAGCAGGTCATGGCCATCGCGCAGAAGCTCGCGGGCTACTCGCTCGGGGCCGCGGACCTGCTGCGTCGTGCCATGGGCAAGAAGAAGAAGGAGATCCTCGACAAGGAGTACGTGCCCTTCAGTGAGGGCATGCGCGCCAACGGCTACTCCGACGGCGCGATCCGCACGCTCTGGGAGATCCTCGTCCCCTTCTCCGACTATGCGTTCAACAAGGCGCACACGGCGGGGTACGGCCTGGTGTCCTACTGGACTGCGTACCTCAAGGCGAACTACCCCGCGGAGTACATGGCCGCGCTTCTCACCTCTGTCAAGGACGACAAGGACAAGTCCGCCGTCTACCTGAACGAGTGCCGGCGTATGGGCATCAAGGTGCTGCCCCCCGACGTCAACGACTCGGACTCCGACTTCACTCCTCGTGGCAGCGACATCCGCTTCGGCCTGTCGGCGATCCGCAATGTTGGGACGGCGGTCGTCGACTCGATCCTGGCCACTCGTCGCAGCGTCGGCCGATTCGCGGACTTCCACGACTTCATCGCCAAGGTCGACGCGTCGGTGTGCAACAAGCGCGTGATCGAGTCGCTGATCAAGGCGGGTGCATTCGATTCGCTCGGGCATACGCGCAAGGGACTCTCCCAGGTCCATGAGCAGGTCGTCGACTCGGCGGTCGAGATCAAGCGCGCCGAGGCGCACGGTCAGTTCGACCTGTTCGGTGGCCTGTCGGCCGAGGATCCCGAGGTCTCGCTGCTCCGTGACGAGATCCCGCTCGCCGAGTGGGACAAGACGATGCTGCTCGCACATGAACGGGAGATGCTCGGCCTGTATGTCTCGGACCACCCGCTGCACGGCGTCGAGCAGGTGCTCGCCCAGCATGCCGACCGGTCCATCGCCTCGCTGCACACAGATGAGCGCTCGGACGGCACGATCGTCACCGTCGGCGGACTTGTCACGGCCGTGCAGCGAAAGACGACCAAGCAGGGCTCGCCGTGGGCGATCGTGACCCTCGAGGACCTCGAGGGCACGGTCGACATCCTGGTATTCCCGCAGTCCTACGCATCCGCGGGGCCGATGCTCGTCGACGACGCCGTGCTCATCGTCCGCGCGCGCGTGGACCGCAGTGACGAGGACGGTGTCCGCGCGATCGCGATGGAGGTCACGCAGCCCGACCTCACGGAGGCGGCGGTGGGGCCTGTGCGCCTATCCCTCGCGGCCTCCCGCTGCATCCCGCCGCTAGTGGACCGGCTCAAGGACCTCCTCTCCGCGCACCCGGGCACCACCGAGGTCCACCTGCACCTGACAGGTGGTGCGACGGTTTCGGTCCTGCGACTCGACGACAGGTTCCGCGTGACGCCATCCCCCTCGCTCTACGGGGACCTCAAGGCGCTGCTCGGCCCTGCCTGCCTGGGATGACGGCCGAGCGTCGCCCGCTCGCGGTGATCGCGGCGGCCGTGGTGGTGGGCCTAGTGAGCGGAGCCGCGCTCGGCGTGGTCTGGGCGGCGCTCGCCCCACGCGTGCCTCTCGTCGTGCGACCCGAGAACGCGGCCGTGCCCGACGGGTTCCAGCCCGAGGAGTACCTGGCCTCCGACGTCGCCTTCGGCGCGCTCGCCATCATCGCCGGCATCGCGATCACGATCGGCCTCGCCTCCATGCGACGCGAGCACCTGCTCACCGTGCTCCTGGCCTCGCTGATCGCCGGCGCTCTGGGCACGGCCGCGATGTGGTTCGTTGGTACGCGACTCGGCTCGGTCGACATCGAGGGGCTGCAGGCGACCATCACCGAGGAGCTCGTCGTCGATGGACCCCTGCAGGTGTCGCTGCCGGTGATGTTCGTCATGTGGCCGCTGGCCGGGGCCATCGTCGTGACGGTGCTCGCGCTCGCGGACTGGCTGGCCGACCTCAGTTCGCGCGGCCGATAGCCGCGACCGTCGCCGAGGTCACCGCGATGAGGTCGGCCGGTGCGAGCCCGAGGTCGAGGCCGCGCCGTCCACCGCTCACGTAGATGCGCTCCCATGCCTCGGCTGTGGCGTCGATGAACGTTGGCAGCGGCCGTCGCTGGCCGATGGGTGAGATGCCGCCGATCACGTACCCGGTGAGCCGTTGCGCACGGTCCGGGTCCGTGAGATCGGCGCGACGCCCGCCGGCCGCCGCGGCCAGCGCCTTGAGGTCCAGTGATCCGGACACGGGGACGATCGCCACGACGGTGCTCGCGTCGACGTCGACAAGCAGGGTCTTGAAGACCTGCTCGGGTACCAGGCCCAATCGCTCGGCGGCCTCGAGCCCGTACGACGTTGCGCGGGGATCGTGCTCGTACTCGCAGACCTCGAATTCGATCCCGCACGCAGCGAGCATGGTTGTCGCCGGAGTCCCGCCGCCCGGCCTGCGCGCCGCCATCGTTGCTCAGTTCGCCGAGGGAACTACGCCGGGCAGGTCCAGCGACGGCACCGACGCGGTCAGCTGGATCAGCATGGCCTCACGGGCGAGGAGTTCGCGTGCGCGGGCGAGCCGCTCGGCCGTGGAGGGGGCCGCGAGCAGCTGCTGCCGGTCGTCCTGCGCCAGCACCATGGCCGCCGTCACCAGGTACGACAGGACGGTCGGGTCCTCGGGGACCACCCCGTCGCCGACGGATGCCTGCACCTGGCCGCCGAGGGCGGCCCGGTAGGAGTGGAAGGCGTCCGCGACCTGTGCGGTGAGGCGGGCGTCCAGGGACCCCTCAGGCTCGTCGAGGAACTCCACCGTCGCGTGGGCCAGCGGCCGGCCGGTGTCCAGGCCAAGGATCTGGAAGCGCCGATGGCCGGTGGTGACGATGTCGAACCGGCCATCGTCCAGCTCGTCCGCCTGGTGCAGCAGCGCGGTGACGCCCACCGGGTAGAGGGCGCTGACTCCGTCGGTCTCGACACTGCGTCCCAGCCGCATCCCGACGATGCCGAACTCGCGCCGTTCCTCATCGGGCTCCTTGAGCAGGTCCTGGACCAGCAGGCGGTAGCGCGGCTCGAAGATGTGCAGGGGCAGCACCAGGCCGGGGACCAGTGTCGTGCTGAGGGGAAACAGCGGGATCCGGTCGGCCACGTCCGCAGCGTAAAGTAGGCCCGTGATCCGGCGCATCGACCTCCGTGGCTCTGACGTCGACCCTCGCGATGTCGTGCCGCGGGCGGCGATGGACGTGGCGGACGCCGGGGAGCGCATCCGGCCGATCCTCGACGATGTCCGGCGTGAGGGGACCGAGGCGGTCCTTCGATGGACGGAGCAGCTCGACGGCGTGCGACCGCCCGCCCTGCGGGTGCCTACCGAGCTCCTGCGGCAGCACGCGGATGCGCTGGACCCCCAGGTGCGGGCCGCACTGCTGGAGTCGATCGCCCGGGCCCGCCGAGTCCACTCCGATCAGCGCCGCTCCGACGTCACCACCGTGGTCGTTCCCGGTGGCACCGTCACCGAGCGCTGGCTGCCCGTCGACCGCGTGGGCCTGTACGTCCCGGGCGGACGCGCGGTGTACCCGAGCAGCGTCATCATGAATGTCGTGCCGGCTCAGGAGGCCGGCGTCCCGTCCCTCGCCGTGGTCTCGCCACCGCAGCGCGACTTCGGCGGCTGGCCCCACCCGACGATCCTCGCCGCATGCGCACTGCTCGGGGTGGACGAGGTCTATGCCGTCGGCGGTGCGCAGGCGGTGGCGATGCTGGCCTACGGCGTGGACCTCCCGGAGGGCGGGCGGTGTGCGCCGGTCGACCTGGTGACCGGTCCGGGCAACATCTACGTCACGGCCGCCAAGCGGGCCCTGCAGGGCGTCATCGGGATCGACTCCGAGGCCGGCCCCACCGAGGTGATGATCCTCGCCGACAGCACCGCGGATGCCGGGCACGTCGCCGCCGACCTGATCAGCCAGGCGGAGCACGACGTCCTCGCCGCTGCGGTCCTCGTCACCGACGATCCGGACCTCGCCGAGCGCGTCGAGGAGCAGCTCACGGCGCAGCTTGCCACCACCAAGCACGTCGATCGGATCCGCGAGGCGCTCGACGGCTCGCAGAGCGCCATCGTGCTCGTCGATGACCTCGAGGCGGGGCTGCGCGTCGTCGACGCCTACGCAGCGGAGCACCTGGAGATCCAGACGCGTGATGCGCGCGACTGGGCGATGCGGGTGCGCAATGCCGGGGCGATCTTCGTCGGCCCGCATGCGCCCGTGTCCCTCGGCGACTACGCGGCGGGCTCCAACCACGTGCTGCCGACGGCCGGATCCGCGCGTCACTCCTCCGGCCTGTCCGTCCAGTCCTTCCTGCGCGGAATCCATGTCGTGGAGTACGACGAGGACGCACTCCGCGATGTCGCACCGCACGTGCTGGCCCTCGCCGAGGCGGAGGACCTACCGGCCCACGGCCAGGCCGTCCGCGTGCGGTTCGAGGAGATGGGGTGAGCGGCGCCTTCCGGCTGCCCATCCGTGACGATCTCGTCGGTGAGCACTCCTACGGTGCCCCGCAGCTCGATGTCGCGGCACGCCTCAACGTCAACGAGAACCCCTTCCCGCTGCCTGCCGAACTCGCCGAGGCCATGGGCGAGGCCGTGCGGTCCGCCGCAACGGGGCTGAACCGCTACCCGGATCGTGATGCGGTCGCCCTGCGCACTGCCCTCGCCGACTACGTGGCGGCGGAGACGGGGGTCGCTGTGCCTGTGGAGCAGGTGTGGGCGGCGAACGGGTCCAACGAGGTCATGCACCAGCTGTTCCTCGCCTTCGGCGGCCCCGGTCGCCTCGCGATCACCTTCGACCCGACGTACTCGATGTACCCGGAGTACGCCCGCGACACGTTCACCGAGTACTCGACGTATCCGCGCTCGGAGGACTTCACCATCGACGTGCGCGCCGCGATCGATGTCATGGGCGAACGCCGGCCGACCATCGTGCTGCTGACCTCGCCCAACAACCCGACCGGCACCGCCCTGCCGCTTTCCGACATCGCGGAGCTGGCGCGTGCGGCGTGCGCGATCGGGGCTGTCGTCGTCGTCGACGAGGCCTATGCAGAGTTCCGCCACGACTCGGTGCCGTCCGCGATGACCCTCCTCGCGGACCACCCCAACCTCGTCGTCTCGCGCACGATGTCGAAGGCCTTCGCCCTGGCCGGAGCAAGGCTCGGCTACTGCGTCTCTGCCGATCCCGCGGTCGTCGACGTGCTGCAGGTCGTGCGCCTGCCGTATCACCTGTCTGCGGTCACGCAGGCGGTCGCCCTCACCGCCCTGGAGCATGCCGACGTGCTGCAGGCGCAGGTGGCGATGCTGCGGCAGGAGCGCGATCGCCTGGCCGAGTGGCTCGTCGCGGAGGGCCTGCGCGTGGCGCCGAGCGACGCAAACTTCCTGCTGTTCGGCACCTTCACGGACCGCGACGCCATCTGGCGCGGACTGCTCGATCGAGGGGTGCTGATCCGGCAGACCGGCCCGCAGGGCTGGCTGCGCGTCACCGTCGGCACGCCGGTGGAGAACGATAGGTTCAGGGCAGCCCTGCGCGAGGTGCTGGGCACGGAAGCAGGGGACGCCGAGGCATGAGCCGCACCGCGCGGGTGGACCGCAGCACCAAGGAGAGCACCGTCCTCGTCGAGGTCGAGCTCGACGGCACCGGGCAGAGCACGGTCGACACGGGTGTGCCGTTCTTCGACCACATGCTCGCGCAGTTGGCGAAGCACGGTGGCCTCGACCTCACGGTCCACACGCGTGGCGATCTGGAGGTCGATGCCCATCACACCGTCGAGGACACATCCTTGGCCCTCGGCCAGGCGATCAACGAGGCCCTCGGCGACCGGGCCGGACTTCGGCGCTACGGAGACGCGCTCGTACCGCTGGACGAGTGCCTGGTGCAGTCCGCGGTCGACCTCTCGGGCCGCCCCTACCTCGTGCACGAGGAGCCCGACCTCGTCGAGCTCATCGGCACGTACGACACCACGCTGACGCGCCACATCTGGGAGTCGATCGTGGCCACGGCGCAGATCACCCTGCACGTCCGGGTGCTCTCCGGCCGCAATGCCCACCACGTCGTCGAGGCGCAGTTCAAGTCGGTGGCCCGCTCCCTGCGCGATGCCGTGATGCTCGACCCGCGGGTCGTCGGCGTTCCCTCCACCAAGGGAACGCTCACGCCGCCCACGTCATGACATCGGTCGTCGTCCTCGACTACGGCTCGGGCAACCTGCGCTCGGCGCAGCGCGCCCTCGAGCGGGTCGGTGCCGATGTCACCGTCACCAGCGATGCGGCCACGGCCCTCGCGGCCGACGGCCTTGTGGTCCCGGGCGTCGGCGCCTTCGCGGCCTGCATGTCGGGGATCAGCGATGTTCAGGGCGATGTCATCGTCGATCGACGACTCGCCGAGGGTCGGCCGGTGCTCGGGATCTGCGTGGGCATGCAGGTGATGTTCGGTCGCGGTGTCGAGCACGGTGCGGAGGTCGACGGACTCGGCCGCTGGCCGGGCACCGTCGAGCGCCTGCACGCGCAGGTGCTCCCGCATATGGGCTGGAACACGGTGCGCGTGCCCGAGGGCTCGACCCTCCTGCGCGGTCTCGAGGGCGAGCGCTTCTACTTCGTGCACTCCTACGCGGTGCGCACGTGGCTGCCATCATCGGCCACTGCGCAGGTCGGCTGGACGCACCACGGCGAGGACTTCGTGTCGGCAGTCGAGGACGGCCCGCTGGCGGCGACCCAGTTCCACCCGGAGAAGTCCGGCGACGCCGGGGCGACCGTGCTGGAGACGTGGGTCCGCAGCCTCTGAGCGCATGCGCGTCGGCGGTCGCGCCACGTGCATTTGATGGTCAGGTGCATTGGATAGTGTCGCGCCGTGAGGAACAACGCCGCTCTTGTCCTGCTCCCCGCCGTCGATGTCGCCGATGGCCAGGCGGTCCGCCTGGTCCAGGGCAAGGCCGGCACCGAGTCCCAGTACGGCTCGCCCATCGACGCTGCCCGGACGTGGGTCCAGCAGGGTGCGCAGTGGATCCACCTGGTCGACCTGGATGCCGCGTTCGACCGGGGCAGCAACGCGGGCCTCATCGCCAACGTGGTGCGCGAAGTGCGCGGGGCGGTGCACGTGGAGCTGTCGGGCGGCATCCGCGACGACGAGTCCCTGACCCGGGCCCTGGCGACGGGCTGCGCGCGCGTGAACCTGGGCACGGCGGCACTCGAGGATCCCGACTGGACGGCTCGGGTGATCGCCGAGCACGGCGACCGCATCGCAGTCGGCCTCGACGTCCGCGGCCACACGCTCTCGGCTCGGGGCTGGACCAAGGACGGCGGCGACCTGTGGGAGACCCTGGGCCGTCTCGACGCAGCGGGGTGCGCCCGGTACGTCGTGACCGACGTGACCAAGGACGGCACCATGCACGGCCCGAACTTCCACCTGCTGAAGGAGGTGTGCCACGCGACCAGTCGGCCGATCATCGCGTCCGGCGGCATCTCCCGACTGGAGGACCTCCACAAGCTGGCCGAGATGGTGCCGCACGGCATCGAGGGCGCGATCATCGGACGCGCGCTCTACGACGGCGCCTTCACCCTTCCCGAGGCGATCGCCGCGAGCGAGCCCCGGTACGACCCGTACCAGTGGGGACCCCCGCGGCCGTGAGCGTGGCGATCCGCGTCATCCCGTGCCTCGATGTCGACGCCGGACGCGTGGTCAAGGGGATCAACTTCGTCGAGCTGCGCGATGCCGGCGACCCGGTCGAGCTCGCGACCGCCTACGGCCTTGCCGGGGCCGATGAGCTCGTCTTCCTCGACATCACCGCATCGAGCTCGGACCGCGCGACGACCTACGACGTCGTGCGCCGGACCGCCGAGACGGTCTTCATCCCGCTGACCGTGGGCGGGGGAGTGCGCGAGGTCGCGGACTTCGACCGTCTGCTGCGTGCCGGCGCTGACAAGGTGAGCGTCAACACGGCGGCGATCGCCGATCCCACTCTGCTCAGCGATGCTGCACAGCGGTTCGGCTCGCAGTGCGTCGTGCTGAGCGTCGACGCGCGACGCTGTCCCGACGGGGTGCACACGCCCAGCGGGTTCGAGGTCACGACCCACGGGGGCCGACGGAGCACGGGCATCGACGCCCTGGAGTGGGCGGTCGAGGGGGCGGAGCGCGGGGCCGGAGAGATCCTGCTGAACTCGATGGATGCCGACGGCACGGAGTCCGGCTACGACCTCGAGCTCATCTCCCTCGTGCGCCGTGAGGTCCGCGTGCCGCTGATCGCCAGCGGCGGAGCGGGCCGGGCTGCGGACTTCGCGCCGGCGGTCGCAGCAGGTGCGGACGCCGTGCTCGCGGCCAGCGTCTTCCACTTCGGCACGCTGTCGATCGAAGAGGTGAAGGCCAGCCTCGCAGAGGTCGGCTACCCGGTCCGCTGACCGGCGGGTCAGATCCCCAGGGATGCCGACTCGAAGGCCGCCACCGCGTCGGCCGGACCGTCCACCTCGACCTGCACGGCATGGCGTCCGTAGGCACGCAGCAGCAGTTCGCCCGCGGTACCGCGCAGCGTGACGCCCGCCCCGCCCTTGGCGACGATGCGCCCGCCCGGGCCGTCCGCGCGCTCGAGCGTCACGCCCACCGGGCTCGAGCGCACGAGGAGCCTGCCCATGGTGCTCAGTCGCCCCCACAGGAGATCGGCGAGCTCGGGATCGAGGTCGCGCGGCTCCCAGCCGGGTGCGCCGCGTCGGACATCCTCGTGGTGGACGTAGTACTCCGCGAGGTTCGCGAGGCCATCCATGCCGGGCAGGGAGAACACCGACAGGCGCGGTGGCCCGGTGCGCACCGCGCGAACAAGCTCGGGGTAGGGGCGGGAGGCCACCGACGCCTGGACTCGCGCCGTCCACCCGGCGAACGGCGGGAGCGCGATCCCGGGGGCGGCGTCGGGTCGGCCCTCGCGCACCACGAGGTGCGCTGCGAGGTCGCGCGTCGTCCAGCCCTCGCAGAGCGTCGACTCGTCGGGCCCCACCGCCAGCAGCAGTTCCGCGAGCTCCAGGCGCTCGCGTCGGGCCTGTCTGGAGGCGCTCATGGCGCGACTGTCGCACACCGGCAGAATGGGTGCATGTCCGAGGCCGCGGTGGAGAGCTTCGTCGCGCGCACGCGCTTCAGTGCCGACGGCCTCGTTCCGGCCATCGCGCAGCAGTGGGACACCCGTGAGGTCCTGATGATGGCGTGGATGAGCCCGGAGACCCTGCGCGAGACCCTGCTGACGGGGCGGGCGGTCTACTTCAGCCGCAGCCGACAGGCCCGGTGGGCCAAGGGTGACACCTCGGGGCATGTCCAGCACGTGCGCGAGGCGCACCTGGACTGCGACGGCGACACTGTGCTCCTTCTGGTCGACCAGACGGGGGCCGCCTGCCACACGGGGTCGCGCACATGCTTCGAGGGTGACGGTGTCCTCCTCGAAGGTGATGGTGTCGCACCCTCGGTCGGCCGGGTCGACGGCGATGAGTGACTTCACCGGCGCGGCGGCCCCGGACCTCGCGACGTTCCGGGAGCTGGCGCGCGATCGACGCGTCATCCCGGTGGTCCGACGCCTGCTCGCCGACGGCCTGACCGCCGTCGGCCTGTTCGAGGTGCTGTGCGGTGATCGCGCGGGCACGTTCCTGCTGGAGTCCGCGGAGCAGGGGCGCACCTGGTCCCGCTACTCCTTCGTCGGCGTGCACTGCGCGGCCATGCTCACCGAGCATCAGGGGTCGGCCCGCTGGCTGGGCCATGCGCCCGTCGGTCTGCCCACGCACGGCCCAGCTATGGACGTGCTCCGTGACACCGTGGCGGCCCTGCGCACCCCGGCGCTCGACGGACTCCCACCGCTCACCGGCGGCCTCGTCGGCTACCTGACCTACGACACCGTCCGGTCGTGGGAGCGCGTGCCCGACGACAACCCGGACCTGCTCGGCATTCCCATGATGGCGTTCCTGCTTGCAACGGACCTCGCCGTGCTCGATCACGTCGACGGGTCGGTGCTGCTGATCGCCAATGCCATCAACTACGACGCGACGGATGAGCGCGTCGATGAGGCGTGGCAGGACGCCGTCGACCGCCTCGACCGGATGCAGGCGCAGTTGTCGTCGCCCATGGCGCTGGGCTTCGCGACGTATGACCGTTCGGCACCGATCGTGGTGGAGTCGGCGACGCCGCACGGGGAGTTCCTCACCCAGGTCGCCGCCGCTCAGGAGTACATCCGTGCGGGGGATGCCTTCCAGATCGTCCTGTCGCAGCGGTACTCGGTGCCCTGCGCCGCGTCGGCGCGCGATGTCTACCGTGTTCTGCGCGCGACCAACCCGAGCCCGTACATGTACCTGATCAGGGTGCCCGCGATCGATGAGGGCCCTTCCCTGTCCACGACGACGGCCTTCGAGATTGTCGGGTCGTCGCCGGAGGCGCTCGTGACCGTCCAGGGCGAGACGTGCGTGCTGCACCCGATCGCCGGGACCCGCCGACGCGGCGCGACGCCTGAAGAGGATGTCGCCCTCGCCGACGAGCTCGCCGCTGACGTGAAGGAGCGCGCCGAGCACGTGATGCTGGTCGACCTCGCCCGCAACGACCTCGGACGCGTGTGCGACCCCGGTTCGGTCGCTGTCGTGGAGTTCATGAACGTCGAGAGGTACTCCCACGTCATGCACCTGGTCTCCACCGTCACCGGCCACCTTGCCCCGGGACGAGCCGCGTACGACGTGCTGGCCGCGACCTTCCCTGCTGGAACGCTCAGCGGCGCGCCCAAGCCGCGGGCGATGGCCATCATCGACGAGCTCGAGCCGTCGAGGCGGGGGCTGTACGGCGGATGCGTGGGCTACTTCGACTTCGCGGGCAACCTCGATGCGGCCATCGCGATCCGCACGGCCCTCATCAAGGACGGTGTCGCACACGTCCAGGCGGGCGCCGGCATCGTCGCCGACTCCGTCCCCGCGTCTGAGGCCGATGAGTGCGCCAACAAGGCGGCCGCTGTCCTGCGCGCGGTTGCCGCTGCGGCGACACTCACGGCGTCGAGGCCGGTGTGCTGACGCCTGCGCGGGCCTACGGGCTCGCCCTGGCCGTGCTGGCCGCGGGGCTGGCCTGCCTGATCGTCGCGCTCGGGCTCCCGTGGCTGACCCTCGCGGTCGTCGGCGGCGTGATCGCGACGCGGTCCTGGGGGCGCTCGCTCGTCGGCGGGCTCCTCGTCGCGGCAGGCCTCATCGGAGCCGTGGTCCCGCTCCTGATTGGAGGCGGCTCGGCGCTGAGCCTGGTCGGCGGGCTGCTGGTCGCGGGAGTGGGTGCGTGGACCCTCGCCCGGGGACGGGAGTGGCCGACCCTGGGTTCCCGCTACGACTCCGCCTCGTCGCGTCGCCGCTCGCCGCGACCGCTGAGCGCATGGGATGCGCAGGACCGCGGGCTGGACCCCACGGCCGAGGACTGACCGGCCCGTCCGCGGCGGCCGGATGCGGCCGAGCGATCTGGTTCAATGGGCGGCATGTCCTCGCCCAGCAGCCCGGCCCCCGTCCAGCACGAGCACCACGACAGCCACGGGTCCACCCCCGCGGCATGGACGACGGTCGTCATCATCACCATCGCCTTCATCCTCGGCACCCTCGCGGTGATCTGGGGCAACTGGCCGCTGTTCTGGGCGAGCGTGGGGCTGTGCGGCGTCGCGGTCATCGTCGGCGCGATCATGGCCAAGGCGGGCCTGGGCAAGAAGCGCAGCTGACACCAGCGCGGTAGCAGCACCCCCCTTACCTGATCCTGACCTCGCGCAGACAACCCTCGGATCGGCGGCGTCGTGCGAGCGCCGCGGGTCTGACACCCTTGACCCGTGAGTGTCGACTCCCCGCGCGGCCTGGTCCTCATCGTCGAGGACGAGCGGGCCATCTCCGACCTGCTGCGCCTGTACATCGCGCGCGAGGGATTCGGCGTCCACGTTGTTGCGGATGGGCAGTCCGCCCTCGCAGCGGCCCGCACGATGCATCCGGTCGCAATGATCCTGGACGTGGGCCTGCCCGTGCTCGACGGGACCGAGGTCTGCCGGCAGTTGCGTTCTGAGGGCAACTGGTTGCCGATCCTGTTCTGCACCGCGCGCGATGACGAGGTCGATCGCGTGCTCGGACTGGAGCTCGGGGCCGACGACTACATCACCAAGCCGTTCAGCCCACGCGAGGTGGTCGCGCGCATCAAGTCCGTGGTTCGGCGCAGCTCGCTGATCGCGGCCGACGAGGCACCGATCACCCTCGGCGACGTCACGATCGACCTGGTCACCCGCCGTGCGAGCGTCGGCGATGCACCCGTGGCGCTGACGGCCACCGAGTTCGACCTGCTCGCCCATCTGATGCGGCATCCGGGGCGGGTCTACTCGCGCGAGCAACTGCTCTCGGAGGTGTGGGGCTACGCCGCAGTGGTGGGCACGCGCACCGTCGATGTCCACGTCGCGCAGGTGAGGGGCAAGCTCGGGAGCGCGAGCCCCATCCGCACGGTCCGCGGCGTGGGCTACTCCGCCGAGCCGCCCGAGGCTCCGTGACCGCGGCTGCGCCCCGCGAGCCGGGGCGCCGGCGTACGAGCCTGGCTGCGCGGACGGTGCTGCTGGTCTCGGCCGTCGCCGTCATCACGGCGGTGCTGGCCGGGGTGGCGTCCTATCCGCTCGTCCGCAATGCGGCCGAGCAGCAGGCACGGGCTGACCTCGTGCGCCTGGCCGACCTGACCGCGACCGCGCTGGATCGCGGCGACACCGGACGCCGAGGGGAGCCGCTTCCGCGCCCGCTGATCGCTGCGCTGCAGGCCGAGCAGATCACCGGATACCTGCTCGCTCCGGGGGCGCAGGCCCCGCCGGGCGTGAGCGTCGCGGCGATGGACGACCTGATGGACGGTGACCCCGTGTCCACCCGGGGGGAGACGGCACAGGGACCCGTTCTCGTCGAGGGGCGGCCGCTCGTCGCGGGGGGCGCGGTCGTCCTGCTGCAGCCGCTGACGGTCGCGGGAGTCGAGGCGTCCGATGCCATCCGCCGACTGGCCGCGGGCCTGCTCATCGGCCTGGTCGTCGCCGTGCCCGTGGGCTACTGGGCCGCGCGACGTCTCATCCGCCCGCTTCGGGCCGCGCGGGACGCCGCCAACCAGATGGCCGCCGGATCGCGCGATGTCACCCTGGTGCCCGAGGGGCCGACGGAGATCGCCGACATCGCAGACAGCCTCAACCACCTGAACTCCGCGCTCCTGGCGTCGGAGGGGCGGCAGCGCGAGTTCCTGCTCTCGGTATCGCATGAGTTGCGGACCCCGCTCACGGCGGTCAAGGGATACGCCGAGGCTCTCGCGGACGGCGTGATCGACGGCGACGACGTCGCCCGCACCGGGACGACCGTGGCCCTGGAGGCAGCCCGACTCGATCGACTCGTCTCGGACCTGCTCGACCTCGCGCGCCTCGGTGCGATCGACTTCCGCATGACCCCGGTCGACGTCGATCTCGCGGAGCTCGGACGGGACGCGGGGGAGGTCTGGCAGGACCGTGCCGAGCGGGAGGGCGTCCACCTGGTCACCGAGCTGCCGGACGGTCCCATGGTCGTGCGCACGGACCCGCTGCGCCTGCGGCAGATCATCGACAACCTGGCCGAGAATGCCCTGCGGGTCAGCCCTCCCGAGGCGTCGATGGTGCTCGCGATCCGTGCCGAGGCGGGCGCCGCGGTCGTCGAGGTGAGGGACTGCGGTCCGGGCCTGACCGATGAGGACCGGGCCGTGGCCTTCGAGCCTGGGGCCCTGCACGAGAGATACCGCGGAGTGCGCCCGGTGGGTACGGGCCTGGGCCTGGCGCTCGTGGGTCGGCTCGCGCTGGGCCTGGGGGGAACGGCCGAGGTCGGCGAGGCGGTCGAGGGCGGTGCGCGATTCACCGTCCGGCTGCCTCTGCCGTCGTAGGCTCGACCCATGTCGATCGGGCCGGACCTGCAGACGGCGGGCAGCGATCCGGCTGCGTCGCCCTATGCGATCCCACCGCACGAGGATCACCGGGCACGTGCCCGGCGCATCCTCGGTCCGTCTGCCACCGCGGTCGTGGCGGTCGCACTGCTCGGCCTGCTGGCCGTCGTCGACCCGAACGAGCCTGGCCACTACCCGGTCTGCCCGACCCAGGCGCTGCTCGGCATCGACTGCCCGGGGTGCGGACTCATGCGCGGCACGCACGCCCTCGTCACGGGTGACGTCCCGGGCGCTCTGGACCACAACATCCTGCTCGTGGTGCTTGTGCCGCTGGTCGTCGTCCTGTGGGTGCGATGGGGAGCGCGCGCCTGGCGTGGGCGCATGCCCGGCCTGACCCATCGTGCCCTGCGATGGCGGACAATCCTGACGGTCGCCGCCTTCGTCGCACTCATCGCCTTCGGAGTCGTGCGAAACCTCGTGCCGTACCTCGGGTCAGGCATCGGCTGACCTGCGGAAGGGTGCCGGAAGGCGCGCTTCGGATGCGCGGTTAGGCTGATGTCGTGAGCGTGCTCGACGACATCCTCGACGGCGTGCGCGCCGATGTCGCGGAGCGGATGGCCCAGGTTCCACTGGACGCCGTCAAGGAGCGTGCCGCGCGCGTGCCTGCCGCACGGGACGCGGCAGCCATACTCGGCGGTGACGATGTGTGCGTCATCGCCGAGGTGAAGCGCGCGAGCCCCAGTCGCGGCGCGCTCGCCGAGATCGCCGATCCTGCTGCTCTCGCGGTCGAGTACGAGGCGGGCGGCGCGCACTGCATCAGCGTGCTCACGGAGGGCCGGCGGTTCGGTGGCTCGCTCGCTGACCTCGCCGCCGTCCGTGCTGCAGTCGACGTCCCGGTGCTCCGCAAGGACTTCATCGTCACGAGCTACCAGCTGTGGGAGTCGAAGGCTTACGGCGCCGACATCGTGCTACTGATCGTCGCAGCCCTCGAGCAGGAGGCGCTGGTAAGCCTGGTCGAGCGCGCCCGCAGCCTTGGCCTCACCGCGCTCGTCGAGGTGCATGAGGAGGACGAGGTGCAGCGTGCCGTCGACGCGGGAGCGGATGTGATCGGCGTCAACGCCCGCAGCCTGAAGACACTCGAGGTCGATCGCGGGACGTTCGCCCGCCTCGCCCCGCTGCTGCCGACATCGTCGGTGAAGGTCGCGGAGTCAGGGGTGCGCGATGCCCGTGACCTGATCACCTACGCCGAGGCCGGCGCGGATGCCGTCCTCGTCGGCGAGAGCCTCGTCACGGGAGGGGATCCGCGTACGGCTGTGCACGACCTCGTCACGGCAGGTGCTCACCCGGCACTGAGGCACGGAAGGCACTGATGACCACGACCCAGGAGCACCAGCCAGGCCACTTCGGGCCCTATGGCGGCAGGTTCGTGCCCGAGGCGCTCACCGCCGCGCTCGACGAGCTCGAGCAGGCCTTCGATCTCGCATGCGCGGATCCGACGTTCGCGCTCGAGCTCTCCGAGCTCGAGCGCACATACACCGGCCGCCCCAGCCCCCTGACCTTCGCGTCCCGGTTCTCCCTCGAGTGCGGCGGCGCGCGTGTCTACCTCAAGCGCGAGGACCTCAACCACACCGGATCGCACAAGATCAACAACGTGCTCGGGCAGGCCCTCCTCACCCGGCGCATGGGCAAGCAGCGGGTCATCGCGGAGACCGGGGCCGGGCAGCATGGCGTCGCCACGGCCACGGCCGCTGCGCTCATGGGCCTGGAGTGCACGGTGTACATGGGCGAGGAGGACACCCGGCGCCAGGCGCTGAATGTCGCCCGCATGCGGCTGCTCGGAGCCGAGGTCGTTCCGGTCACGGCCGGCAGCCGCACGCTCAAGGACGCCATCAACGAGGCCATGCGCGACTGGGTCACCACCGTCGAGCGGACGCACTACGTCCTGGGCACGGTCACCGGTCCTGCCCCTTTCCCGCGGATGGTCCGCCACTTCCACGAGGTGATCGGCCGCGAGACGCGCGAGCAGATCCTTGCGGTCGAGGGGCGCCTGCCGGACGCCGCTGTCGCCTGCGTCGGTGGCGGGTCGAATGCGATGGGGCTGTTCAGCGGCTTCCTCGACGACCCGCAGGTGCAGCTGCGGGGGTACGAGGCCGGCGGCGAGGGCGTCGCGACGGGTCGGCACGCATCGCGCTTCGCCACGGGGGCGCCGGGTGTTCTCCACGGAGCACGCACCTACGTGATGCAGGACGAGTGGGGCCAGACCATGCCCTCGCACTCGATCTCCGCCGGACTCGACTACCCCGGGGTCGGACCGGAGCACGCCTGGCTGCACGACACAGGGCGGGCGGTCTACGAGCCGGTGGATGATGCGGAGGCGATGGCGGCCTTCGAGGTGCTGTGCCGCACCGAGGGCATCATCCCGGCCATCGAGACGGCGCACGCCCTGGCCGGGGCCATGCGCCTGGGTCGGGAGCTCGGCCCCGGCGCGATCATCGTCATCAACCTCTCCGGTCGGGGCGACAAGGACGTCGCCACGGCGGCGGAGTGGTTCGGGCTGCCGGGCGCAGGCGCATGAGCCGCTCCCTGGCCGAGGTCTTCGACCAGGCGAGGCACGAGGGCAGGGCGGCACTGATCGGCTACCTGCCCGCCGGGTTCCCCACCGCGCAGGAGTCGGTCGAGCTCATCCGGGCGATGGTCGACGGCGGCGTCGACATCGTGGAGGTGGGCCTGCCCTACTCCGATCCACTGATGGACGGCCCGGACATCCAGGCCGCGGTCGAGCAGGCGCTGGGCGGTGGCACGACCACGGACGTCGTCCTCGACGTCGTGGAGCAGGTGAGCGCGCACGGGATCACCGCCGTGGTCATGACGTACTGGAACCCCATCGAGCGCTACGGGGTCGACCGGTTCGCGACCCGCCTGGCGCAGGCCGGTGGGCACGGTGTCATCACCCCGGACCTCACCCCCGAGGAGGCCGCCGCGTGGATCGATGCGACCGGGCGGAACGACCTCGATCGGGTGTTCCTGGTGGCGCCATCATCGACCGACGCGCGGATCGACCGGGTCGCCTCGGTGTCGTCCGGCTTCCTCTACGCGGCCTCGACGATGGGCGTCACGGGTGCGCGTGCGCAGGTGAGTTCCGCCGCTCCCGAGCTCGTCGAGCGTGCCCGCCACGCCACGGACCTGCCCGTCTGCGTCGGGCTGGGGGTCTCCACGGGCGACCAGGCGGCTGAGGTGGCGGCCTACGCCGACGGCGTGATCGTCGGCTCGGCCTTCGTCCGGCGGATCCTCCAGGCGGCCAGCCCCGCCGAGGCGCGCGAGCAGGTGGGACTGCTCGCTGCGGACCTTGCGGAAGGCGTCCGTCGTCGACCTGCCTGAGCCCTGGGGTCTGGCGGCCTCGTGTGGCGGCGCCGGTGGGGCCGCGTACCGTGTGATCCGAACAGGCGTCCTCGGGTGCGGAGAGAAGGAGACAGACCGATGAGCGAGTCCGGCAGCAAGCGTCGGGACCGGGCGGCAGCAGCCCGCGAGGCCGCGCAGTCGGAGGAGCGGCGGCGCGAACGCCTGGTCCGCATCATCGGCGCGGTCGTCGTGGTCGTCGTCGTGGTCGGCATCATCGCGGTGGCCGTCGTGGCCCGCGGCAACTCCTCATCCGTCCCGACCGCGGAGGTCGATCCAGGAGCGGCCCTGCCCGCAGGCGTGCTCGCCGCCGACTCCCCGCAGGCCTTTGGCGTCCCCTACGGCACCGCCTCGGAGACCGCCCCCGTTCTGGAGATCTGGGAGGACTTCCAGTGCCCCGCGTGCGGCTCGGTCGAGCAGGCGAACGGCGCGGGTATCGCCGCGCTCGCCGAGGAGGGGGAGGTTCGGCTGATCTGGCGGCCCGCCACCTTCCTCGACCGTGTGAACGAGGGACGCGACGCGGCCGTCCGGGACTCCTCGAGTCGCGCCACGGCGGCCTGGGGCTGCGCGATCGATGCCGGCAAGACCCGCGAGTTCCACGATGCGCTCTACGCCAATCAGCCCGCGGGCGAGGGCGATGGCTGGACTGACGAGCAGTTCACCGCGGTCGCCGAGCAGGCCGGCATCGCCGGGGCCGACCTCGAGGCATTCCAGGCCTGTGTCGCCGACGGCACCTACCGTGGCTGGGCCAACAACAGCGGGGTGACCTTCAGCAGCTCGGGTGCGGACGGCACCCCCTACGCACTGCTCGACGGAGTCCCGGTGCCCACGCCGACGCTTGCCGACGATGCCCTGCTGCGCGAGTTCATCGCCTCGGGTGGAGCCGCCGAGGGTGCGGCGCCGCAGGAGACCCCCTGACGGTAACGGCGGTGCCCCTCGCGATCCCGAGCCCGGAGACGGGCGTCTGGAACCTCGGGCCCCTGCCGATCCGGGCGTACGCGCTGCTGATCGTCATCGGCATCGTCGTCGCCGTCTGGTGGGGTAGCCGGCGCTACGAGGCCCGCGGCGGGGCGAGGGGAACGATCCTCGACATCGCTGTCTGGGCAGTCCCGTTCGGCATCATCGGCGGCCGCCTCTACCACGTCATCACGGACTGGCAGCTGTACTTCGGCCCCGGCGGCTCGGGGCTGGCCGGAGCGGTGCGGATCTGGGACGGCGGTCTGGGCATCTGGGGAGCGGTGACCCTTGGCGCCCTCGGAGCCTGGATCGGCGCTCGCCGCGCCGGGGTGCTCCTGCCTCCGGTGGGCGACGCGATCGCCCCGGCCATCGCCCTCGCGCAGGCCATCGGTCGATGGGGCAACTGGTTCAACTCCGAGCTCTTCGGAGCTCCGACCGACCTCCCGTGGGGGCTGGAGATAGCCGAGCAGTTCCGCCCCAACGGCTACGCCGACGTGGCGACGTTCCATCCCACCTTCCTGTACGAGTCGCTCTGGCTTGTCGCCATGGTGATCGTGCTGTTGTGGGCCGACCGGCGGTTCTCCCTCGGCCACGGTCGCGTGTTCGCCCTGTACGTCCTGCTCTACACGTGCGGGCGCCTGTGGATCGAGATGCTGCGCATCGACTCCGCGAACACCGTCCTCGGCCTGAGGCTGAACGTCTGGACCTCGATCCTGGTCGGGATCGGCGCGCTGGCCTACCTGGTGGTCTCCTCGCGGATGCGGCCGGGGCGCGACACCGTGCTCGTCCGGCAGGGCGCACCTGATTCGCGCGACACACCCGAGGTCGGGTAGCCTGAGGGAGCTCGGGCCAACGTCGTCCCGGGAGCCCAGCGTCGCCCCTTCACGGGTCGACCCTCCGGACGACGAATGAGGTGCCCATGTTCTCCTCCTCCGCACAGCCCTCTCCGCAGGGCCTCTACAGCGGCCTCGAGGAGCACGACGCCTGCGGCGTCTCCTTCGTCGCCACCCTCACCGGCGTGCCGTCGCACGACATCGTCGACAAGGCGCTCACGGCGCTGCGAAACCTCGAGCACCGAGGTGCCTCTGGGGCCGAGCCCGACAGCGGCGACGGCGCCGGCATCCTCATCCAGGTCCCCGACCGGCTGCTGCGGGAGACGAGCGGCCTCGAACTGCCCGAACCGGGGGCGTACGCCGTCGGCGTGGTGTTCCTGCCGCTCGAGGCCGAGGAGGCTGTGCGCATCCGCGAGGAGGTCGACGCCATCGCCGGCCAGGAGGGGCTGCGCGTGCTCGGGTGGCGCGAGTGCCCCACCGACCCCACCCTCGTCGGAGCATCCGCGCGCAGCACGATGCCGGCCTTCGACTACCTCTTCGTGGCCTCGACCCACGGCGAGCTCGCCGGTGTGGAGCTCGACCGTCGCGCCTTCGCGCTGCGCAAGCGCATGGAGCGCGAGCTCGGGACCTACGTGGCCTCCCTGTCCTCCCGGACGATCGTCTACAAGGGGATGCTCACGACGGGCCAGCTCGAGCCGTTCTACCCGGAGCTCTCCGACCCGCGCATGGAGTCCGCGCTCGCCCTGGTGCACTCGCGCTTCTCGACCAACACCTTCCCCTCGTGGGCGCTCGCGCACCCGTACCGGTACATCTCGCACAACGGCGAGATCAACACCGTCAAGGGCAACCGCAACTGGATGACCGCCCGTGAGGCGCTGCTCACCTCCGACGTCATCCCCGGCGACATCACCCGCCTCTTCCCGATCTGCACGCCGGGTGGCAGCGACTCCGCATCCTTCGACGAGGTCCTAGAGCTGATCCACCTGGGCGGCCGGAGCCTGCCGCACGCGGTGCTCATGATGATCCCCGAGGCGTGGGAGAACAACCCGTCGATGGATCCGGCTCGTCGTGCGTTCTACGAGTTCCACTCGAACTTCATGGAGCCCTGGGACGGCCCGGCGAACGTGTGCTTCACCGACGGCACGCAGATCGGCGCTGTCCTCGATCGCAACGGGCTGCGGCCGGGACGTTTCTGGGTCACCGACGACGGGCTAGTCGTCCTCGGCTCGGAGACGGGCGTGCTGGACATCGATCCGGCGACCATCGTGCGCAAGGGGCGCCTGCAGCCCGGACACATGTTCCTCGTGGACACTGAGGCGGGCCGGATCATCGAGGACGCTGAGGTCAAGTCGCAGCTGGCGGCGGAGTACCCATATGGGGATTGGCTCCAGGCCGGGCTGATTCACCTCGAGGACCTGCCCGAGCGCGAGCACATCGTGCATACGAGCGAGTCGGTCGCGCGGCGCCAGCAGACCTTCGGCTACACCGACGAGGAGCTGCGCGTCATCATCGAGCCGATGGCGACCACGGGAGCCGAGGCGATCGGCTCGATGGGGACCGACACCCCGATGGCGGTCCTCTCGGATCGCCCGCGCCTGCTCTTCGACTACTTCGCCCAGCTCTTCGCGCAGGTCACGAACCCGCCCCTGGACGCTATTCGCGAGGAGATCGTCACCTCGCTGTCGAGCATCATCGGCCCCGAGGGCAACCTGCTCCAGCCGGCCGCGGGCCACTGCCGGCAAGTAGTCCTGCCGTTCCCCGTCATCGACAACGACGAGTTGTCGAAGATCCTGCACATCGACCAGGACGGCCAGTTCTCGAACTTCGCCGGCGTGCGCGTCTCGGGCCTGTATCCGGTCGCCGGGGGCGGCGAGGCGCTGGAGAGCCGCCTGAAGTCGATCTTCAACGAGGTCGATGCCTTCATCCGCCAAGGCAAGCGCTTCATCGTGCTCTCCGACCGCGACAGCGACTCCCAGCACGCACCCATCCCGTCCCTGCTGCTGACGGCCGCCGTCCACCACCATCTCGTCCGCACGAAGACGCGGACAATGGTGGGTCTGCTCGTCGAGGCCGGCGACGTCCGCGAGGTGCACCACGTGGCACTGCTCATCGGCTACGGCGCCGCTGCGGTGAACCCCTATCTCGCACTGGAGACCACCGAGGACATGGCCCGGCGGGGGATGCTCGGCGACATTGCGCCCGAGAAGGCGATGCGCAACGTGGTCAAGGCGCTCGGCAAGGGTCTGCTGAAGGTCATGTCGAAGATGGGCGTCTCGACGGTTGCCTCCTACCGGGGAGCCCAGATCTTCGAAGCCCTCGGACTGTCGCAGGAGCTCATCGATGCGCACTTCACCGGAACCTCCTCACGACTCGGGGGAGTGGGCCTCGACGTCATCGCCGAGGAGGTGTCCCGCCGGCACCGCGTCGCCTACCCCCCGTCGGGCATCGCACCGGCGCACCGGACCCTGACGGTCGGCGGGGAGTACCAGTGGCGTCGCGAGGGCGAGCCGCACCTGTTCGACCCCGAGACCGTGTTCCGCCTGCAGCACGCGACGCGCAACAAGCGGTTCGACATCTTCCGGCAGTACTCGCGGCACGTGGACCAGCAGTCGGAGCGGCTGATGACGCTTCGAGGCCTGTTCTCCTTCCGCGAGGGCGTGCGCGACCCGATCCCGCTCGACGAGGTTGAACCTGTGTCCGCGATCGTCCGGCGGTTCTCCACCGGCGCCATGTCCTACGGCTCGATCTCGCAGGAGGCGCACGAGACGCTCGCCATCGCGATGAACCGGCTCGGGGCCAAGTCCAACACCGGTGAGGGGGGCGAGGACCCCGAGCGCTACGTGCCCCTGCCCAACGGCGACTCGAGGCGCTCCGCGATCAAGCAGGTTGCCTCGGGGCGCTTCGGCGTCACCAGCGAGTACCTGGTCAACAGCGACGACATCCAGATCAAGATGGCGCAGGGCGCCAAGCCCGGCGAGGGCGGCCAGCTGCCCGGCCACAAGGTCTACCCGTGGGTCGCGCGGACGCGTCACTCGACTCCCGGCGTCGGGCTCATCTCGCCGCCGCCCCACCATGACATCTACTCGATCGAGGACCTCGCCCAGCTGATCCATGACCTCAAGAACGCCAATCCCGAGGCACGGATCCACGTCAAGCTGGTCTCCGAGGTCGGCGTCGGCACCGTGGCCGCAGGTGTCGCCAAGGCGCACGCCGACGTCATCCTGATCTCCGGCAACGACGGGGGCACGGGAGCCTCACCCCTGACCTCCCTCAAGCACGCGGGCGGCCCCTGGGAGCTCGGGCTGGCCGAGACCCAGCAGACCCTGCTGCTCAACGGCCTGCGTGACCGCGTGGTCGTGCAGACCGACGGCCAGCTCAAGACCGGCCGCGATGTCGTCATCGCCGCGCTGCTCGGTGCTGAGGAGTTCGGGTTCGCTACGGCACCGCTCGTCGTGAGCGGGTGCATCATGATGCGCGTCTG
>JAFMFD010000032.1 GCA_017856385.1 Actinomycetota bacterium
CGACCACACCGATCCAGCGACGCGCCACCGACACACCCGACCCCACTCCGGCGACGTCGGCTCCGGCGACGTCGACACCCGCTGCGTCGACACCGGCGACGTCGACACCCGCCGCGTCGACACCCGCCGCGTCCACTCCCACGGCATCCGCCCCCGCACCAGGCGTTCCCGCAGGCACCAGCTCGGACACCGCCCCGGCGCGCTTCGGGCCGATCGTCGAACCCAACGCCCCTGCTGCCGCCGGTGCCACCAACGCGCCAGCGACCAGCGCAACGGGCGCGGCCGCGACGACCACACCGATCCAACGACGCGCCACGAGCACGCCGGGCCCCGCTGTTGGAGTGCCAGCGCCAGTCCCGGCAGCTTCGACCCCCGCGGTCGGGCTGCCTTCGGCGACCACGGCCCCGACGCCATCCGCCACCGTCACGACCAGCCCGTCCAACGGGTCACCGACCCCCGCGTCAGCGTCCGCGCCATCCTCCGGCCTGGCGGAAGCCCCCCTTACTGCCGCAACGCCAGCAGCCACGACCTCGTCAGAGCCGGCAGCGACCGGGTCCCCTCTGCACACAGCGGCAGCCCGGCCGGGCGCCCTCGGCGCCGTCGTCGCTCCCGATGCACCGGCGTCCGGCGCCATGTCGCCGACCGCTCCACGCGGACCCATCTCCGCTCCTGAGGCCCGGACACCTGCACGGGCGGTGCCCACGTCGACCCCGTCCTCATCGACATCCTCGTCGTCATCTTCATCGAACGGGTCGACCCCGCCTGCGCCGCTGCGCCTGACCATCTCCGGGGCGGGCACGGATCCGGTGCCCCTGCGCGTCGTGGCCCCGACCCCCGTCCAGCGACGCAGCGCGGTCCCTGCTCCCAGCGACTCTGCGAAGGCGGCCGCTGCCGCCTCGGCGAGCCAGGCGTCCGGGCTGCTCGAGCAGACGATCCAGGTGCCGTCGGACGTCCAGGAGGCCGTGGCCAGCGTGACCGGTACGCGGGTGAACCAGGTCACCGTCCGCCGTGGCGCGGCGATCGACCAGGCCGCCTCCCACATGTCCGCCGACTCGTACGCGACGGAGGGAGTAGTCCACCTGCCTGGACGGGCCCCGCTCACGAGCGATCGTTCCCGGATGCTCCTCGCGCACGAGCTCACCCACGTGGTGCAGCAGCGCGCGGGCACCGCACCGTCCTCGGAGGGCTCGCCTGCCGGTGTCGCCGCGGAGCGGCAGGCCCTGAGCGTGGAGCAGGCGCTCGTCAACGCCCGTGTTCCCGCTGCACCCGCGGCGTCCGAGGCTCCCAATCCCGGGGATCGGGGGGGTGGCGGCCAGCGCCCGGTCGTATCCCGGTCCACCGATGCCGTGTCCCCTCAGCGGGTCGCCGGCCTACCCCGAACCACGGTCGAGCGCCGCTCCCCGGAACCCCGGCAGGGGGGCGCCGGGGGTTCCGGCGGTGGGCAGTCGCCCCGCTCGACGGGCGGAGACGAGCGCGGACCACTGGCCGGTGCTCCCGGCGGCCCTACGACTCCGGGCCTGCCCGTGCCCGTGCCGATGAACGGCTCCCAGCCACCGACTGGTCGGCCCGACTCCCCCGCCACGGCTCCCGATCCCTCCGTCCAGCGCCGGCCCTCAGCCGGCTCCGGCGCTCCCCCACGCCCACCCGCCACGGCCGCGACCAAGGCGGCCGAGCCCAGCGACGCGGCAGGCAGCCGGCCCGGAGGGCGGCGCGGCGCCGAGGCGCCCCCGCCGGCCGACACCGCAATCGACGACCAGTGGCTGGAGCGCCACGCCCGGGCCCTGTATCCCCACATCCGCCACCTGCTGCGCAACGAGTTCTTCCGGGACCGTGAACGGCGCGGACGACTGATGAGGGAGGATTAGGACATGTCGTCGATGCCAGAGCCGTTCGATCCGGACTACACCGCGACCAACTTCGTCGGATTTGCCCTCAGCGTGGACATCATGGGCGACGACCGCACCCTCGGCGCGAACTGGCAGTCGATCTCCATGGGCTCGGTGAGCCTCGGCGCCCAGGACCTCCAGCCCGGCGGCTACACCCGCACCCGGTTCCAGATGATCGGCGACCTCACCTACGGCAACGTCACCCTGACCCGGCCCTGGACCCCGAACCAGTCCGGCTGGATCGCCGCCTGGTTCGCCGCCGCGGCCACCCTGGGTGCGTCCGCCGTGTCGATCGCGATCAACTACCTCGACGTGAACGGCATCCTCCAGCAGGCGGTCTACAACTTCCGGGATGCGTACCCCGTCTCGTGGACCCAGCCGGAGTTCACCGCCGGGTCGGGCGCGGAGTTCAGCACCGAGTCGCTCACCTTCAGCCACTCCGGCTTCGCCACGAGCGACAACCTCGTCCCGGGCATCGACGAGGCCGAGTCGGTGGAGCCCTTCCGACTCGTCGTCCTTCCCGGGGGCATCTCCGCCATGGCGAGCGCCCTGTCCACGCTGACCAGCTGGACCGCGACGGGTGACATGGCGGCATACAGCCCGACCAGCGTCCTCGCCGCGGCCGATGCGGTGCGCAACCAGAGCGTGGGCCTGGTCGCGGGCGCACTGCCTGCGATCACCTTCTGGGTGCCACCGTCCAGCATCCAGGTCAGCAAGACCGCAGGCTGGAACGTCAGCCCGTCGCCGGACGCGCTCGGCTCCGGCCCCGTCAGCTGGCTCGGCACCAATCCCATGACGATCGAGTTCGACTACGTGCTCGACAGCACGCTGGCCGACGCGCAGCAGGGCGGCAACTCCGAGGCGGCGACTGTGCTCCCCGACGTCGAGCGGCTGCTGGCCCTCCTCGAGGTCGACCCGCTCATGGCGATGCTCGGCACCGGCACCGCCCCGATGGTGATGATCCTGTGGGGGGACTTCACCTCACCGGTCAGCTACGTCGAGAGCGTCTCGGCCGAGTTCACGCAGTTCGACTCCTTCGGCCACCCGGTCCGGGCTACCGGCCACCTGGTCATCACCCAGTTCCCGCCCGCCTCCCTGCCGACTAACCCGACGTCCGGTGGCGACCTCCCGCGGCGCAGCCAGGAGGTCTACTACGGCGACCAGCTGGCGCACGTCGCCTTCCGCTCGTACAAGAACCCCGCCTACTGGCGCGACCTGGCCACCGCCAACGGCATCACCGACCCGCTGCGCGTCAAGGCGGGCCGGCGCCTGCTCGTTCCCGACCGCGCGGCCCTCCCCCGACGCGGTGAGTCCGGCCGGCCCGTCGGCCCCGCCCCGACGCCCAACACGCCTCGCAGCAAGCGGCGGAAGGCGGACTCGTGACCAGCAGCCCCACCGGAGACCTCAGCCTGCGCCTGTTCATCGATGACATTCCGCTGCCGTCCGAGTTCGCGCACCGGATCCGCCGCATCGAGGTCGATTCGCAGATCAACCTGCCCTCCGCGTGCGAGGTCGAGTTCTCCGACCCGAGCTTCCTCATCATCGAGGAGTGCGGGCTCGTGATCGGCAACTCCATCGAGATCCGGGCGATCGTCGGGGACAACGCACTGGGCGAGGCCGTGTTCTTCGGCCAGGTGGAGAGCATCGAGGTCGGCTACGAGAGCGTGACCGGGCGCGTCAGCCGCGTGCGCGCGTACGACGCCGGGCACAAGATGCTCCATGGCATGTCCACCAAGGGCTACCCGATGATGATGTATCCCGAGATCGCCGAGATGATCGGCCTTGAGCACGGCATCCCGACCATCGCCGAGCCCTACCCGACCGTGTACCCGATGACCGTCCAGTCGAACGAGTCGGACTGGGACTTCCTCGTGCGCATCGCGCGCGAGATCGGCTACGTGGTCAACGTGCTGATCGACCCCGTCACCGGCATCCCGACCCTGATGTTCGGCCCCCAGACCCCCGCAGAGACCGCACCCCCGCCGCTCCCGGGCGTGGAGGTCTCACCGCTCTCATTCGACGTGGGCGACGAGCGGATCATCAACCTGAAGGCCTCCGTGTCGGGGGCCGGCATCACGGCGGTCTCGTCCGCCCGCGGCTGGGACCAGACGCTCGGCATGCCGGGCATCGGCGAGGGCCCCACGCTCGGCGACAGCTCGCTGAACCTCATCCTCCCCGAGGAGCTCGGTCTCGAACTCGGGAGCACCAACCAGAACGTCAACTTCACCCGGTTCGCCCAGAACGAGGTCCAGGCGGAGGCGGCGAGCGAGGGCCTGGCCTTCCGCATGTCGGGGGCCTACGCGAACGTCGAGATCACGATGCGCGGCAATCCCTTCGCCATGCCCAACTTCGCGATCGGCCTGAGTGATGCCGGCGTGCTCACCGGGGAGTACACCATCACGGCGGCCACCCACACGTACATGCCCTCGCTCTTCGGTTACCGCACGCACGTGGTGTGCAGCGGCATGGAGGACCGCACCCTTGCCGGGCTCCAGGGAGCCGCCGAGACGCGACCGACGAGCAAGCTGCACGGCGTCTACCCGGCGATCGTCACCGACTCGGAGGACCCTGAGCAGATGGGCCGGGTGCTGCTGAGCTTCCCGTGGCTGGACCCCATGTACGTCAGCAACTGGGCCCGAGTCGTGCAGGCCGGGGCCAGCGAGGGCATGGGCATGCAGATCATCCCCGAGCCGACCGACGAGGTGCTCGTGGCATTCGGCAACGGGCAGCTGGACTCCCCCTATGTCCTCGGCGGCCTGTACAACCTGGAGCGCATTCCCGGAGTCCCGTGGGAGGAGGCGGTCGAGGGCGTGCCCATGATCCGTGCCTTCACGTCCCGGATGGGCAGCCAGCTGATGTTCATGGACGATCCCGAGGCACCCGGCGTCATCCTCAACACCACGATGGGGGCATCGACCCTGATCCGGCTCTCGCCCGAGACCGGGATCGAGATCATCACCGTGGAGGGCCAGCCGATCGTGATCACCAGCGCTTCCGACGTCACGATCTCGTCCGAGGGCGCCGTCGAAGTCAATGCCGCGGCCGTGATGATCAATGGCGAGGGCGATGTCTCCATCAGCGCCGAGGGCGCGCTCGAGCTCACGGCCGGCGGGGAGATCGCCATCACCGCGGCCTCGGTCAACATCGAGGCCGAGGCGGATGCCTCGCTCATCGCTCCTGCGGTCGACATCACCGGCGGCATCGTGAACCTGGGGGCCTGAGCGATGGGACTGACGGACTTCGTCGGCCACGGGGTCGACTTCCCCCTGAGATTCGACCAGCGCGGGCACATCAGCCTCGTCGGAGGCATCGCCAACGTTGAGCGGGCCATCCACCTGATCATCGGTACGGCGTACGGTGAGCGGCCGATGCGTCCGGAGTTCGGCTGCGGCATCCACTCGCTGGTGTTCGAGACCCCCTCACCCGAGCTCTCGACGCAGATCCAGGCCCAGGTCACCGCATCGCTCCAGCGCTGGGAGACGAGGATCGACGTCGTCACCGTGCAGGTCTCGTTCGACAACGACAACACGACCGCCAACATCCTCGTCACCTACCGACTCAAGGACAGCTACGACGTGCGCAACCTTCTGGTGCCCTTCTACCTCATTCCGAACGAGGACGATTCACTCCCACAGCTTCCCGAGGCGGGTCAATGACACTCCCCACCCCCAATCTGGATGATCGGGCGTTCCAGGACTTCGTCGACGAGGCGAAGAGGATGCTCCAGCGTCGGGCACCCGAGTGGACGGACAACAACGTCGCCGACCCAGGCGTCACGCTGATCGAGACGTTCGCCTTCATGGTCGACCAACTCGTCTACCGCCTCAATCAGGTCCCGAACCTGCACTACATCAAGTTCCTCGAGCTCCTGGGCGAGACCCTCCGCCCTCCCGGCGCCGCCTACACGACGATGGAGTTCATCCTGACGGTGCCCCAGAAGGGAGATGTCCTGATCGCGCAGGGCACCGAGATCTCGACCACTCGCAGCAGCCTGCCGTCACCCATCACCTTCTCGACCGACGAGGACCTCACCCTGGTGGCCGTCGACGTGAAGTCGCTGCTCTCGCAGCCCAACGGGGGCTCGTTCACCATCATCGACACGTCCAGCGGCCTGAACTCGGACCTCGCGGCCTTCTCCCCCACGCCGGTTCCGGGCGACGCCTTCTTCATCGGACTGACGCGTCCGGCAACGAACTGCATCGTCGAGCTCAGCGTCGACTCCCGCATCGACGGCATCGGCGTCGATCCCCTGCGCCCACCACGGGTCTTCGAGGCCTGGGACGGGCAGGCGTGGTATCCGGTCGAGTTGATCTCCGACACCACCGGGGGGCTCAACCGCCAGGGCACCATCGACCTGTTCATCGCGCAACACGCGATGTCCAACCTGGGCGGGATCGACGCTGCATGGCTGCGCTGCCGGGTCGTGCCCGTCGAGGGTGACCAGCCTGGGTACAAGGCAAGCCCCACGATCCACAGCCTCAGCGCGGATACCATCGGCGGCCGAGTCGTCGCCTCCCACTGCGCAGACATCACGAACGAGACGATCGGTCGCACCACCGGAACCCCGGGTGAGGCGATGCAGCTCAGCCGCTATCCGCTCGTCTCCGAGCAGGACAACCTGACTATCGAGGTGAGCAGTCCGGACGGCTGGGTCGTCTGGGACCGCGTCGCGACCTTCGCGAACCAGGCACCAGATGCCCGCGTCTTCACCCTTGACTCCGTCTTCGGCACCCTGCGCTTCGGGCCCCTGATCCGGATGGAGGACGGCAGCGCACGCACCTTCGGGGCAACGCCGGATGCAGGGGCCACCGTGCGCATCGCCCGCTACCGCGCCGGCGGCGGGGTCTCGGGCAATCTCGACACTGGAACCCTGCGACTGCTGAGGACGAGCATCCCCTTCATCGCACGTGTGCAGAACATCGTCCCCGCGATCGGCGGCGTCGACGCGGAGAGCATCGACGACCTCAAGGCGCGCGCCGCCCTTGTCGTGCGGTCCCGGGATAGGGCGGTGAGCAAGGGCGACTTCGAGCTGCTCGTCCACCGAGCCGCCCCTTCGCTCGCACGTACGAAGTGCCTCTCCGGGGACGAGGTGGGAAGTCCCGGCACGATCCTGGTGCTCGTCGTCCCCGACATTCCCGATGGTCGAGTCCCCTTCGAGGTCCTGCGCCCGAGCCAGGAGATCCTCGACGCGGTGCGCGACTTCATCGACGAGCGTCGGCTGGTCGGCACCACGGTGCGCATCGAGCCGCCCCGCTACCTGGGGGTCTCGGTCGCAGCACGGGTGGCCCTACGACCCGGGGTGAACTCCGCCGCCGTCCTCAACGAGGCCGACATGGCGCTCGCCAACTTCGTGCATCCCCTGCGAGGTGGCTACGACGGGACGGGCTGGCCCTTCGGCCGCGACATCTCCATCGGTGACGTCTACGGCGTGCTGCAGAAGGTGCCGGGCATCGGGTACGTCGACGTCGCGCGCCTCATTCCCGTCGATGCGGTGACCGGGCAGCGGGCCGAGCCGACCGACAGGATCGCGATCGAGCCGTACGACCTGCTGTTCAGCATCGCGAGCGACTTCGAGGTGCTCGCCAAGTGAGCCACAGCTCCTCGTCGATCGACCTGCCCCCTGGAGACACTCCGGGTCGCAGGATCGTTCCCGGGCTGCGCAATCCCTTCCCGATGATCAACTACACATCCGCCCTGCTCCAAGGGGACCGCATCGCGCAGATGCTGTGCGCCAGCCTGGATGACGTGCTGGCTCCGGTGATCTCGGTACTGGACTGCTACGACTCCTACCTCGATCCCTTCGTCGCACCCATCGACTTTGTCCGCTACATGAGCAGCTGGATCCTGGTGCATCCCGAGCTCGGGTGGGACGAGGAGGCCGTGCGCAAGTCACTGGCGCACGCGATGAACTTCTACAGCTGCCGTGGAACCGCCAGCGGCTACATCGAGTACCTGTCGACCGTGTTCGACATCGACGTCGAGGTGACGGACACCGGTTCGGTCACCACAAGTCGAGACTTCACCAACCCGAGCACCTGGCCGACCGCTCCGGAGCCCGCCGTCACCGTCACGGTGCGCGGGCGGGACGGCGCTCCTGTCAACCTCGAGCTGATCCGCATGGTCCTCGGAGCTGCGACTCCCGCGCACGTCGAGCCCACGCTCGTCGAGGGCTCCTCGTGACCGAGCCCACCATCCGCTGCTCGCGGTGCGGCACCCTGACGACCTGGACGCCCTACTGCCCGAGCTGCGGCGCTTACCTCGAGTTCGCCGGCGACCCGCCCTGGACGCCCACTCCGCGTGTTCCGGATGGCCTGCCCGAGCCGGATGACCTGGCGCCGGACGATCCCGAGGCAGTCCCCGCTCCGCGACCGGCCACGACGTCCACGAGCGCAGCGGCTGAGGGGGACGTCACCACCGCCGACGCGCCCGGAGCCGAGGCCACTGACCCCGCGGCTGACGCGGCGGCTGCTGACTCCGAGGCGCACGGCACCGCACCCGGCGATGGCGAGGCGCCCACGGGGGTGCCGGCCCCCGCCCCTGCCAAGCACGGGAAGCCACCCAAGCCCCCGAAGCCACCGCACCGCCGATTCGGCGGTGTCGCCCCGTGGTGGCGTTTCTGGGGCAACAAGCACCCCGTCGAGGAGCCCCCGCCACCCCCGCCCCCGCCCCCGCCGTCCGAGGTCGTGGGCGAGGAGGAGTACGTCGCCGTCGTCCAGGCTCCCGAGGTCCCCGCGACAGTGTCGCCCGAGTCCCCCGCCCGGCTCTCGGAGCGGCAGGAGCGGACCATCGCGATCGGCCGGGGCGACGACCTCGGGATCGTCGGAGGCGCGGCGTGCCCGTCCTGCGGCTTCCGCAACTACGTCGACGCCACGTTCTGCGCGCGCTGCGGCTGGCCCCTGCAGCCGGCGGCCCCCGCGATGCCGAGCCGAGGAGCCATCGTCGAGCCTTCCGACGACGCGCCGAAGCGCACCGACTGGACGTTCATCATCGCGAGCACCCTGCTCATCCTCCTGATCGTGGGAATCATCGTGGCGCCCTTCGGTGCACCCGTGCGCAAGGCGATCGGCGACGGCATACGCAGCTTCGCCTACTGGATCGACCCCGATGTGGGAACCCCGGTCACGTACGAGAAGGTCGCGGCCAGCAGCACCGGCTACGGCAATCCCGCCACGTCGCTGGTGGGCAGCGACTTCACGAACTTCTGGGCATCGGCCGCGACCACCAGCTGGGGCGCCGGGACCGAGATCACCTTCACCTTCAACGAGCCGACTCTGATCGACCGGATGATCATCTGGCCCGGCATCCAGACGGGCCAGTTCGCCGTGCGCGCCCTGGCCACCCCAGAGGGGCTGACGCTGACCTTCGTCGAGCTGTCGACCGCGGATGACGAATCGTCAGCCTCGCCCTCGCCCACGGACAGCGGGTCGGGATCAGGCAGCGCGTCCGCCTCAGGATCGTCCAGTGGATCGTCCAGTGCATCGGCCAGCGGGTCGGCCAGCACGGCCCCCTCCCCCAGCGGATCCGCGAGCATGAGCCCGTCACCGTCGCCCAGCGGTTCCGCGACCATGAGCCCGTCACCGGCAGCGTCCGGCAGCGCGTCGGGCTCGGCTTCAGGAACCGCGTCCGGCACCGCCTCCGACTCGGCTTCGGGCTCGGCGTCCGGCTCGGCCTCGGGCTCGGCGTCCGCGAGCCCCACCTACACCCCGACGCCGATCGCCACCCCGTCGGTCTCGGCGTCGCTGCCGGAAATCGTCCAGCCGGACGACTGGACCAGCGTGGTGAACTTCCCGGCGGTCTACACGCGGAAGGTGAAGGTTCGGATCGACTCGGTCTTCCCGCCCGCGCTACCGGACACCTACAACCCGTCGGGTGCCGGGCAGATGGCGATCACCGGCATCTCCTTCATGCCGCAGTGGTCTCTGGCCGATCTGTTCAACTTCACCTACCGCTACCCGGCCACCCCGCTGACCACACCGTCCCCGAGCAGCTCGAGCGGATCGGCTTCCCCCAGCGGGTCGGCTGCTCCCAGCGGTTCGGCTTCTCCCGGCGGTTCGGCCGCTCCCAGCGGATCGGCATCGTCAACGAAGGCCAGCTCCTCGCCGTCCTCGACGAAGTCCGGCTCGTAGTCGCGTATTCCTAGTCGACGCTCAGGTTCTCGATGATGACGGCGGCGGCCGGCTGAGAGCCCGCTCCAGTCGGATCGGTGGTGGCCGAGGGAGTGGGCGTCGGGGTGGCTGCCGGCGCCGTCGACGACGTCGATGACGTGTCACTCGACGATGAGGAGCTCGACGAGCTCGAGGTGCTGGAGGAGCTCGTCTTCGCGCAGAAGGTCTTGGTGTAGGCGGACGCCTCCGGGCTGGACTGGCTGCGCATCCGGAAGCAGTACTTCGTGCCTGGCTCGAGACCACCCACCTCGACCGCGGTGTCGTTCGCCGTGGGCGCAGGAGACACGGTCGTCCATCCGTTGAGCACCTGGCGCTGCAGTTCGAAGCCGGTGACCGTGGCCTTCGCATTGCATGTCGAGCTCGTGGCGGACGACGAGGAGGATCCGCCTCCCATCTTCGCGCCGGCCTGCACCGCGCGCCGGCGGTCCTCCTTCTCGAGCGCCAGTGCGAGGGCGCGCTCGGCCCGCTCGGCGCGTTCAGCCTTCTTGCCGCTCCTGGGCCACATGGCGGGCTTGCTGATGGGATCCGCACTGGCCGCTGCCGTCGGCGATGGCCTCGCCGACGAGCCCTCCTGCGCAAGCGCCCATGCGAGCGCGCGCTCGGCGCGCTTGGCCTTCTTGCCGCTCCTGGGCCAAACCGCGGGCTTGCTGATGGATGCCGCACTGGCCGCCGCCGTCGGCGTCGCGGCCGGCGTCTCGGCCGGCGTCTCGGCCGGCGTCGCGGCCGGCGTGGGTGTCGGCGTCGGCGTCGGGGTGGGCGTGGCCGACGCACTTGGCGACGCACTTGGCGACGGGCTCGCCGACGCGCTAGGCGACGGGCTCGCCGACGAGCCCTCCTGCGGGTAGTCGCTCGGCGGCTGCCACGTGACCGCGAGCGTGGTGCTGTTGGTGGCGGTCGCATCGGGCATGAACGGCGGGCAGGCCGCCGTCGGCGCGTCGGATGATCCGGAGCCGCTGGATCCGTCACCACTCGACGAGCTGGACGATGATGCCGCTGCTCCGCTTCCCGGCACGAAGACACACATGCGCGGCGTGTAGAGCGACGTGGAGGTGCCCGCGGTGGCGATGATCCGGTAGCAGTTGTCCTGCCCGGGCATCGTTTTGGTCACGATGTAGCGCGTGGTGCCGCCGGTCACGTCGGCGACGTGGGTGCAGTCGCCGCAGGAAGGTGCCTCGATGGTGTACTCGGTCGCCGACTCCTCAGCCGGCCCCGTTGCGGATGGGCTGGACGAGGTGCCCGGACTGGATGACGATCCGTCCGAGCCGCTCGAACTGCTCCCGGAGTCCGAGCTGGAGCCATCGCTGGATCCGTCACCGGTGCCACCGTCGGACGAGCCGCTCTCGGAGGAGGATGACGCGGACCCCCCACCCGCGACGATGATGACTCCGGAGGAGCGAAGGGCCCCGCCGAAGACCTTCTGCGCCAGGCGCTGGGCCGTGTCGACGATGGCGGCCGCACTGGCGGCATCGGTCGAAGCGGGGGCGGTCGTGGCGGCGCTGGGGTCTGACGTGGTCGCAGCCGGCGTCGCCTCGGGGGTGGCAGCTGCCGAAGCGGAGGGCGACGCCGTGGCCGCAGCCGATGCCGACGGCGAGGCGGATGCCGAGGGTGATGCGGCGGCGGAGGCGGCTGCCGATGCCACCGCACTCGCCGCTGAAGCAGCGGCACTGGCCGCCGGCGCCTCGTACACCGCGTTGCCTGTGCTGCCGACCGCATAGATCGAATAGCCCTGAGCCCCAGCGGCGGCATCCCACAGGAGCAGCACCTGCGAGTCACCGTTGAGCGAGGCGGTGAAGTTCGCCGGCGGTGGTGGTGGCCCGACCTTCGAGTCCGAGCTGCCGATGAGCCCAAGCCGACTGATGAAGAAGGCGGCGATCAGCCCGAGGACGAGCAGCAGCAGAATGAGCCGGCCGATGATGCCGAGGCGCAGCCGGATGGCCGCGCGCTGGACGAGCGTGACCCGCTGCGCGATGGGTCGGATGTCCTCGAGCGGGAGGTCGTGCGTGGCATCGCGCAGTGTGTTGAGCGTCGCAACCATGCTCAACGTGCGCGGACTGCCGAACAAGTGCAGCGGCGCCGAGATGGAGATCTTCTTCCACATCGTGTCGCCGGGGCCGAGCGTGAACTCCGGCTCCTCGACCTTGAAGCGCAGGTATCCGTCTGGATCCGTCACGTCGAGTCGGAAGTCGACGGCCGAGTTGCCGTTGTTCGAGATCTGAGCGAACGTCGACGTGCGATTGCGGATGTCGATGGTCGTTCTGCTGAGGTTGAGCGTCGAGTCGTAGAACGGCGTGACGGCGATCGTCACCTCGGAGACGGTGCTCTCGTGGGGGTCGACCTCCGACCTCGCCATGACACCGATGACGTAGTCGCCGGAGGGCAGTCTGGAGGTGCGGCCCGGCTTGATGACCAGGGCCGCCTTGCCCTCGGCGCCGGGGAAGAGCGACACCTCGGACGGCACGATCGACAGCCAGGCACTCTCCTGCCCGACGACACCAAGCACGTACGTCTCGACGAGCGGGCCGACGTTGCGTACGGTGATCTTGACCCGCACCGGCTGGCCTGGCGCCGCTTCGACCCGATCCTGGCTCAGCGCGACGACGGGGCGAGGCAGCACCGACTTCTCGATCACCTCGGTGGCGACCGCTCCCTCACCAGGCTCAGCCTCACCCGGGGCATCCGTCGGGGCGACATCGGTGGGCGGCGCCGGCGGAGTCGCGGGCGCGGCCTGCGGGCGGCGACCGGCCCTGATCTCCTCCTTCATGTGCTCGACCCAGCGGCGGTACTGCTCCTCGCCGGACTCCGGTGTGGGCGGGGTGGGGGCGTCATTGGACATGTGCCGCTACGCCTCCCCCCTCGTCGCGGACTGGGCCGCCTCGATCGCGGATTCCAGCGGGAAGGCAAGCAGGCCGAGCTTCATCCACTCGCGCCGGGCGCCCCGGGCGGCATGGATGTATGAGAGCGGCTCACCGGAGTTGGCGGCCATGAACGCCGCGGAGAGCGCTGACGAGCGGATCGCACCGCCCGCGAAGGAGAGGGTCGCGAGGCTCGCGAGCTCGTCGTCCGTCAGCTGTGCATCCGCTGCGGCCAGGCAGGAGCGCCAGATGGCCGCCCGCGTCGCTGCGTCCGGAGCGGGGAAGTCGATGATGGCGTCGAGCCGTCGGGCGAATGCCGGATCGAGGTTCGATCGCAGGTTGGTCGTGAGGATCGCCAGTCCGTCGAAGGCCTCGATGCGCTGGAGCAGGTAGGCGACCTCGAGGTTGGCGTACCGGTCGCGGGCATCCGAGACGTCGGATCGCTTGCCGAACACCGCGTCTGCCTCATCGAAGAGCAGGACGCCGTCGAGGTTCTCGGCTTCGGAGAACACGCGCTCGAGGTTCTTCTCGGTCTCGCCGATGTACTTGTCGACGACGCTCGCGAGGTTGACGTGGAACAGCGGTGTCCCGAGCTCACCGGCCAGGGCCTCGGCCGCCATGGTCTTGCCCGTCCCGGACTCGCCAGCGAAGAGGGCCGTGATCCCCCGACCGCGCAGGCCGCCGGGACGCATCCCCCACTCGTCGATGACCATGGGCCGCAGGCGCACCCGGTCCAGCAGGTGGTCGAGTTCGGCACGCACATGGGCGGGGACGATGACGTCGTCGAGCAGGAAGACCGGCTGCGTCTGACGCGCATACCCACCAGACATGCGTGCCTGGTGGGTGGGATTGTCGCCGCGCTCGATCCGGACCCTGATCTCCTCGGGCTCCAGCCGCTGGAGAAGGTCCTTGAGCCCGCCCGGCGGGCTCGTCGCGCCGAGAGCCGTCCACCACTGGGATCTCAGGGCCTCGGGGGCGGACGGCAGTTCGACCGTCGCGGTCCTCGCATCGGCGAGCTCGACCTTGCCCGCGGTCAGCAGCACGGTCGGCACCTGGAACCGGTGCGCGGTCGAAGCATCGAAGGCCACCGTCTGGGCTGAGGCGGTGCGGTCGTCGATAACGAGGGGCAGCCCCGCCAGGGTGGCCTCGGTGAAGGCGGCGGAGATGCACTCGCGTCGCTCGTCGGGCTCTGTCGGCAGGTGAGCGCCTTCGAGCACGAGCACCTCGCCGCCCGATGCGGTCAGTTCACCCACGACGCGGCTCAGGGCTCCCGAACCCGGATGCGCGCGAACGACCGCGAGCTCGGCATAGGCCTCCCCGAAGCCGGCGGGGGCGGGAAGCGCCGGCTCGACGGGCAGCAGCGACAGCGGCACATCGGGTGCCGACTCCGCACGCAGGTGCTCGGCGACCTGCGGGGCGAAGCGATCGTCGCCGAGCAGATGGCGCACGACGCGCTCGGACACGTGGAGGGTCCGCGCCGGGAACTGGTGCAGTTCACGGCGCACCTGGATGAGGCCGAGTGCGCAGAGTCGGGAGTCGGCGTCGAAAAGCGCCCGGTTCGCGGGATCGGAGGGATCGGCTCCGACGAGGCGCAGTGCCGTGGCGATCGAGGGACCGCGGGTCTCCGTCTCGTTGTTGAGCACGATGAAGAAGTGCTCGAAGCGCGGATCGAGCGCCGGCGAGGCAGCGAGCAGGATGATGCTGACCTCACGGTCCGACAGCCCGATGCCCGATGCCCACTCCACGAGGCCCTGCGGCAGGTCGCCCGGGGTGAGGGTCACCTCCCGCAGTTCCGCGGGGGCGAGTCGGGCATCGCGGATGATGAGGTCCAGGGGGAAGTACGAGCCGCGATGGTCATCCGGGACATCGCCCGGCAGTCGCGAGGCCTCGACGGCCTCGGCCACGCGCTCCCCCAGCACGGAGAGCGTAGTGCCCAGAGACGGCGGCGGCCCCGTCGCCGCCGCGGCAACCCTTCGCTTCACTTCTTCGCCGCCCTCGTGCGGGTGCGCAGACCCTTGTCCGGATCCTTGGGGTCACGACCCCGGATCTCATCGGTGGCGGAACTGCGGGTGTCGCTGACGGCGATCTTGGGCGGCATGGTCTGCGGCGGACCGGCAGGCTCAGGCACGCCAGCCGCGACCGGCAGGGTCACGACGACCGACAGGATCGGGTGGTAGTCGCTGCCCATCGCCGACCACAGCTCCGTGGCGAAGCGGTCGGAGAAGATCTTGCCGCCCACGCGCATGTTCAGCGCGTGGCCCTGGTTGAGGAACGCCGTGAGGGTGTCGCTGCAGAACTGCGGGGGCACGTAGTCGTACCGGTTCAGCGCGGTGAGGGCCATGCCCAGCAGGACGTAGTCGTCCTCCGGGCGATTGGTCCACGCGGTGAGGGTGAACGTGACGTCGTAGAAGCGGAAGGGCTGCCGGTAGTACTCGACGACGCCCTGGTCACTGACAATCTCCAGAAGGGTCGTGGTGCGCCGGGTGAGGTCCTCGCGGATGTCCGCCAGGAAGAGGTTGAACGTGGGGGTCGTCCGCGCGGCCGCCCAGTCCTTCTTGGGTGCATCGAAGGACACGGTCGGCGCGAGCCCGGCGAGCTGCTCCGACTCGAGGATGGCCGCCACAGCACGTGCGACGTCGGCGATCACGGGTCTCCTTGGGGAAGAAGGATGGTCCGATCTTGGCAGTCCCCTCACGCAACACGCGGACGCCACGCCACACGCGACACACGTGTCTCACTGAGAGATATATAAATAATGTCTGATTTGTACCGATATCGGCTCAGCGGCCGACGTAGCCGAGGATGTCGACGTCGACGGTAGCCCGAACGGAGGACATGAGGGCGATCCTGCCGTCTCGGCCGAGGTCGGAGACGATCAGGCTGGTCACCGTCCCGCGGGCCGGGATAGGTGCCGCCCGGGTGCCGAGGTCGGCGCCACCCTCGGGGAAGGCCACGAACCGCCCCTGAGCCCCGCGCCCGGTCGCCGCCACCCGCAGGATGACGGCCGTCACCTTCTTCTTGGCTCGCGGGACCGCGCCCGCTCCCCGTGCCCGCACCGTGACGACCTGCCCTGCGCGGACCGGGCCGCTGTAGAGGGCGGCCGGCTGGGTCCCCACCACGGGGTACTCACCGTTGTCCACTGAGTAGCCGAGCACGTCGATCTGCACCTGGACCGGGGCCCGGGTGGCGCCGATCTGCAGGGTGCCCTTCTCCAGCGGGACGGAGATCACAGAGGTGCTCGAGGCCCGCTTCGGCACCCGTACCGCGACCGAGGCCCCGCGGTACTTGGTCAGACCCACCCTGACGCGCGTGCGGGAGGCCGCCTTGCGGGTGGTCAGGCTGACGAGGGCCGACGTGGCGCTCTTGGGGACGCCAGACAGCGGCACGGTCCGCATCTCCCCCGCTTGGAGGGGCTCCCCCGGCGCCGTCTGGTACCCCAGGGCGTTGCCGATGGCCGTGAACAGGTCCCGGTCCCCGCCCGGCTGGACCGCCGGGGCGTCCATCTCGGGCATGGCCGGCTCGTCGAGCGGGGCCTCCGGCGGCGGTGGCGCTGCCGGGTCGTCGGGGACGAACACGCCCGTCGGGTCGATACCGGAGGCGCCAAGGCGCGTCAGCGAGATGTGGATGTGGTTGCGGTGGCAGTAGTTGTCGTACTTGGCATCGGTCTTGTTGAAGCAGCCCTTGAGCTCCTGCCAGCCACGATCGATGCCGTAGCCGCGCCAGATGCGGTCATGCCACCCGATGTACATGACGCCCAGCTTCAGCGCATGGCCGTAGGGGCGGCCGGACTGGTCGGGGCCGAGCAGCCAGTTCAGGAAGGCCTCGGCATCGGCCCGCTGCCGGGGATCGCGGACGGAGACCATCCAGTCGACGGCCCGTCCCTCCTTGTGCTCGCTGGTGCCCCCCACATTGCACCCGCGGGGGATCCACACGTACTGGCCGTCCCCGTAGGTGCGCTTGATGATCTGCGAAAGGCGCTCAGCTCCCGGTTTGGGCGTCGCGTCGCACGTCGTCTGGGGCTCGTAGGCCAGGGAGGGGGTCTCCCCTGGCGGGAGCGGGATCAGGGGCGGGGGCAGGGGGGCGGGAGGCAGCCCCTGGCCGGGCACTGGGGCTCCGGCGATCACGCCCGTCCAGTCGCTGGGCTGCCAGGCCGGGTCGCTCATGGCCGGACCGCTGCTGATGAGGCTGCCGACGAGCACCGCCGCCACGCTGAAGCCCACCACGGGCATGCGGCTGCTGAGGGGAAGCACGGCCCCACTATGTCACCTGTGTGACTGAAGTGACGCATGTGGCGTCCGAGTGTCGTCGAGCCCCCGTGCCCGACTCGCTCGGACCGGGGCGCGCCTCACTCCTGCCTGCACCAAGGCAGCGCGATAATGCTGCCGCCTGATCATCTCCCGGAGGTTTCGATGTCCACTGCACCCACGCTGTCCGTTGGCCAGGCCATTTCCTACGGATGGCGTCGCTCGTGGTCGAACTTCTGGCGACTCCTCCTCGTCGTCATCGTCTTCGCGGTCCTCAACGGTGCGGCCAGCTTCATCGGCTTCGGTGGCAGCTTCCCCACCATCGACACGAGCGACCCCTCAGCGGCGGCCGAGGCCCTCAACCAGCTCTTCTCCTGGCAGAACACCGTCCTGGGGCTGGTGTCCTTCGTCGCCCAGATCCTCGTGAGCATCTTCATCTCCCTCGGCATCATCCGCATCGCGGTCGCGGTGACGGCAGGCGAAGACGTCAACGTGGGCCAAGCATTTGCGCTGCGGGGCTTCGGCCGGTTCCTCGGCGGATCCATCATCGTCGGCATCGTCATCACCCTGGGCTTCGTGATCCCCTTCGCGCCCCTGCTCGCTGTCTCCATCGCGACGGATTCCGTGGTGTGGGGAGTGATCGGAGCCATCATCGGCGTGATCCTCGTCATCGTGATCAACCTCTGCTTCAGCATGTTCGGCTTCGTGATCATCGACAAGGACGCCCCGGGACTGTCAGGCCTCGGCGAGTCGTGGCGCATCGTCCGGCCGAGGTTCTTCCCGCTGCTGGGGCTGCATATCCTGCTCGCACTCATCTCCATCGGACTGTTCATCGCCGCGATCGTGCTGGGCGTCCTGATGATCATCGTTGGCCTGCTCGTGACGATCCCGTTGGCCACCGTGATCATCTTCGGCCTGTATGCCCTGTCGATCGGCTCCGCGTACCGTCAGTTGACGGGTGAGCCGGTCGCCTGATCCCCCTGCCTCACCGCTCCGCAGTTACGTTGGCGGCCGGCACGCACAGCAGCCGCACCCCCACCTGCGTGAGGCCGAAGCACACGCCAGCGATGACGACGATGGTCAGCGGCAGGGCGTAGTCCGCGACACCGGGCGGTAGCACGGCCCCGTCCTGGCGCACGGTCAGGACGAGCACCACGGCCGCTGCCGAGACCAGAGCCGACACGAGCACAGCTGCGCGGGCCCGCCCTGCATTCGGCTCGACGACGCGTCCTCGTACGAGGACCATCGACGTCACCCCCATCACCATCGTGGCGAGCAGCACCCCGCCCAGGCTGTCACCCGGACGGTGCCACCCGGCGATGACCACGCCCAGTCCCACCAGGACGACCACCACCGAGCCGACACCTTCGATCCACACCCGGGCTCGAGGCACCGACACCAGCGCCAGCGCCAGGACGAAGGCCGTCACGATCGTGACATGGCCGCTGGGGAAGGTGTTGATGGTCTTGTCGACCAGGTCATGTTCCCACCGCGAATCCAGCAGTGGCCGAGGCAGCAGCCGCTTCAGCACCTCGGCGAGAACGACGGCGACGACGAAGCCCCCGGCGCTCATGAGTGCGATACGCGGCCGCCTGCGCAGGAGGCCCAAGCCGAGAATCACCAGGGCCAGGGCCACGACGACGGGACCGGAGAGGTGGTGCAGGAGCCGACTGACCCGGCGCACCTGCGCGTGGGCGTACTCGGCAGTGCCGATCAGGGCCCAGTCCATGAGCTCCTGGCCCGCAGGCGTCCTGACGAGGAGGAGGTACACGGCAGCGAACGCGACGACACACACCGCCACGAGCCAGCCCAGCCTCCTCACCCGCCGTTCCGGGGAAGTCGAGGAGCCCGAGGTCACCTCTGGAGGATAGGGGTCGATCTCGCTGCTGCGTGACACCCGCAGGGCCGGACCTATACTCGACAGCAGCCCCGATGCGGGCCGCTGGAGTGATTATCCGAAGCCGCCCGAAACGTTCTCGGCCGCGGATCGTGACGGACGGGTGGACAGGCAACGTGAGCCGGAGCCGGATGAGCACGCTCGCAGTCGCGGCAGCAGCACTCATCGGCGGCCCCTTCGTGGCACCTGCGCAGGCAGCCCCGAGCGTGCCGTCCGGGCTTGCGGTCGGCACACCCACGGCGACGAGCCTGACTGCGAGCTGGACGGCGGTGAGCGGCGCGACGTCATACACGGCCACGGCGTACGACGCCTCGTCGGGGGGCACAGCGGTCAGCACGTGCACCGCCTCCCCCGGGACGACCACGAGCTGCGTGATCTCCAGCCTCAGCAATGCCACGCAGTACTGGGTGGCCGTCAATGCGACGGACGGGACCGGCACGAGCGCCGACTCCGCACGTGAGACAGGCACTACCTCGACCACGACTCCCTCAGCGCCGAACGGCGTGTCCGTCACCGGCTCCGACGGCGCGCTTCTGGTGAGCTGGAGCGCGCCCACGTCAACCGGCGGTGCGGCCATCACCGGCTACACCGCGGAGGCCTGGTCCGCGTCGTCAGGCGGCTCGGTAGTGGAATCGTGCACGACCAGCACGACGACGTGCACCATCTCGCCCCTGACCAACGGCACGACCTACTACGTATCGGTGTACGCGACGAACAGCGTGGGTGACGGCACCTCATCGTCGCGGCTGGCGAGCGCCCCCGGGTCGCTTCCCGGAGTGCCGCGCTCCGTGACGACCAGCCGCGGTGACGGCCGCATCACCGTGACCTGGCTCGCTCCATCCTCCGAGGGCAGCTCCAGCATCACGTCCTACACCGCGCGTGCGCGCCTGTCCCGATCCTCGTCCGCCGATGTGGTGGCCTCGTGCTCGACCTCCGCACTGAGCTGCACGATCTCCGGCGTCACGAACTCGAGCATCTACTACGTCTCGGTCACGGCCACGAACGCCGTGGGCGAAGGTGGTCCATCGAGCTTCACGACCGTGTCCGCCGTGGGCGCCCCCGGGGCACCGACGAGCGTGACGGCAACTGCGGGCAACGGCTATGCCGCAGTCAGCTGGTCCGCCCCCACCAGCACGGGCGGGTCCACGATCGAGCAATACGTCGTGCGGGCTTACCACCAGGCCCAGGGCGGCGACGCGATCGCCAGTTGCGAGCCGAATCCAGTCAGCGCGCGCAAGTGCAATCTCGGCCCGCTGCCCAATGGTGGCACCTACTACGTCGATGTGACGGCGCGGAACGCCCTCCTGACCGGAGAGCCCTCCGCCCCTCGGGTCTCCGTCATCACCGGAGCCCTGCCGGACCAGCCGCGCAATGTCGTGGCGGTGCAGGAGGGCGTCGACATCCGAGTCCGGTGGCAGACGCCTGCTGCCGACGGAGGCCGCCCGATCACCCGCTACACGGCGCGCGCCTACGCCAGTTCGACGACGACAACGGTGGCCGCTTCCTGCACCACCTCAGGCGACACGTGCCTGATCACGGGCGTCGAGGGGTACTACTACGTCGACGTAGTGGCGACGACGGGTGCCGGAACAGGATCGGCATCCGAGCCGCGCGTTCGCGTCTTCGTCATCGGCGCCGCCGACGCTCCGCGCGCCGTCGCGGCAAGCCAGAACGGCCGCACACTCAAGATCAGCTGGCTGCGACCGCTCGACGACAGCGGGGTGCCCGTCCAGATCTACGAGGCGCGGGCCGTCGACAGCGCAACGCAGGAGGCGAGGTCCTGCAAGGTCTACAACCCCGAAGTCCCCAAGGATGCAAGCCCGTGGACGCACAGATTCTCATGCGCCATCACCGGCCTGACAGCGGGCTCGACCTACAACGTCACGGTGTCAGGCGCGAACACGGTGAGCGTCGTCTCCTCCACGGTTATCACCGTCAAGCAGAAGGAGGGCGTTCCCAGTAAACCTCGGGACGTGGCGATCCTGCCCGGCGACGATGTCATCGCCGGCGCCGCGCTTCTGCCCCAGTCGCTGGGTGGCTCCGGACCGGTGACGCTGCGCCTCCGTGCCTGGAGCAAGAAGGCGGAGGGCACCGTTGTCTCCTTCTGCACGGTCACCCTCGGGAAGGACGACTCGTTCCAGTTGTGCCAACTGACGGGGCTCTCGAACTTCGAGCCGTACTGGATCGACTCCGCGGCCGGCAACTCCCTCGGCTGGAGCAAGGCCACCGAGCGGGTCCAGGCCGAGCCCGCACCACAGAAGCCGACCGCACCGCTCGACTTCCGGGTGCGCCAGAAGGGCACCGGCTTCTTGGCCACGTGGGAGCCACCGATCTTCGACGGCGGTTTCCCGATCCGCCGCTACATCGTGCGCGTGACCAACAAGGCCTCGGGCGGCGACATCGTCAGCACCTGCATCGCCAAGGCGCCGCAGACCACGTGCGACATCAAGGATCTCCCCGACACGCAGTACCTGTGGTTCTCCGTCACGGCGGAGAACACGGTGGGTGAGAGCCCGACCTCCCCGCAGGTGGACAGGACCACCTGAACCCAGTTGCGAAAGTACCTTCACACCTCTGGGAAGCCTGCCTCACGAGCGCTACGGTCATTGCCCGGCCGCCCGCCCTTGGAACCCGGCGCCGAAAGGAGCCCAGCATGGACGTTCTGTGGTGGTTCTACACCGTTATCCTTGGTGCTGCATTCACGCAGGTGAGCATCGCAATCGCCGTGCAGTGGAAGACGAGTTCTGCCACCGGCGAGAGACTGCATCTTCCCACCCTGCTCTGGCAGATCTTCCTGATCATCCTCACCGTCCAGGTGTGGGTTGCCGTCAGCGTCTACCTGCGGACCGTCGAGTCGATGTCGGTGCTCAGCCTCCTGGCCTTCCTGTGGGTGCCGATGGGACTGCTCATCCTCAGCATCTTCCTGGCTGATCAGTGGTGGAACGGCCGTTCCACCGATGACGACGAGCAGCGCTTCAATGCACTTCGCCGTCCGTTCTTCGTCGTGCTGATCCTCATACCGGTTATCAACCTCGTGCACGAGATCGCCATGGGATCGGCGGGCTTCGACGACGACACCCTCTTTCCGCTGGCCATCGCGATCGGCGGTGTGATCGGCCTGCGACTGCGCTCCGTTCGAGCCGACAGCATCCTCGCGGCTGCCGAGATCTTGCTTGTGCTGGTCTACCTCTTCGCCTTTTACGGCTCCGTGAGCATCACCTGACGCCCGTCGGCACGGAAGCTGCCTCCATGCCGACAGGGGCAGGGGCCGGTATAGCCAGGCCAACGGTGGGGCTGCGGGTTGGATCGCGCCCTGTTGCGACTGACCTCTCGACCTGCACCACCACCCCCCCCTCCCGGCACGAGGGCCCCGGACCTATCGCTGAGTGCGCCGAAACTTGGGGCACCGCTGCAGGCAGGAAGGCCACTTGCCATACCGCAGTTTTGGGAATGCAGGCAACCATTCGGACGTGGACTCAGGGCGTCAAGTCTGATCGGTCTTTCCATTGAAGCGGATTCACCGGCGCTGCTAGCGTGCCACGAATGATCAGGATGAAGCAGGATGTCCCGCGACGCATCGGCAGTTCCCGGGCGAGGAGTCGGGCGGTGTCCCGAGCGGGGCAGTTCGTGGCCTGCGCAGTGGCAGCGGTCATCGTTGCGAGCGGCAGTGCCTCGGCGACTGAGATTCCGCCGATCGGCCGGATCTGGGAGTACCCGCTGCCTACCGCGTCGTCCAATCCTTCCTGGATCACCGGCGGCCTGCCGGTGGCTGCAAATGGCGACCTCTGGTTCACCCAGCAGCCGATCAACCCTGCGCCGGGCAACACCGGCGCTGTCTCGAAGATCACGACCTCGGGCGTCATCACCGAGTTCACGGCGGGTATCACGCCGGGCTCCGGGCCGTCATCGATCGCAGCCGACGGTTCTGGGAACATGTGGTTCACCGAGGCCGATGGCAATCAGATCGCCATGATCACGGCCGCAGGCGTCGTCACGGAGTACCAGCTGCCTGTGGCGAACTCGCGTCCCGCAGGTATTGCCCTCGGCCCTGACGGCAACATGTGGTTCACGCTGTACAACACCGGCAATATCGGCAGCATCACTCCTGCAGGAGTGATCACTGAGTACCCGACAGGCCTTGGGCCCACGGCTGGGCCCTACGGCATCGCTCTTGGTCCTGACGGAAACATGTGGTTCACCCAGGTGAAGGCAAATGCGATCGGGGTGATCACGCCGGCGGGCCAGGTGACGACATATTCAGCAGGGATCTCTCCCGCCTCGTCTCCCTACATCATCGCCGCTGGACTGGACGGTCGGATGTGGTTCACCGAGGGGGCGAGCAACGCGATTGGCGCCATCACGACCAGCGGGCAGGTCACCCAGTATCCGTACCCAGGGGATCCAGCCAACGCTGGCAGCAACGGCATAGCGCTCGGAGCGGATGGCAACATGTGGTTCGGTGGCGGGAACAGCGGGCCGAACGGCTCGCAGGTCATAGGCCGCATGACACCGACCGGTGAGGTGACGCTCTTCAATGCGGGTGCAAGCAGTAACCCCTTCGGCGTAGCGCTGGGCTCTGACGGACATATCTGGTTCACGAACTACGACGGCAACAACACCATCGGCCGGATCTACACCTCGACCCGGCAGTTGCCGGTCAACTGCGGAACCCTCCCGGCGAAGATCGCGGCGAAGGGAGAAACCGTCCTGCTTTCGGAAGACTGCCGAACAAACGCAGGCAACCGCTTGCGCATCCGTGTCACTGCCGTCAATCCCGACCACGGAGCCACGCAGGCCTTTCGGCTCAAGCGCGGCCCAGGTGGCAGGGTCTCCATCAAGACCTTCGGCACTTTTCCGCTCAGGCTGTCGATCACGGTGCGAGCCGACCGGACGGATCTCTTCCCGGCCTACGCATCGACGAGAACGGTGACCGTCCATCGGCCCGGGTCACAATCCTGATCACCTGCCAGTCTTCGGACGCCAAGGCCGCGGAAGTCACACAAGGCGCCACGTCGAGCACCCACGCTAGGACCTCGCCAAGACCGGCCAATGGGAACCGCCCGATCGCGGGGGTGGAGGACTTCGATCCGATTCCTCTCGAGGATCGACGCGGTCACCAGCCTCGTGACTACTCCCAGTCCATCATCAGGAAGTCATCCGGATCAGGCCCGGTTCGGTAGCCGTTCTCCAAGGTGGCGATCGCGGCCATGTCATCGCTATCGAGCTCGAATCCGAAGACGTCGATGTTCTCGGCGATGCGCGAGGGCGTCACCGACTTGGGCAGCACGATCAATCCCTGCTGAAGGTGCCAGCGGATCATCACCTGTGCGGTCGATTTGCCGTGCTTGGCGCCGATGGCCGCCAGGAGTTCATTGTCGATGAGTTGTCCTGACGCGAGGGGGCTCCACGACTCAGTGGCGATTCCGTACTCGGCATGGATGGCCCGCATCTCAAGCTGGGGGAACCATGGGTGCAGCTCGATCTGATTGAGCACGGGGACAACGCCCGTGACGTCGATGATCTCGCGCAGCGCAGGCTCCTTGAAGTTCGAGACTCCGATGGAGCGCACGCGACCGGTCTTCTGGATGTCGATCAGGGCCTTCCACGTCTCGACGTACTTGCCGAGAGGCACACATTGCCAGTGGATGAGGAAAAGATCGAGGTAATCGAAGCCGAGCTTGCTCATGCTGGTGTCGAAGGCGCGCATCGCATTGTCGTACCCGTGATCGGGGTTCCACATCTTGGTCGTCACGTAGATGTCTGAACGCGCCAGCCCGCTCTTCTGGACCGCAGCACCCGCCTCGGCCTCGTTGGCATACACCGCGGCGCTGTCGACATGGCGGTAGCCGACTCGCAGCGCCTCAGCAGTCGCAGCCTCGGCTTCGCTCGGGGGCACCTGCCACAGGCCGAAGCCGATCTGCGGGATCGTGGTGCCGTCGTTCAGGGCGATGTTCGGGACGATGCTCGGATCGATGCTCATGGCTCTCCTTCGTGGCTAGGGCAAACCTACCGAAGAGCGGCCGTATCCACAGCCAGACCGTGGGGCCGTCGCAGGTTACCGAGCTAGTCAGCAGGCCTGAATACCTTGCAGGTTACGTCGTGAGTCTCACCCTGGCGCCTCACGAGGCATTCACCTGTGGCTCCCATTGAGGCGCCCGGGCCCCCAATCACGGCATAGGTGAGCGGACGGTCTTCAACCGCAATTCCATCCAGCTGAAAGGACTCGTTGCCTGAGATAAGGAAGCTGTCTCGACCATCGCCAAATGAATACTCGGCAGAGACCTGGCGCCCCTCAGCCACCCCATCGAAACGCGTGATGACCGTGTTCACGTCGAACCTACCGATGGCTTCTCCACGTGCATCGAGAAGTTCACCGTGGCCAGCGACGTAATCGCCGATGCCACTCCCCTCATCACCCATGTCCATGACCTCACGGTCAACGAAGGATGCTTGGAAGGACACTTCCGTCACCTGGTCTCCCCCGTCCGCGGACGAGCATGAGACGAGGGTTAGGGAACCGACATCGGACAGATCATGGGTTCCATTCAGGTCGGCTCACCGGGATCTCAAGAATCCTCGCCTAGTTCGCTGCCGGGATCTCGCCCGTCATGAGGTCACCGACACGCATTCCACGTCACTGGGGACACCATTCGGCACGTTGAAGTTGGCCAAGGCGATGACCTCCCACTTTCCCTCCGGACTGCGGAGGAAGGTAAGCATGCGCGGGGACGTTGTCTCCCGGTACTCGTCACCCTCCATGACGAGGTCACTCACCACGGCGTCATAGGTGACTACGAGGAGGTCGTCGTTGCGCGCGACCCCGACGTTGGCAAAGTCGTAGGCCTGAGCAGGCGCCCACTCAATGGGCTCACCATCAGCCGTCGGCCACCCCTGCCCATCGGCAAGCTGGATCTGGTTGGCCGGGTGGCGGATCCTCTCCTTGGACACCCCCGTCGTGATGTCACGCCACGTCTCGACCAGCGACGTGCCCAGGGCAACGTCTTCAGGGCTCGTGGCCGGCGTCTCGCCGCTCACACTGATGGCGTCCTGCTCGCAGATGGCTCCGATGGCACTGTTGAAGTTGGCGTAGCTCACCGCCACCCAGTGCCCCAGCTCCTCGTTCCAACGGAATACCGAGATGCGCGGCTGCTTATCCGCCGACATGACCGCGCCCGCGTCGGGCGAAGTGGCCCCGGGCTGGCTGACGAAATAGCGAATCACGCGGATGTCATCGCGCGGCTCTGTGACGACGAAGTCCGACAACTCGAAGGCATCGATGTCGAGCGGCACGTAGTTCCCCGCCGTGTAACGCTGACCAGTGGCCCGCAGCAGGGTGAACGCTGGATCGAGGTAGGGCCTGACGATCTCCATCCCCGCCTCCACCTCTTCGGTGGATGTCGCGACCTCGCCCTCTCCCCGTCCCGTGAGAGCCAGCAGCCCGAACCACGCGTTGATGAGATCCTCTCCACTCGCCTCACGCTCCGCAAAGGCGCCCTTGGGGTCCGCGTAGGCCGCAGAGGTTGCCTGGGACGCCGAGCTCTCGTCAGGTGACGACTGCCCTCCGCAGGCTGCGAGGAGCACCGCTCCGATAACGGCGGCGAGTACAAGGCTGGATCGCTTCTTCATGAGCCGATGCTAGGCCTTCCGTGTCCGGAGCCGCGAGCGCGATCACCCACGGGGTCACAGAGGC
>JAFMFD010000033.1 GCA_017856385.1 Actinomycetota bacterium
ACGAGAACGAGGATGCGACCTGATGGGCGCGACCGCGGCCGTCTCCGACCGCGGCGTGTTCGGCGTGGAGGTGCATCGGCCCCGCACTGTTGACGAGGCGCTCCACCTGCGTGGACAGCACCCCGACGCCCCCTACGTGGCCGGCGGGACGTGGGTCATGCGCGCACCGCAGCGAGGCGAGGCCCTGCCCGCCCACGCGATCCTGCTCAACGGCGTCGCGGGGCTGGACCACGCGTCGATCGACGGCACGTGCGAACTCGGCGCACTCGTGACCCTGGCGCACATCGCGGCCGTGACGCGAGGAGCAGGCGACCTGCAGGCGCTCACCGAGGCCTCATCCCTCGCCGCGACGCCCGCGCTCAGGCGCATGATCACCCTCGGCGGAAGCCTCGCGGCCGACGCCTTCTGGGCCTCCGACATCGTGCCGGCGCTGCTGTGCCTGGACGCGGAGATCGTGCGCCAGGGTGACCTCATCACGGGCGTGCGCATCTCACGGACGGGCAAGGCGAGCTGCCACGAGCGACTCACGTGGCGCAGCGGCGGGGAGTACTCGGTGGCATCGGTGTCGATAGCCCGCGCAGGCGACTCACTGCGCATCGCCATCGGCTCGGTCGAGGCATGCCCGCGTCGATGGACCGAGCTGGAGGATGCGGCCGGAAGCGGGCCCATGACTCCTGAGCGCCTGCGCGACCTGGCCCGAAGCCTGGTCGACGACCTCGATGCCGTATCGGCACCGGGCATCCCGGCGGACTACCGCCGCACCGTCCTGCCCGAGGTCGTGGCCCGCGCGACAGCGAGGATCGCATGAAGCCCGAACTCGTCGCGCTCGATGTGAACGGCGACGTTCGGTACGTGCCGATCACCGGACTTCAGTCACTCGCGGATGTTCTGCGGCAGGAGGTCCACCTCACCAGCGTGAAGGTCGGCTGCGCCGAGGGCTACTGCGGCTCGTGCACGGTGCTGCTCGACGGCGAGCCCGTCGTCTCCTGCCTCATGCCGGCTATCGCGTGTGAGGGCCGTGAGGTCCGCACCGTCGACGAGCCTGGTGAGCTGTCCGGGCTCCAGGCCGACCTGCAGCGCGAGCTGTGCGAGAGCGATGCCGTGCAGTGCGGCATGTGCATCCCGGGGATCGTCACCCTCATGAGCGCGCTGATCCATCAGGGGGAGATCCGCTCGGCGGCTGACATCTCCCCCGCCCTCGTCGGCAGCATCTGCCGCTGCTCCGGATACGCGCGCATCGTCGACGCCGTCGAGCGCGTGCGAGCCGCGCACGCCGGTGCGCTCCACAGGGAGGGCTCATCATGACCGCGCTCGGAGTGAGCATGCGCCGCCGGGACGCGGCGGACAAGGCAGCCGGTCGAACCGTCTTCGCCTCTGACATCGTCAGGCCGCGCATGCTCCATGCCGGGCTGTTCCGCTCGCCGATCGCCCGCGGGCGCATCACCGCCCTCGACGTCAGCGCCGCCGAGGCGATCCCCGGCGTCCGGGCCGTCCTGACGGCCGAGCACTTCCCCGGCCTGTACGGCGTCGGCATCGCCGACCACCGGTGGCTGGCCGACGGGCAGGTCCGCTACGTCGGCGAGCCGATCGTCGCGCTCGCCGCCGACTCCCCCGAGCTCGTCGAGGCCGCGCTCAACGCCATCCGTGTCACGTTCGAGGCGCAGGAGCCCCTGGTCACGATGGACCAGGCCCTCGCCCCCGATGCGCCTCTCATTCACCCTGACTGGCCGGACTACAAGGTGCTCGTCGACGTCGACGTCGAGCGCGCGAGCAACGTCTCGTGGCAGGCGACAGTCCTGCGCGGCGACGTCGACGCGGCGTTCGCGCGCGACGACGTGCGCATCGTCACCACCGACATCCGCGTAGGTCGACAGAACCAGGCCTCACTCGAGCCGCGCGCATGCGTTGCGACCTACCGCGACGGCCGCTTCGTGATCGAGACGTCGACTCAGGTGCCGTGGGCCGTGCGCAACTGGACCGCGACGATCCTCGGCGTCGACCCTGCGCAGGTGCGGGTGATCGTCCCCCCGGTGGGCGGCGGGTTCGGCATGAAGTTCGAGGTCAGCCTCGAGCCCTACGCCGCGGCTCTCGCGCGCGCGACGGGCCAGTCGGTGCGACTGGTGAACACGCGGGCGGACGAGATGGCCACGGCGCTGTGCCGGGAGAATGCCGAGATCCGCCTGCGCTCGGCCATCACCCCCGACGGTCGCATCGCCGCCCGCGAGGGCATCGTGCTGATGGACTGCGGCGCCTACAGCGGCGAGCAGCCGTTCCTCACCACCATGAGCGCGCACACGCTCTTCGGCAACTACGAGCTGCAGACTGCTCGCCTGGTCACCCAGGCCGTCTACACCAACACCGCCCCCACCGGTGCGTTCCGCGCCTGCAACGGCACCTACTCCACGTTCGCGCTCGAGCGTCACACGCATGACATCTGCACCCAGCTGGGCCTGGACCACGACGAGTTCCGTGCCGCGAACGTGCTGCGCGACGGCAGCATCGGCTCCACCGGTCAGCTGTTCGAGGGCAGCGTCCACAACGAGCTGCTCGAGATGATCACCGAACTGCGCACGAGCGACGGCGTCGAGGTTCCGGACGGGTGGCTGCGCGGCACCGGCCAAGCGGTCGGAACATGGTTCGTCTTCGTTGGCCCGTCGGCGGCGACCATCAACCTCAACACCGATGGCAGTGCCACGCTGGTCACGGCCGGCGTGGAGATCGGCTCGGGCTCGACGGTGCAGGCGATCCCCCAGATTGTGGCGACCGAGCTCGGCATTTCCCCGGAGTCCGTCGTGGTCATGCAGGCCGATACCGATGCCTCGGGGTACGACGTCGGCGTTGGCGGCGGCCGCAACACCGTCTCCCTCGGCGCAGCCGCGCAGGAGGCCGCCATCGACGTGCGCACGAAGCTGCTGGACGCCGCCGCCGAGATGATCGAGTGCTCTGCTCACGACCTCGAGGTCCGCGACGGACGCGTGCGGGTCATCGGCGATCCCGCGATGTCGCGCACGGTCGCGGAGGTGGCCACCTACGCCCAGGCCCGCCGCGGCCCGCTGATCGGCAACGGTGCCTTCACCGCCCGGGGCACCGAATGCCTGCCCGGCTGCGCCGCCGGCCACATGATCGACGCGCTCGACATCCCGATCTTCACCGTGCACGAGTGCGACGTCGCGGTCGATCCGACGACCGGCATGGTGCGCGTGCTGAGCTACCGCGTCGCGCAGGACGTAGGCCGCGCCATCAACCCCGATGCGATCCGCGGGCAGATTCAGGGGGGCGTTGCGCAGGGCCTGGGCTACGCGCTGATGGAGGAGATCTCCATCGCGCCCGACGGCAGCATCGAGCAGAAGGGGTTCGGCGACTACCGCCTGCCCCTCGCAGGCGATGTGCCCGTAGTCGTCAGCGCCCTGCATGAGGGTGCACCCTCGTACGGCCCGTTCGGCGCGAAGGGCGCCGGGGAGATCCCGATCATGAATGTCGCCGCAGCCGTCGGCAACGCGATCGCCGACGCCATCGGCGAGCCCATCAACGAACTGCCCATGACGCCGCCACGCGTGCTCATGGCCGCGTCAGGGGCTTACCGGGACTTCTCCCTCCTACACCTCGACGGCGACTGGCACGCGCACGTCCTCGGCGACATCGACGCCCAGCACCCCCGCGGCTGACGCCGCCGATCAGCCCGCGGCAATGACGAACCCGCTCGAACCGATCCCGTCGGCGAAGCCGGCCGGGCACGGCTGGGCATCCCGGTCAGCGCGGCTGATGGTCAGTGCCTGCGTGGTGAACCCACGAGCCGACCACGGCGCAGCAGCGGCCGGAGTCAGGTACTTGTGAACGGCACATACCAGCCGTCGAGGGAGGCGCCGCTGTAGTCGTGGCCCGGGCACGAGCGGAACCTGCTCATCGCAGTGCCCCTGGCCGGGTGCGTGGGGCTGACCGTGAGCCGCGGCGGCTTCGCCGCTCCCCGGGCTACCCGTGTGCCGTTGGCCGGCAGGCAGGAGGAGACCACCGAACGAGCATGAGCTGGCAGCCCGGCCAGCTCCCAGCCGGAGGCCTGGAGTCGGTGGACCATGGCGAACTCGGCCGGGGTGAGGTTGTCCGGCAGGCAGGTCATGAGCGCGCGGTCCCGCGGCTCCGCCTCGGCGGGGGGGACGGCGGCAAGGGCCAGCGCCACACAGACAGCGCCTGCTGCAGCCACGACGCGGGTTCGAGCCACACTCGCAAGGTGCCAGAGCCTGCACGTGGTTATGGGCAGCAACCCTGAGCCAGCATCCTGCTGGTCACGACGCCGGTGAAGGTCGGGGCGAGCCGCCGGGCTCTGCGTTTCGCTCGTCGTACTCCTTCTGCGACTCATAGAGGCTGACCACCATCGAGGCCGACATCCGGAACTGGTCCACCTGAATGGAGACCGAGCCATCGGACTGCCTTCTGGTCTTGACGCCTTCCACGTTCTTCAGATTGCTGAACACGTTCGAGGTCATCTTCCCCTTCGGAAACACGAACGTGAAGGGCTCCTGGGGGCCCATGCCCTTGAGCAGGCGTATGAGCTCCCAGGCAACGACCTCGCGCGGGAACGGCTTTCCCTTGCACACGAGCGTGAACTCTCCGCTCACCGGCTGCAGCATGACCCGCAGGCCCCTGTCACCAAGGTCCTCCAGCGAGCCGGTCATCACTCCGTTGCGCAGAGGGCGACCATCGCAGTACTCCTCGGATGCCTTGATTCCCGTTGCCATGCCGAGCTCGGCAAGGCCCGGATCAAGTCCCTCCATCAAGGTGGACCAGGCGAGGCTTGCCGCCTCCGCAGCTCCCTCGATCTCCCCCTCGAGTGGTATCGAGTTCTCCTCAACCTCATTCGTGATCGGCCCGTGGCCCGCGAGCTCCTCCGATCCCGTGATGAGGTACTTGCCTCCCCCGGCGACCTCGATCGCTGACGACGCGTAGACGTGGACCACCCGAGTGAGGCACTCCGGCAGTTGCTGCGGCGCCTGGGCCCCCGCGGTGCGTCGCGTCGACGCGATACGCGCGTATGCCGGGTCATTCGGATCGCTGCATCGGGGGGTCAGGATCGGCAGCCAAGTGGCAGCCCCCGCTCTCACCTCGTCCGTGCCCTCGACTTCACCGTCCTCATCCTCGGCCTCGCGTGCTTCCTCCTCGGCCGACTTCTGGTCCGGCGGGTCCACCGGACCCAGGTCGCTGCCGTCGCCGTACTGCGAGGGAGCCCCAGGAGTCCAGCCCGGGCCCACCTGCGTCGGAGTGACCGACCCGTCGTCGATGACGACGGGTCGCAGCCGCACCACCGGATATGCACCCGACCGGGCCGGAACCGCGGCGGCGTACAGGTCGCCATCTGCCTGCGCCCCGATGCGCATCAGAAGTCCGGGTGCACCAGGGACCTCGAGCATCGCCGGCTTGGTGAGCCAGAGTCCATCCGGCTCCATGCGCAGGCCCATCACTGAGCCTGCCTGGAAGGCCTGCAACGAGACCACCAGCTGCTCGTCGACGGCGCGTGGAGGAATCGTGACGGTCGCCGTCGAGCCGTCGCCAAGCGCGACCGCGACCGAGCCGCCCTTCCTCGGGGTGATCACGCCGGCTGCCGAGCCAGTCATCTGACCGCGCGGGACCAAGGTGCCCACCCTGACTCCGGCAGCGGGATCGGGCGCGCTTCCCTCGTTCGGGGACTGCTCCGCGGCCGAGCCATTGGCGGCGTCCGTCGTCGACTCGGAGGGTCTGCTCGACTCTGCCGCCGACGCCGCGCCGGCGGCAGACTCACCCCCGTCATCCGGGGTCGCGCCTGTGCCGCAGCCCGCCAGCAGCCCAGCCGCGCAGAGGACAGCCACCGACCAGCGCCCCACCATGGCCGCACAGTAGGCCGAACCACGTGTCCGCGCATCGATATCCGGGGCACGGGAGACGCGTGAGAGGATTCGCCGCGCACCCCGCCGCAGAGCAGCCCCCCTGCCCTGCCCGGGACCCGGACGAAGAAGCCTTGTGCAACATCGACCACCCTTCACGGCGATGCTCGCCGGCGTGCTGACGGTGGCACTCACCATCACCGTCGGCACGCCCTCCCATGCGGCCAGCACGGTGGATGTGAGCACGCTCGGCCTCCCCGTGGCCACCGAGAGCCTGCCCCTGCAGCAATTCGCGGTCGCACCGGGAACGAAAGCCGCTGACTGCGCCGCACAGGCCCCCATCGCATCGCTGTGGACTTCATTGGCCGGGCTCGACGCGAACGGCTGGTCGATCTCGTACGCAGCCTCGCCGAATGCAGGAGCCGGTGGCTGGGTATGCACGCGGCAACTCAAGCGGCAGGGCACGGGCTGGACATTCGCCTGACCCTCTCACCTAGTCTCACCCCATGCACGCCCCTGCCGGTCTCGTCGCGGCGGCCCGCCGGTACCGGGACCTGCACCTGGAGTATGCGGCGCTGCGCGTCGTCGGCCGTGGCCTCTTCCTCGCCGTCATGCTGATGGTGGCATTCCTGTATGTGCTGAGCCGTGCAACGGACGTGCTGCCCGGGGCCAATGAGCTGGCGATCCCCACCGCAATCGTGTCCACCGATGTCGATCTCGGAGCACTGGCTTCGGGCGCGTTCTCGCGGACGAGCGCGTCCGTGGTCAGCATTACCGGGGCGATGACCCTCATCATCTCGGCAATGCTGTCTGGCCATGCCTTGCGCGATGGGACGCGCCGCGCAGTGCTCGGCGAGGCTGCGGGTCGTATCCGGCTCTTCTCATGGGGCACCGTCGTCGTCGCCATAGCGCTCTCCGTGGTCGTTCTCCTGACGTGGCTCCTGACGCTGGCAACATCGATCCGGTATCGAGCCTGGGTCACGCTGCTGGGGCGTGACGTGGGCACCGGTACTGTGAATGCGGGCAAGGTCCTCGTCGTCCTGCTTGCGGTGGCGCTCATCGCCGGGGCCGTGCTCATCTCCGTGCGCGCGATCACGGGCACACTGTCGTCACGAAGCGTCGCTGCCAGCCTCGTCATCGCCGTGGTCGTGGTGGGTGCGAACTTCTTTCTGCTCTATACGTACATCGGAGCACTCATCAACCCCAACGTCTCTGCCGGCCTCGTCCTGATCCTCACGTTGCTGCTGTGGGTGAATATCGTGGTGCGACTGCACCTCGGGACGCTGGGCTGGGCGTTCAGTCAGCCGCCGCGCGATTGAGCCCACGCACGATCGTCACACAGCCACGGCCCGCCACCTCGACCGACGTGCCTGTGCCGGCACCGCAGCGCGCGGACACCAACTCCGACGCGGCAATGGAGTAGTTCTGCCCCGACCCGGAGTCGTGGACCCACAGGCTGCTCATCGGGCCTGCATTGCCACCCCGGCCTGCTGCCACCTGCGCCACCGAGGCGGGAGGGAAGGCCTCAGGGGCGGGCCACGGCTCGGACGTGCACGAGATCGACAGCGCATTGCGGGCCAGCCGGTACAGATCGGCATCTGATGTGCCCTTAGGCGCGAGCGTCGCCCGGAACACCGAGTAGTAGTCGAGTGTGTAGCCGTCTCCGCGAGGAGGCTTGCTCGCCCACACGAGCACGCCGGAGGCATTGGGCGACTCCACGCGCACCGCCTTGTAGATGCCGCGTGAGACAGGTCGACCCACCTTGCTGAAATTCGTCGAGTACTTCAGGTTCCTGGCGACCATGCGCAAGGTAGCCATGGCCTGCTTAGCCGGATCAGCCGAGTAGAAGTCCTTCTCGACTCCGTAGTTCGCCGCGTAGGGCTGCATATCGGTGTTGATCGGCAGCATCGTCCATCCTGCCCACTCACGACCACTGGCCGAGACGGCATCCGCCCCCTGAGACTTCTCGTCCGTGCTCATCGTCCAGCCCTCGGGCAGGTAGGCGTCGCAATCACCGGACGACACCTTCGCTACGGCGGCATCCTCAGGGATCGGTTGGGCAGCCGCCGAGGCGACTCCGGCGACAGGCACGGAGCCGACCAGCAAGACGGCCCCAAGGGCGAGCGCACTCCACGTCCTGCGATGCATGGCTACCCCCGCATACACCGTCGACCCGGGCGAATCCGCTGTCAAGGCCGTCCGGGAATTGGCCCGCCGGACGCTGGGCGCCCCTGCCCTGCGCGAGTACGGTGCACAGGCAGGATGCGGACGACGCGAACGCCGCCGACGAGGAGAGCGCGATGGACATCCACGTCCTGGTGCTGACTGCCGCGGCCGTCTTCGCGGGTGCATTCGTGCAGGGCCTCTCCGGCCTCGGCTTCCCGCTTGTCGCATCCCCGGTGCTGACGCAGATCATCCCAGGTACAGGCGCGGTGGGCCTGGTCAACGCCCTGTCGGTGGTGCAGAACATCTGGCTCATCGCACGCACGCGCAGCCCGATCGCCTGGCGGATCCTCGCAGGCATGGCACCAGGCCTCGTCGTGGGGATCGGCATCGGCTGGGTGATCGTGCGCGCGGCCGACCCGCGGATCTTTCCTCTCATCGTCGCGGTGTCCGCAACGGCATCGATCCTGTGGCTGCTCACCGCGCACCGGTTCACGGGCGCGGGCGCGTCAGCGGTGTCGACCGTGTGGGGCGGTGCCGTCAACACAGTGGCGGGTGTGGGCGGCCCTCCCCTGGCCTCGTATCTCGTGACCCGCGGACTCGACTTCGCCAGCTACGTGCGCTCACTGCAGATGGTCTTTGCGATCATCGACATCATCAGCCTGCCGATCCTCGGCGTCGCCGCACCCTCACCTGTCGCACTCGCCCTCTGGCTCGGGGCCATGCTCGTCGGGTCACTGATCGGCGAGGCGATGCGTCACCGACTCACCCAGCAGAGGGCGCAGGCCATCGGCAAGGGCGTGATCCTTCTCGTCTGCGTGGTCGCGCTCGTGCGCGCGATCACGCTGGTCTAGGGAGGCCTACTGCGCGTAGTGGTCGACGGCCGCAAGCGCGTCGTCGAGGAGAGCGATGCCCTCCTTGGCCTCGGTCTCACTGATATTGCACGGCGGGACCATGTGGACCCGGTTGCCCGTGACGAACGGCAGGAGTCCCCGCTTCTTGCACTCCGCCACCACCTCGGTGATCGGACCCGCCATCGGCGCCGCGTACGGCAGCAGCGGCTCCTTGGTCTCACGGTTCGTGACGAGCTCGACCGCCCAGAAGCAGCCCAGGCCGCGTACATCGCCGATGATCGGGTGACGGTCCTTCAGCTCGGTCAGGCCGGGGCCGAGGATCTCGCGGCCAATGCGCGCGGAGTGCTCCATCGTGCCCTCTTCCTGCATGATGTCGATCGCCGCAACGATCGACCCCATGGCGAGCGGGTGGCCCGAGTAGGTGAGTCCACCCGGGAAAACGCGGTCCTGGAATGTCGCGACGATCTCCTTGGAGATGATCACACCGCCGGCCGGCACGTACCCGGAGTTGCACCCCTTCGCGAAGACGACGAGATCGGGCTTGACGTTGTAGTGCTGGTACGCGAACCAGGCGCCGGTGCGACCGAAGCCGGCCATAACCTCGTCGCAGATCATCATGATGCCGTGCTTGTCGCAGATGGCACGCACGCCCTCGAGGTAGCCGGGAGGCGGAGCCATGATGCCGCCGGTGCCGACGACGGTCTCCATCAGGATCGCGGCGATCGTTCCGGGGCCCTCGAACATGATGACCTGCTCGAGATGGGCCAGAGCGCGCTCCGACTCCTCCTCCGGCGTCGTCGAGTTGAAGACCGAGCGGTAGAGGAACGGACCGAAGAAGTGCACGTGCTGCGCCGCGTACTCGTTCGGCCAGCGGCGGTTGTCGCCCGTCGCGGCGATGGCTGCCGTGGTGTTGCCGTGGTACGAGCGGTAGAACGACAGGATCTTGTGGCGGTTGGTGTGGAGGCGTGCCATCCGAATCGCGTTCTCGTTGGCGTCGGCACCGCCGTTGGTGAAGAACACCTGCGCGAAGTTGTCGGTCGAGACGTCGATGATGCGCTTGGCAGCCTCGCCGCGGACCTTGACCGCATGCTGCGGGGCGATGGTCGCCAGGGTGCCAACCTGGTCCTGGATGGCCTTCACCAGCTTCGGGTGCTGGTGGCCAAGGTTGGTGTAGACGAGCTGGGAGGAGAAGTCCAGGTAGCGGTTGCCGTCGTAGTCCCAGACGTACGAGCCCTCTGCGCCGGCCACACAGAGCGGGTTGAGCTTGCCCTGCGCGCTCCACGAGTGGAAGACGTAGGTGCGGTCGAGGTCGTAGCAGACCTTGCCCTCGGCGGGATCCGGCGCAGTGATCATGGCTTCTCCTTGGCTGACTGCCCGCATGCTAACGGGCGACGGACGCCCCGACCGGGCCACGGGTCCGGATTCCCGAATCCGAAGGGGCCGGAAGCCGGAGAGCCGACGGCGTCCGGTTCAGCCGCCCCGGAGCTGGGCCAGGAGCCACAGGCCGACGTCACGGGAGACGACCTGCCCGGGATCGACGATCCTGGAGGCATCGAGGTAGGCGCTCATGTCATGGCCGATGCCCAGGCCCACCATGCGCACCCGGCCACCCTCCTCGATGCCTCGGATCACCTCGGCAAGATGCCGGTCGAGGTACCCCTCGCCGTTGGCCAGCGTGGTCGCCCCGTCCATCGGACTGCCGTCCGAGATCACGATCAGGGCCCGTGAGGCCGCCGGCCGCGCGACCAGCCGGTCGAAGGCCCATTCGACAGCCTCCCCGTCGATCCCCTCGCGGAACATCGAGGTGCTGAGCAGCCCCGCGATCCCTCGCCGCCCTCGGCGCCACGACGAGGATGCGTCCTTCATCACCAGTCGGCACGACTCGTTGAGGCGCCCAGGATGCGGCGGTCGACCGGCGGAGATCCAGGCAGCGCGAGCCCTTCCGCCGCTCCACGCGCCTGTCGTGAACCCCAGCACCTCGGTGGCGATGTCCACTCGGTCAAGGGCCCGCACGAGGAGATCGACCAGCACGGCGACCCGCTCGATGACCGCCTTCATCGACCCGGAGCAGTCGACCAGCACGGTGACCGCGCCGGCAGGCTCAAGCACGGGGACCTGGGTTCGGAAGATCCGGGGATCCGTCGTCCCGCTCGCCAGGCGCGAGAGCAGCCGAGGGTCGATGAGACCCTGCTCCTGCTCGCTCTCCCACGATGCCTGCACCGGGGCCGGGAACAGGATCGACACCGCGCGGTTCACGGCTGCAGCCACCGGTGCCTGCTCGCGCACGAGCTCGTCAAGCCTGGTGCGCAGATCAGCCAGCACCGGAGCACGCACCAGTTCGGTGACCTCGACCGTGCGATCGAACTGCGTGGTGAACACCGTGTAGCCGTCACCCGATCCTGGTCGACGTGACCCATCCGAGGGCAGCGGGTCATCCCACTCGCTCGAGTCATCACCGGGGTCGACATCAAGCATCGCAAGTACGGAGGTCGCCGCACGTCCGCCCGATCTCCCGGAGCCAGCGCCCTCTGCGAGCTCCTCGACGGCGAGTGCCAGGCGTCGGGCCACCTCGGCGAATTCCCGCTGCTTGCCGATCGCCGGCCTCAGGAGCACAAGGTCCGGACCAAGCACCGGGTAGATGCCGGCGCGGGTGGCCTCCGTGTGGTCGCTCACCCGCTCATCCATCGGCTCGCCGACGATGCGTGACCGGCAGACCTGCATCACGGTGAACAGCAGCAGGCCGACGTCGTTCTCGAGCAGTCCCTCTTCGATGCATGAGGTCGTCCAGCTCCGGAACCCGGTGTGCAGGTTGGACAGGACGCCCGGCATCGCCGGGGAGGCAAGCGCCTCCACACGGCACTGCTCGAGCACCTCGTAGATCACGCGCGCATAGGCCCCCTCCGGCCGGTGCTGCAGGTAGATCGCCGAGTCACTGTGCAGCACTCGCAGAGCAATCGCATCTGTCGTACTGCGCAGCACGTCGATGTCGACCAGTGAGGCCTGCACGTGCGGAGCCCTGACCGGCGCGATACGTCGGCCCTGGAACACGAGGTTCCCGCGGAAGCGCAGGCTGGCATCATGCGCGATCGCGCGCGCGGCCGCGATGGTCGCCTTCTCCGCATGCTCCAGGGCGCCCGCTTCTAGACGGCACTCGTCGAGATCGCCCTTCGGCACGGTCACGTCACGAGGGCTGCATCGAAGCAGCGCTGGAAGTACTCCTCGACGATCGGCCACTCCTGCTCATCGCACTTGTTCAGGAACGTCATCCGCAGGGCATGCGCGACATCGCCGAATATCTCCACGTTCTCGCCCCAGCTGATGACCGCGCGCGGTGACATCAGGGTCGAGAGGTCACCCACCCGGAAGCCCTCGCGCGTGAGCCCGGCGAAGGCCACCATCGACGCGATGGCGCGTCGACCGCGCTCGTCGTCGAGGCTCGGCACCTTGGCGAGCACGATGCGCTCCTCCTCCTCGGCGGGCAGGTAGTTCAGTGAGGCGACGATGTCCCACCGGTCCATCTGCGCGTGGTTAAGGCGCTGTGTGCCGTGGTAGATGCCGACCAGGTTGCCGAGGCCGATGGTGTTCGAGGTCGCGAACAGCCGAAAGCCCGAATGAGGCGTGAGCACGCGGTTCTGGTCAAGCAGCGTCAGCCTGCCGTCGCGCTCGAGTACGCGCTGGATGACGAACATGACATCGGGGCGCCCCGCGTCGTACTCGTCGAGGATCAGCGCAACCGGACGCTGCAGCGACCACGGCAGCACGCCTTCGACGAACTCGGTCACCTGCTGGCCCTCGCGGACCACGACCGCGTCCTTGCCGATGAAGTCGAATCGGCTGATGTGCCCGTCGAGGTTGACGCGGACGCACGGCCAGTTGAGCCGCGCGGCGACCTGCTCGATATGCGTCGACTTGCCAGTGCCGTGGAGACCTTGCACGAGCACGCGACGGTTGTGAACAAAGCCCGCGAGGATGGCGCGAGTGACCTCGGGGTTGAATCGATAGGCCTCGTCGATGTCGGGCACGTGCTCGTCGCGCGTGGAGAACGCGGGAATCCGCAGGTCGGGTGCGAGTCCGAACACATCGGCACCGACCGACGTGTCCGGGGAGGCGTCACGCAGGTCAGGGGAAGTGCTCATGCGCTCGCCTCGCTCTGCGCCAAGCCCATCGCTCGTCCTTCCACCTCGATCGAGCGCAGTGCTTCGGCGGCCCGACGCAGAGCTGGCAGCACCCGATCCCCGTCCGACGGCTGCAACCGGAAAGAGGGCCCCTGCACGGCAATGCACTGCCGCGAGCGACCATGCCCGCCCGGGACGAGCACGGCGAAGCAGACGAGGCCGTAGATGAACTCCTCGTTGTCGATGGCGTACCCCTGCTGGCCGCACTTCTCGACCTCGGCGTCGAGCTGTGCGACGTCAGTGATCGTCGCATCGGTGTACTGCTCCAATGGCGCATGCATGAGCAGGCTGCGCCTGGTCTCGGCCGGCAGCTGGCCGAGCAGGAGCTTGCCGCTCGCCGAGCAGTGGACGGGCACGCGCGAGCCGGGACTCAGGTGGAAGCGGAGGGGCTCATTGGTCTCCACCCGGTCCAGGTAAAGCACCTCTGAGCCGGACAGGGCGGTGATGTTGCACGTCTCGCCCAACTCCTCGACCAGCGCCAGGAGCACGGCGTGGCGGGCGCCGTGCTGCGTGGCGTTCATCAGCAGGCTCTCCGCGAAGTCGCGCAGCCGGGGGCCGGTGCCGTACAGCCGACGGTCGTTCTGGCGGATGAGCAGGCCCTCCGCGACGAAGGAGGCGAGCATCCGGTGCAGGGTCGGCTTGGGCAGCCCGGTCTCCTGAGCAAGCGTCTGCAGCGACACCAGGTGGTCCTTGCTGGCGATGAGCTCGAGCAGGCCGAACATGCGCAGCAGGGGGCTGGAGCCGGTCAGCCGCGACGGCTGATCGGAAACCGGCCGGTTTCGTTCCATTTTGTGGACACTAGTGAGCGGACGGGAGCGCCGTAGGACTTTCGAGAATCAAGTTCCGGAATATGGAAGATTCTTCATTGCTATTCGATAAAGCCATGGATGAGGTCCGTCGCTGCGACTAGCGTGCCCGACACGGCGTCCAGGACGCAGCCACCGACATGGAGGAAGAAGGAATGGCAGACAGCAGGACGGTGACGCAGGGAGTCACCCGCATGACTCCCTCGGAGGCCTTCGTGGAGACCTTGGTGTCCTTCGGGGTCACCGACATCTTCGGCATCATGGGCTCGGCGTTCATGGACGCCATGGACATCTTCGCCCCGGCCGGCATTCGCCTCATCCCCGTCGTCCACGAGCAGGGCGCCGCCCACATGGCCGACGGCTATGCCCGCGCCAGCGGTCGCCACGGTGTCTGCATCGGCCAGAACGGCCCCGGCATCAGCAACTGCGTCACCGCCATCGCGGCCGCCTTCTGGGCGCACACGCCCGTTGTGATCATCACCCCCGAGTCGGGGACGATGGGTACCGGGCTCGGCGGCTTCCAGGAGGCCCACCAGCTGCCGATGTTCCAGGAGTTCACCAAGTACCAGGGCCACGTCAACAACCCCAAGCGCATGGGGGAGATCACCGCACGCTGCTTCGACCGGGCGATGCGCGACTTCGGCCCCACGCAGCTCAACATCCCGCGCGACTTCTTCTACGGCGAGATCGACGTCGAGATCGCCGCTCCGCTGCCCATCGAGAGGGGTCCGGGCGGGAAGCAGGCCCTCGACGAGGCGGCCGAGATGCTGGCCACCGCGCAGTTCCCCGTCATCGTGTCCGGCGGCGGCGTCGTGATGTCCGAGGGCGGCGTCGATGCCTGCAAGGCGCTCGCCGAGCGCCTCGGCGCGCCCGTAGTGAACAGCTACCTGCACAACGACTCCTTCCCCGCCAGCCACCCTCTGTGGACCGGGCCGCTGGGATACCAGGGATCGAAGGCCGCAATGAAGCTGATCTCGCGCGCCGACGTCGTGCTCGCGCTCGGCACGCGCCTTGGCCCGTTCGGCACGCTGCCTCAGCATGGCCTGGACTACTGGCCGAAGGACGCCAAGATCATCCAGGTCGATGCGGACTCGTCCCAGCTCGGGCTGGTCAAGAAGGTCACCCTCGGCATCTGCGGCGACGCCCGCGAGGCCGCCGAGGCCCTGGTCGAGCGACTCGACGGGCGCACGCTGGCCTGCGACGCGACCAAGGCGCAGCGCGCAGCCGAGATCGCCGCGGAGAAGGAGGCCTGGGAGGCCGAGCTCACCGCGTGGATCCACGAGACCGACCAGTTCAGCCTCGACATGATCGCCGAGGCCGAGGCGGAGCCCGGCAACTGGCTGCATCCGCGCCAGGTGCTTCGCGAGCTGGAGAAGGCCATGCCCCCGCGCGTGATGGTGTCGACCGACATCGGCAACATCAACGCGGTGTCCAATTCCTACCTGCGCTTCGAGGAGCCGCGCTCCTTCTTCGCGCCGATGAGCTGGGGCAACTGCGGATACTCGCTCCCGACGATGATCGGCGCCAAGGCCGCCTGCCCGGATCGCCCGGCCATCGCCTATGCGGGCGACGGCGCGTGGGCCATGAGCATGGTCGAGATCATGACGGCAGTGCGTCACGACATCCCCGTGACCGCCGTGGTGTTCCACAACCGCCAGTGGGGTGCGGAGAAGAAGAACCAGGTCGACTTCTACTCCCGCCGCTTCGTGGCCGACGAGCTCGAGAATCCGAGCTTCGCCGACGTAGCCCGGTCCATGGGAGCCGAGGGTGTGACCGTCGATCGGCTGGAGGATGTCGGCCCGGCCCTGAAGAAGGCTATCGACGCCCAGATGAACGATCGCAAGACGACCGTCATCGAGATCATGTGCACGCGCGAGCTCGGCGATCCCTTCCGCCGTGACGCGCTGAGCAAGCCGGTGCGGTTCCTCGACAAGTACAAGGACTACGTCTGAACACCCAGACGGGCCTTCTTCGTCTGCAGGAGCGCTGGCTCCAGCGGACGGCTTCTGCGGGCCTTCGGATCTGCCTGGCGGACGGGGACGATCCCCGGATCCGCCAGGCGGCTCCGCGGCTCGCAGAGCAGGGCATCACACCCGTCCTCGTCACGAGCGACCCCGTCCCCGGGCTCGAGTCGATCGATCCGCAGGATCCGGGTGCCGATGTGCTCGTCCTCGTCGACGAGCTCCTGGAGCGACAGGCACAGCGGCAGCCGATCGAGGCGGGCGAGCGGGTGGCCATGCTCGCCGACCCCCTCCTGGTCGGGGTGGCGGCATTGAAGGCCGGCGCCGTCCACGGCTGCGTCGCCGGCGCCGCGCGCTCGAGTGCCGATGTCGTGCGGGCATCCCTCCGGCTGATCGGAATGGCGCCTGGACGTACGACCCTGAGCAGTTCCTTCCTGATGATCCTGCCCGACGGACGCGTACTGGGCTACGGCGACTGCGCCGTCGTGCCCGAGCCCACCGCCGAGCAGCTCGCCGAGATCGCCATCGCGACGTCCGAGACGTTCACGGCCGCCGTGGGCGAGGAGCCTGTCGTGGCGATGCTCTCCTTCAGCACGAAGGGCAGCGCCGCCCACACGTCGGTCGAGGTCGTCCTCGAGGCGACACGGATGGCGCAGGCCGCCCGCCCCGAACTTGTGATCGACGGCGAACTGCAGCTCGACGCCGCTCTGGTTCCCGACATCGCAGACGCCAAGGCACCGGGTTCTCCCGTGGGGGGCCGAGCCAACGTCCTCATCTTCCCCAACCTCGCGGCCGGCAACATCGCATACAAGGCGACCCAGCGGCTCGCGGGAGCCGAGGCACTCGGTCCCCTGCTGCAGGGGCTTGCCGCCCCCGTCAATGACCTTTCTCGCGGATGTGACTCCCACGACGTCGTCAATATCGCCATGATCACCGGAGCGCAGGCAGTGGCCATGATGGACCGCGCAGCGGCAGGGGGTGCCTAGCATGTCGATCAACAGCACAGCGATCGATCCGACCGCGGCCGGTGACGATCCGGACGAGATCGCCGGCATCACACCGCAGCCTCCCGCCCGCTGGGTCCGAGCAGGCAGGAGCCCCTGGACCACCCGGATCCTCGCGCTGCTCGCGTTCATGATCATCTGGTGGTTCCTCACCACGCCATGGCCCTGGAACGGCGGCAAGGCGATCATGCTGCCGCTGTACCTGCCGTCGATCCCCGACGTCTGGAACGCCTTCGTGGAGGCGAACACGATCCATCCGATCGCGCCGGGCGTCGACCGGATGGTGGTCGGTGCCTACGACTACTACCTGTGGCAGCACCTGCTCGCGACCATGCAGCGCATCGGCCTGGGCCTGTTCTTCGCGATCATCGTCGGCATCCCGCTGGGCCTGTTGATGGCCAACATCCGCGCCATCAACACGGCGGTGGAGCCGTACATCAACTTCCTGAGGGCACTTCCTCCTCTCGGCTACATCGGCCTCCTGATCGTGTGGTTCGGCATCGGCAACACCTCCAAGGTCTGGCTGCTCTTCCTCGCGGCCTTCCCGCCGATCACGATCGCGACCATCGCGGGCGTGCGCGGCATCAAGGAGGATCAGATCCACGCCGCCCAGACCCTGGGCGCAAACAGGCTCAAGGTCGTCACCAACGTCACTGTCCCCGCAATCGCACCGGACCTCATCACCGGCATCCGGGTGGCCCTCGGCTTCGCGTGGACGACGGTCGTGGCCGCTGAGCTGAACAACGGCATCCCCGGTATCGGCGGCCTCGCCTACCTGTCGGGAACCGAACTCGAGACTCCGCTGACCATCGCATGCATCATCGTGATCGGCATCACGGCGATCGTGCTGGACAGCGGCATCAAGGCCCTGGAGAAGCGACTCGTCCCCTGGAGGGGGAAGGTCTAGCCGCGGACGCAGGGAGCACGCACCACGCAGCACGGAGCACGGAGCACGGAGCACGGAGCACGGAGCAGGGACCACAGCACAAGCGGCCACTGGGGCCAACAACTAGGAGGCGAGCAGGTGAAGAATCTCAAGGGCATCCTCGCGGTGGGCAGTGCCGCCGTACTGGCGGTAACGCTCGCAGCGTGCAGCTCATCAGGTAGCTCAACAGAAGAGGCAGCATCCCCGGAGGCTGCTGCAGCGGGCGCCGAGTGCCCGCTGGGCGAGCCGGACGAGTCGATCACGACGACGGCCCGGATCGCATATCAGAAGATCGCCAACGGCGATCTCATCGTCAAGGACATGGGCATCCTCGAGGCCTGCATGCCGAATGCCGAGATCTCCTGGAACGTCTTCAGCTCCGGAGGTGACGTCCTGCAGGCCTACGGTGCTGGTGCCGTCGACATGGGCCTGACCGGCTCGAACCCGGCGGTCAAGGCGCTCTCTGCCCCGCTGAACACCACCCTGCCTCCCATCGAGAACGTCTGGATCCATGACGTCATCGGCAAGGGTGAGTCGCTCATCGTCAAGCCGGAGATCACGTCCGCTGCGGACCTCAAGGGCAAGAAGATCGCGACACCGTTCGGCTCCACCGCGCACTACTCCCTGATGAACTGGCTCGACCAGAGCGGACTGACCTCCGCTGACGTGGAGCTGGTTAACCTCGAGCCGGAGAAGATGATCGCGGCGTGGCCGGATCTCGCCGGAGTGTGGGTCTGGGATCCGTCTCTGTCGGAGATCGTCGCCGCAGGGGGTGTTCCGCTCGCATCGAGCGAGGACACCGCGAAGGCCGGCAAGCCGACCTTCGACCTCGGCAACGTCGTCTCGGAGTTCGCCGATGCCAACGCCCCGTTCATGGAGATGTGGGCCAAGGCACAGAACTACGCCGTCGAGATGATCCTCAACGATCCCTCGGCAGCAGCGGAGAGCATCTCGGCCGAGCTGGCCGTTCCCCCGGCCGACGTGGAGAAGATGTTCGCCGGCTACACCTACCTCACGGCAGCTGATCAGGCCTCGGCCGACTGGCTGGGCGGCAAGCTCGGAGTGGACTTCGAGGACACCGCCAACTTCCTCCTGGAGCAGGGCGGCATCGACGCCGTCAGCCCCGCCGAGGCTTACGTGAACGGTGTGAATCCCGCCTACGCGCAGGCTGCGTCACAGTAATGCGCCACGACAAGAGCCTGGTCATCGATGGAGTGAGGCAGTTCTTCGGTACGAAGAATGCCAAGGTCCAGGCCTTGTCGCGCATTGATGTGGTGATCGAGCCGGGGCAGTTCGTGTGTCTTGCCGGACCCTCAGGGTGCGGCAAGACCACACTGCTCCGGCTCATCGCCGGCTTCATGCAGCCCACCGAGGGCCGCATCACCCTGGACGACCGCGCCATCACCAAGCCCGGCCCCGATCGAGGCGTGGTCTTCCAGGCGCCCACGCTCTACCCCTGGATGGATGTCCGCTCCAACGTCGAGCTCGGACTGAAGTTCCAGGGCAGGAGCAAGGCCGAGCGCGCGGAGGCCTCCGAGCGCTACCTGGCGATGGTGAGCCTCTCCGACTTCGCCGGACGACGACCCTACGAGCTCTCCGGCGGAATGCAGCAGCGCTGCCAGATCGCCCGCGTGCTGGCTTCAGACCCTGACATCGTCCTGATGGATGAGCCCTTCGGCGCCCTTGATGCACTGACGCGCGAGCGCCTGCAGGATGAACTGCTGACCATCTGGAAGCAGACGGGCAAGACCATCCTGTTCATCACGCACAGCGTCGACGAGGCAGTGTTCCTCGGCTCCCGGGTCATGGTGATGAGCCCGCGTCCGGGCAAGATCGTGTTCGACGAGGACGCCAGCCTGACGTCTGAGGAGTCCGCGATGACAGCAGCCGAGCTGCGGGCGTCGCCGGGGTTCGTGCAGCTGTGCGATCGAGTGCGCACGGCCATCCAGCACAGCCACTGATCGCAGCCGGGCCCGTGCACTAGTCCAGGCGTTCCCACTGGCGCCAGAAGGGCGCATCCGGCCAGCGGGTCTCCATCTCGTAGTACTCGCGCTGCAGGCCAACGGTGTCCTCGACCAGCATGCGGACATCGTCCTGCCACTCCTCAAGGGCATCCGAGCCTGCGACGATGGCGCGGGCCGCCCGGCCGGCGAGCAGGATCCCGGCTGTCAGTCCCTGCGACGACAGCGGATCCCAGGCCGCCGCGGCATCACCGACGGCGAGCCACCCATCGCCGTGCATCGGCTCGGTGACCGAGGTGTCGGCCCGACGCGTCCGCACGAACACGTCCTCGTTGACGGAGACGACACTGCGCAGGTGCCTCGTCTGACCCAGGAGCACCCGCCACACCGCATCGCGCTCGCCGGCCGGCGGCAGGAGGTCCGCGTGCGTCACCAATCCGACGCTGACGCGGTCGCCGAGAGTCGTCGCGTACCACCAGCCGTCCTCGACGGACTCCACGAGCGTCCCGTCGCGTGCGTCAGGACCGGGACAACCCTCGCCCACCATCGCCACCAGGCCGTCGTGGCGCTCGACACGCGCACCCAGGCGTCGCACGATCGCCCCCGCACGACCGGTCGCGTCGACCAGGAAGCCCGCGCCGAAGAGCTCACCATCAGCGGCACAGACCTGCCACGCATCGCCCTCGCGCTCGACCGATGTGACCCGAGCGGACACGAGGCGCGCTCCACGCTCGACGGCCGCGTCACGCGCCGCCGCGTCGAAGGCACGCCGCTCCACCGCCCACGCCCCGTCCGAGGGATCGAACAGGAAGTCGGTCTCCACAAGGGAGGGGTCGGCCCATGATGAGCGCGCACCCGGCACCGTCGAATGCGGCGGCCCGAGGACGGGCCCGAGGATTGAGGTGATGACACCGGTCGCACCCGGCTGCGTCGTCTCGACCGAGTCGACCGCGTGCGTGCCGTCGTGGAGCAGCAGGACATCGACGCCCTGACGCGCCAACTCCGCCGCGCATGCCGACCCGGAGGGTCCCGCACCCACGACGATGACATCCGCCTGACGCCCCGTCATGCCCGGAACACGACTCCACATGGATTGGACATGCCGGTCGCGAACATGCTGACCGTGCCCTGGTCCCCTGCGAGTGCGATGCGGTCGATGCGGTTCGCCGTCGCATTGGCGCTCGAGACGTACATCGATCCGAGTCCGTCGTATGCGATGCCGAACGGCCCGTCGAGCGCGAGACCGGACAGCGTGAACGGCAATTCACCGCCGTCCGGGTCGAAACGGCGTACCCGGTTCACACTGCGTTCGACGACGTACAGGGCACCATCAGAGTCCCACGCCATGCCCTTCGGCCTGCTGAGTCCGGTGATCCATGCCGCATCGAGGAGGGTGCCCAGCAGGGGGTCGTACCGCACGATCGAGCCGCTCCCGTTGTCCGCGACCAGCAGCGCTCCATCGGGTGCGTACGCCACGGCATGCGGGATGAACCTCGCCGAAGGCGCGGGCAGGTCTGTGACCCGGCCGCGCTGGTCGATGCGGATCAACCAGCCGCTGGTGCCCGCACCGCAGACGTACATCACTCCGTAGGGATCGATGGCGACCCCGATCGGCGATGACAGGCCACCCACGACGGTCTCCACGGTGCCGTCCATGAGCACTCGCACGACCGTGCCCGCCTCCATGCACGCGACGATGAGCACGCCCATGCCGTCCACCGCGATGCCCTCGGGTCGGCCGAGCGCAGCCGATGTCGTCACCACGGCCACTGCGCCCGAGGAGTCGACGCTGCGAAGCAGGCTGTCGTCGGAGTTCGCCACGATGAGCGGGAACAGTGACAGCTGCGTCCTTCCCGCCCACGCAGGCACGTCGACGAGCGGGCCGGTGAATCCCAGCCCGGTCTCGACCTTCATCCGCTTGGGGAACGCGCCGTCTGACGGCCCGGGGCGCTCCGCGATGACACCCAGCCGCGGCCAGTCCCTCAGCATGATCGACAGGGTCGTGAGCCGGTTGGTCGAGGTGATCGCCCGCTCCCAGGCCACGCGTCGACGGAAGGCCGCGCGACGCTCCTTCAGCGTGCGGCCGGTGTCCATGACGATCCGGTAGTCGTCGGCGCTCAGCACGGAGTTCGGGATCCTCGCCGGCCAGAAGCCCGGCAGCACCGGCGACACTGCGCGCTGGTAGCCGAAGCGGCAGCTCGCGGCGTCCACCTGCCACGGCACGCCCATCCACTTGACCAGGTCGCCCGGTCCGAGCGAAGAGAGCGGCCCGGTGCGGGAGGTGGCCACCGTCGGCGTCAGCAGCTCGCCGTAGGTGCGCACGTTCGGCTGGTCCGCTGCGCTGCGCAGCCGCAGGTCGTCCGTCCACAGCCACTCCACGCGCGCGAGCCAGGGGAACTCGACCCCGGGGTGGAAGGCCCCGCCGAGGCAGCCGTCGAGGGCGGCCCGGTCAAGCGTTGACGGCTGCTGGCGGACGGGCACGTCCGCGATGTCGGTGGGCAGCGGACTGCCGAGCGTGAAGTCCCCGCGCGCCCAGGACTGCAGGTGCGCGTACTGGACCGAGGTGAAGGCCAGCCACTGACGCGGCCGCTCCCGGTTCGGCGGCATCACGATCATGTCGCCGTACATCTGCGGCTCGAGTGTGGGCTGGACGGTGCGGTAGTCGGGATCGCGGAACATCGCCACGATCGCCTCGCGCAGCGGACGTGCTGACTCGGAGCGATCACGCAGTCGCCGCTGCCACGCGACGCTCGTCCAGTCCCGGAGCGACTCCGCACCGAAGCGGGTGAGGAAGCCCGCGTTGACCCACTGGGTGTCAGTGATCCTGGCGAACAGCGGAGCGATGTCCCGGTGGAACTGCGTGCGCGGACGCCTGCGTCGACCGGCCCGCACGAGTCCGTCAAGGGCCGCGTCATAGGCGGTCACGAGGCCGGCCCCGATGCCCGGCCCGTAGTTGGGCCCCGCGCAGAGCACCCGGGCAGGTGCCGCCTCGATGACCTGGTCGCCGATTCGCACCTGAGCCCGGATCGGTCCGTCGCACGTGGTGTCGGTCCAGCCATCGTTGTCCGAGAACCCGGTGACCGCGGGCGCATCCGGCGCAGCGATCGCCTCTCCGTCGCCTGGCATCACGACCAGGCGTCCGGCACCGTCGGTGAACACCTCCCCGAACCGGACCGGTGTTCCTGCGAACACTCCCCCGTCGAGGGCGACCGGTCGCGAGCTCGCCCCCTGGACCGTTCGACGTCGCGAAACGACGGCGAGCCCACGGCGGTCGGTCACCAGGGGATTGCGCAGCGGCATCGGCTCGGCGTCGGGCAGGTCGAGGGGCTCGTTCGCCCCGTAGCCCGCCGCCTTGCCGTTGCCCACCTGCACGGTCCACGTGATCTCGGCGTCGTCGGCGGTGATCTCCGCGACGACGACGCCGTCGCGGTCGTACCCGTACAGCCGGAAGCGCGCCGCCTGCTTGGCCATCGCCCCCGATGGGTCCTTGTAGGGGCCGGAGGGGATACCGCTGGGAACCTCCGGGCCAAAGTAGAAGGCGTCGGCGCTGTTGCCCACACGGGCGACTCCCACTGCCGGGTGGATACCGACACGTACCACCCGCCCGAGCGCGGCAGCGTGCGCGGGGCGCGGAAGCGCCGCAAGGCCGGCTACGGCCGCACTGCTGGCGAGGAAGGCCCGACGGGAGAGCAGCGCGGTCACGAAGTCGCGGCCTCCGCGCTCTCGCGGGACGCTTCCTTCGCCGCGGGCATCACCGATCGGTAGATGAGGGCCCACGCCGTCGTGACCCACCAGGCCAGCAGCCCTCCGATGAGCCACGCGATGAGGACTCCCAGGGGCGGGCGGAGGAAGAAGATCGTGAAGCCCCCGATGATGGAGCCCACGACGAGTCCTGCTCCGACGATGGCGCAGGTGAGCAGCCAGCGCCAGAAGCGCCGCCCGATGACCCGCAGGTCCACGGCGATCGGATTGCGGTGGCCGTCGAGCGCCGCGAAGAGCAGGAAGGGCGTGAGCGCCGCTACGACCAGGCCACCGATCGGCGTCAGGAGGGTTCCGAGCCAGACGAGCACCAGCCAGACGACGACCCAGACTGCGTAGGGCGCTGCCCTCGAGCGGAGCATCCCGACAACCTGGGCCCAGCGGACTGGCCCCTGCGGCACCAGCAGGGCGGCTGCGGCGAGCGCACCGAAGCTGAGGGCGAACACGATCGCACTGCCGAGCGCCGTCAGCACGGTCAGCCAGCCGGTGCCGTACGTGAAGGGCGGCCACTGCAGCAGCGCCTGCAGGAGGGCATTGACGACCACCACGGGGATCATGACCCGCCAAGCGCGCCACATCCGCGCGAGGCCGTACACCAGCGCAGACAAACGGTAGGTCGATGACATGTCACCCCACCCCGCTAGTGCGCTCGGCCGCACGCTGCAGGACGGACTGCACATCACCTTCGTAGATAACGGCACCGTCGACCTTCAGGGTCATGGGATAGGGCTTGGTGGTGACATCGCCGGTGACGGTGACGACGGCTCCTCCCACCAGCGCGCCCTCGCAGGCGACCGACTTCGCCTCCTGCGTGCAGACCGGCGCGCGCAGGATCGCGTATCCCTCCTCGAGCAGCAGGTCGATGGATGCGGTGCGAATACCGGTGAGCCCATCACCGCTGACCGGGCCGAGTGCGGCGATCTGCGAGGCGCACGCCGACAGGGCCAGCGCGGCGGTGGCCATTCCGACAACGAGCGCACGAGTGGCCTTCACGAAGGCCACCCCGACTCCCACGCCATGAGCCGCGCGCGGTCGGCTGCCTGGGCAGTCTCGACCTGAGCGTCCGTGAATCCCGTGAGATCGAAGGGCGCCGGCATCAGCAGCTCGGTGTTCCGGTCGAGCGGCGAGCCGATGCGCAGGCTCGGGCTCTCGACCCAGTCATTCGCGCTCAGTTCGCGCGAGAGGCTCGCCAGACCGACCGGCGACAGGTCACCACTCCACTGCGCGGGCGACGCGTGATCGAGCACCGTGGTGAACAGGCTGAGCGTGCCGTCGCGATTGTCGACGATCTCGACGACCTGCTGCTGCTGCGGGTAGTCGATGCAGGATGCTGTCGTGATCTCCCAGAAACCACCCGGCTGGCCGTCGGTGCGCGGATGCGCCGTGATCGTGTTGATGTGGGTGTGCCCGTTGAGCCACGCGACCACACAGCCGGACTCCGCAAGCATCGCCACGAGCTCCTCGGCGTGCACGAGTCGCTGCGGCTCGGTCGGCAGCGTTGCGTCGTTCTCCAGCGTGAAGGAGTTGTGGTGACTCAGCACCAGGGCCAGGCGCCTGTCCGCACGCGCCTGGGCGAGGGCATCGCGCAGCCACGTGAACTGCGCCTCGGGCACCGCACCGTCGGGTCCAGCGACCTGATTGCAGGTGTCGAGGCCGAAGACGCGCACGAACGGGCCGACGTCAGCCGACCAGTACGTCTGGCCGGAGTCGATGTTCGCCTGCGTGAAGCCATGGCCGACCGGGCCGGGCAGCGCCGTGGTCTCGAAGTGCGCGCGCATGAAGTCCTGCTGCTCGAGGAGCTTGCGCGCCGGGTCGGCCGTCACGGCCTTGGCACCGAACGGCAGGCCGAGATTGACCGCGAGGCCGCGGAGAAGGCGCGTCATCGACGAGGCCTCAGCGCTCCACTCACCGACGTAGTCGAGCCCGAGCGCCTGCCAGTCCCAGAACTTGCGCTGGCCGACAGCGAGCTGCTTCAGCCCGGCCGGAACCCCGAACGTGCCCAGGTAGGTGGTGTCGTGATTGCCGTAGACCGTGTACCAGGGCACGGGCAGGCCGCCGCTGTCGACCTCCTGCACCACCGCTGCCTCAAGCATCCCCGGTACCGCCGGGAAGCCGTACTCCCCGAACGGGTCACCGCTCGGATCGGCCGGGTGGTACGAGTACCAGGCCTCCGACCACGCCTGCACTCCCTCGTAGACCCCCGGCGCACCGGAGTTCGGTACGACGGGAGTGCCGTCGAGCAGGTCGATGTACCAGCGGGTCTCCAGGTGGCTGAGCATGTCGGCACTGTCGCCGGTGACGAACGCCGCAGCCAGCGGTGCCCCGGTGACCTGGCTGATGCGCAGGTCCGCGATGCTCTGCACCATTGCGGCGGCTACGTGCGTGGTGAGGGTGTCCTGCGGACGGAACGCCCCTCCCCAGAGGCTGTGGTCCTGAGCGATGAGCGGCTCCAGGCGTGCCGGGGTCTGCGCGTCGATGATGTGGATGTCGGACAGGTGGCCCAGATAGAGCAGTGAGCGACGACGACTCGTGCGCGCCGGGTCGGGGTCGCGACCGATGAGATCGATGCGCGGCAGGTGCGGCTCGCCGTCCCGCGGGACGAGGCGCCGGTAGCTGCGCGTCACGACGGGCCCGAAGGCGATGCCCTGATCCAGCGTGCTGAGCCCCTGGCCACGGGCCGGTACGGCCGAGAGCACGCTGCCCACCGCAGCAGCGGGGATGGCCCACGCGGCCGACAGGCCCCCCACGAGCGACAGGAAGCTCCGACGGCTCAGGCGAGGCACTGAACGAGTCTGTCATGAAACACTGCACCCATGGTCGAGAACGAGGACGTGAAGGCGCGGTTCAAGGCAGCCCTGGACGCGAAGAAGGCCAAGTCCAGCCGCAGCACTCCGCACGGCTCGGCGCCCACCGATGACAAGGGCCACGAGCACTCCGACCGCGAGGGCGGCAAGCGCGAGTTCCGCCGCAAGTCCGGCGGCTAGCCTTCCGCTATGCCCGCCAACCCCTGGGGCGCTCCGCACGCTGCGCGCCCGCGGGCCTAGCCTTCCGCTATGCCCGCCAACCCCTGGGGCGCTCCGCACGCTGCGCGCCCGCGGGCCTAGCCTTCCGCTATGCCCGC
>JAFMFD010000097.1 GCA_017856385.1 Actinomycetota bacterium
GTGAACTCGATGTCGCACAGGTCGCGGTAGTGCAGCTCGAGCGTGCTCATGATCTCCATCAGCCTGCGGTACGACGTCGGGTCGGACTGCGCCAGGTGCTGGAGCGGAAGGGTGTTGCGGATACCCGCCACCACGTCCTCACCCTGCGCCTCCGGCAGGTAGTCGCCGTAGATGCCGCTGTGGCCAGTGCCGGGATCTCGCGTGAAGGCGACTCCCGTGCCCGACCCCTCCCCCGCGTTGCCGAACGCCATGACCTGGACGTTCACAGCCGTGCCGAGGGTGTGGGGGATGCGCTCCTGACGTCGGTAGAGCCGGGCACGCTCGGTGTTCCACGACTGGAAGACGGAACGGATCGCGAGGTCCAGCTGCTGGAACGGATCCTGCGGGAACTCGTGCCCGGTGGACTCGCGCACGATCGACTTGTAGACGTCGACAAGCTGGCGCAGGGACGCCACCGGCAGGTCGACATCCGTGAGGACCTTCGCACTGGCCTTGACCTGGTCGAGCGCGTCCTCGAACTCATGGCCGGGGATCTCCAGCACCGTCTTGCCGAACATCTGAATCAGCCGCCGATACGAGTCCCACGCGAAGTGGTCATCGTCAGCCATGCGCGCGAGGCCTGCGACACTCGCGTCGTTCAGTCCGATATTGAGGACCGTCTCCATCATGCCCGGCATGGAGAATCGGGCACCGGACCGCACGGAGACCAGCAGCGGGTTCTCCGGATCGCCGAGCTTGCGGCCCATCTCCTCCTCGAGTCGACCCACGTGGTCGGCGATCTGCCGCTGGAGCCCCTCCGGCCCATGGCCGTGCTCGAGGAAGTAGCGGCAGGCCGCGGTGGTGATCGTGAATCCCGGAGGCACCGGCAGGCCCAGCCGGGTCATCTCCGCGAGATTCGCGCCCTTGCCGCCGAGCAGGTCGACCTGGCTGCGGTCGCCCTGCGAGAACTCGTACACATAGGCCTGGCCCCCCGACATCTTCATGGGAGCACTCGACACCCTCCAGGCACCCCGACGCAACAGCAGCGCCCGTGACGGCGCTTACATGTCCGCCCGCACCGTCGCCGAGCATGCCGAGCCGCGCATCGTAGGCTCTGGGGCGTGACGATCGACCAGGCAGCCGACACCCGCGAGGCCGATGATCCACGCCCGGCACCGGTGGTACTGGGCCCGGCACGGCATCGCGGCGCCTACCTCGAGATGCTCATCTCCGCCGTGATCGGCCTGGTGGCCGCGTTCGTCCTGTCGGTCGAGGCGCTCACCCTCGCGGCCGATCCGTTCGCCGACCTCGGCTGCGACATCAACGCCGTGCTCTCGTGCGGGACGGTGGGCCAGTCATGGCAGGCCAGCCTGCTCGGCTTCCCCAACGCGTACCTCGGCCTGATCGCTGAGCCGGTGGTCATCACCCTCGCCGTCGCCGGGCTCGGTGGCGTGAGATTCCCGCGGTGGTTCATGATCGCTGCGCAGGCCGTGTACCTCATCGGCTTCCTGTTCGCGTACTGGCTGTTCTTCCAGTCCTTCTTCGTCATCGGCGCGCTGTGCCCGTGGTGCCTGACCATCACCGTGACCACCACGCTGGTCTTCGCGAGCCTGACGAGGATCAACCTCCTCGACGGGAACTTCCGGCTCTCCGCATCGGCCTACCGCACGGTCTCGTCGTGGCTTCGTGCAGGGATAGACACCCTGATCGTCATCCTGGTGCTGGCCGTCCTCACCGCGATGATCGTCATCAAGTACGGCAGCGTGCTCTTCGGCGGCTGACGCCAGCACGCCACGGAGCCTCACCCGCCTGAGACGCTGATCTCCGCCCGGGCGACCAGCGCCCTGGTCTGCTCGTCGATATCGCAGGTGTCAAGCCATCCGTCAGGAAGCGCAGGAGTCCGATTGCCCGACGTGCGACCGCGCGGGCCGCTGCCGACCTCGAGGTTGAAGTCCTGCGTGGTGTCGATCTGCGCTAGCAGGTCGTCCAGCTCGGCCAGCGACGAGACCATGCCGAGCGACTGGCGCACCTGCTGGCGCACCGTGAATCCCTTGAGGTACCAGGCCATGTGCTTGCGCACGTCACGACAGCCCTTCTCCTCGCCGTAGTCGTCGACGAGCAGTTGGGCATGGCGGCGGAGCAGTCGCACGACGTCGCCCAGTCCCGGGTCGCGCGGGATCGGACGGCCCTCGAACGCCGCGGCCAGCTGCCCGAACAGCCACGGTCGGCCGAGGCAGCCGCGTCCGACCACAACCCCGTCCGCGCCGGTCTGCCGCACCATGCGCAGGGCATCGTCCGCCGTCCAGATGTCTCCGTTGCCGAGCACCGGGGTGCCCTGCGGCTCGAGCGCCTCCTTCAGCCGTGCGATCGCCTCCCAGTCCGCGACGCCCGCGTACATCTGCGATGCCGTTCGTCCGTGCAGCGCCACCCAGGCGACGCCCTCCTGCGCAGCCGCGCGTCCGGCGTCGAGGTAGGTGAGGTGGTCATCATCGATGCCCTTGCGCATCTTGACCGACACGGGCACGCGCCCGCCCGACGCCTCGATGGCTGCGTGCACGATGCTGCGGAACAGGTCGCGCTTCCAGGGCAGGGCACTCCCCCCGCCGCGGCGCGTGACCTTCGGCACCGGGCACCCGAAGTTCAGGTCGATGTGGTCGGCGCGGTCCTCGTCGACCAGCAGGCGCACGGCTGCAGCCACCGTTCCCGGGGCGACACCGTAGAGCTGGACAGCGCGGGGCTGCTCGTCCGGTGCGAACGTGACGAGGTCGAGTGACTCGGCACTGCGCTCGACGAGGGCGCGCGAGGTCACCATCTCCGAGACGTACATGCCCACGCCCGAGGCCCCGGACGCCCTGGCCGACTCCCGGCACAGGCGGCGGAACGCCCGGTTGGTGATCCCCGCCATGGGCGCGAGGACCACCGGCGGGGAGAACGGCATCGGCATGCCGGGATTGTCCCACCGGGTGCGGCAGAATCGGCGCGAGCCGTTGCCGACGCTGCGTCGGCACCCACCCATGGAGAGCCATGACCCAGCCAGCACATGAGATCGGCCCCTCGCTGACCGGCGGACGCCGCTGGGGGGCCCTGGTGTTCCTCGCTCTCGGCGTCGCGATGATCATCCTCGACGCGACCGTCGTCAACGTCGCGATCCCGACGATGGTCTCCGACCTCGGACTCACCACCGCCGACGCCGAGTGGGTCAGTGCCGCCTACGCCCTGACGTTCGCCTCGCTGCTGATCCTGTGGGGCCGGATCTCCGACCGGTTCGGCCGACGCCTCATCTTCCTGCTCGGCATCGTCGTCTTCGTCGTCGCCAGCGTGCTGGTCGCCCTCTCCAACGACGCGGCGACGCTCATCGCCGCGCGTGCGCTCCAGGGCATCGGCGGCGCGATGATCCTGCCCTCGTCGCTGTCGGTCATCAATGCGGTCTTCACCGGCCGGTCGCGCGCGGTCGCCTTCGCGGTGTGGGGCGGCACCATCGGCGGCATGGCCGCCCTCGGCCCCCTGGTCGGCGGCTGGCTCACCACCAACGCGTCGTGGCACTGGGCCTTCCTGATCAATGTCCCGATCGGCATCCTTGTCATCGCCGGCGTGCTGGTGACCGTCCCCGAGACCAAGGCCATCGGCGGGCCGAAGGGCATCGACGTGCTCGGCACGGTCCTGATCACCCTCGGCCTCGTGGGCGTCGTGTTCGCGCTCATCGAGGGTCAGCGGTACGGCTGGCTGACGCCGACGCAGCCGTTCAGCGCAGCCGGCTGGGAGTGGCCGTCGGACACCGTCTCCATTGTCTTCGTGGCCGCGCTGCTGGGGCTGCTCGCCCTCGTGCTCTTCGTCGTCGTCGAGGCCCGACGCCTGCGCGCGGGCCAGGTCGTGGTCGTCAACCTGCGGCTGTTCCGCATCCGCACCTTCGGCGCCGGCAACTTCGTCGCCCTCATCGTCAGCCTCGGCGAGTTCGGCCTGCTCTTCGCGCTGCCGCTGTTCCTGCAGGCGGTGCGGGGCTACTCCGCACTGGAGACGGGCGTGATCCTCCTCGCACTTGCCGGCGGATCCTTCGTGGCCTCGGGACTGGGTGCTCCGCTGTCGCAGCGCATGGGGCCCGTGCGCGTCCTGCAGCTGGGCATGGCCTGCGAGGCCGTCGGCATCCTCGTGCTCGGGTTCTCCCTCGGCGTCTCCGTCACCGGCTGGCAGATGGCCCCGTGGCTGTTCCTCTACGGCCTCGGCGTCGGCTTCGCCACCGCGCAGCTGACCGGCGTGATCCTCAGCGAGGTCCCCGTCGCGGAGTCCGGCCAGGGCAGCGCCGTGCAGTCCACGTCGCGTCAGGTGGGCGCGGCCATCGGCACCGCGATCATCGGCGCCACGCTGATCTTCGGCCTCGGCGGCATCGCCGGGCAGCTCGAGGACCGCGGCGTGCCTGCGGCCGAGGCCACCCAGGTGGCCGACGTGGTGGCCCAGTCGGCCGGGCAGGCCATCCCGGGCCTCGCCCAGCAGCCAAACGGCGACGTGCTCGTCGAGGCGGCCTCCGAGGGATTCGCCGACGCCATCCGCCTGGTGGCCTGGACCGCCGGGGCCTTCGTGCTCCTCGGCCTGCTGGCCAGCCTGCTGCTGCCCAAGAACGCCGCCCGCGTGGAATCCGAGGGATACGACCCGCCGAAGGAGCACTCCGCCGCCTAGGGTCCTGCCATGGATCCCGTACTCAGCCCCCCTGATGCTGCGTCACTTGTTGGGGTCGACACGCCGGTGTGGACCCCAACAAGTGACGCAGCATCGGGAACCGTGCTGGTCATCGGGCACTCCGATGTCGGCCGACGCGCCTGCGCCCTGCTCCAGGAGGCAGGCACTCCGACCATCCACCTGGACGACCCCTCGGACGCCGACCTGCGAGCCGCACTGCACAGCGGCATCACCGGTGTCGCCGTCCTGCTGCACGACGACATCCGTGCCCTGCGCTACAGCCTCGTCGTCGAGCACCTGCGTCCGGGCATCCGCCTGTTCGTCGCAATCTTCGACCGCACCGTCCGCAGCCAGATCGAGGCGCACATCCCCAACTGCGTCGTCCTGTCCCCCGCATCCATCTCGGTGCCCACGATCGTGGCCGCCGCGATCGCGCCCGACCATGCGGCGATCCGGCGTCGCGCCGGCACGTCGGAGGCCTCCTGGGTCGCTATCGACGCTCCGGCGACGGACGACGCCGCGCGCGTCACTGCCTACCAGCCATCGGCGACGCTGCGCTGGCGCGGGGTGCTCGGCCGCCTGCGCGGCCAGCTCCAGGCCTACGACTCAGGCTCCGCCGTCCTGCTCGGCGGGGCGCTGGGACTGCTGGCCGTCATCGCCATCGACACCCTGATGGGCCTGCAGACGCGCTCCTTCGTGCGGGCCCTCTACGACGCCACCCGGACGACGGCCACGATCTCCGCACCCGAGCTGCCCGACCATCCCTGGGAGCTGCTGTGGGCGACGTTCGCCGCCCTGCTGGTCATGGGCTTCACCGCGGCCTTCGCCGCCGGGATCGTGCAGCACCTGCTGTCCGGGCGACATGTCGCACTGGTGGGGCGCCGGGTCATCCCGCATACCGGTCACGTCATCGTCGTGGGCATGGGCCAGGTGGGCATCCGCCTCGCCCAGGAGCTGCGCGCGCTCGGCATCGCCGTCCTCGGCGTGGAGAAGTTCCCCGATGCGTCGGGCCTGGGCCTTGCGCGCGACCTCGGCATCCCCGTCCTCATCGGCGACGCGACGAGCCGGCGGGTGCTGCGGAGGGCGCGGATCGAGGGTGCGATCGCGCTCGTCGCCGCCGGCAGCCAGGAGCGCGACTCCATCGCCGTCGCCCTCGCGGCCAATGCGGTGGCGCCTCACCTCACTGTCGTCCTGCGCGCCGGTGCCGACGATGCCATCGACGAGACGAGGTCGCTGTTCTCCATCGGCCCCGTCGTCGACGTGAACGGACTCACGGCTGCCTACGTGGCGCGGGCCCTCACGGGCGAGCAGCCGTACGCCGTGTTCCCCCAGGGCGATCGCGTGCTCTGGATGAGTGGCCCGAACACCGCCGCGAGCGGCCAGCGCTCCGTGCACGCGCGCTGCGACTGCTGACCCCCTCAGCAGGCCGGGAGGCGCTGCGCCAGCCAGCCCACCAGGCCGTCGATCGGCAGGCGCTCCTGCTGCATGCTGTCGCGCTCGCGCACGGTGACGGCATTGTCGTCGAGGGAGTCGAAGTCGAACGTCACGCAGAAGGGCGTGCCGATCTCGTCCTGGCGGCGGTAGCGGCGCCCGATGGCCCCCGCGTCGTCGAACTCGATGTTCCAGAGCCGGCGCAGCGTGGCCGCAAGCTCCTTGGCCCTGGGCGACAGCTGCTCGTTGCGCGAGAGCGGGAGCACCGCAGCCTTCACGGGGGCGAGCCGCGGATCCAGGCGCAGCACTGTGCGAGTGTCGATGCCGCCCTTGGCGTTCGGCGCCTGGTCCTCGTCGTAGGCGTCGAGCAGGAAGGCCAGGACGGCGCGCGTCAGGCCTGCCGCCGGCTCGATCACGTACGGGACCCAGCGCTCCTCGGTCTCCTGGTCGTAGTACGACAGGTCCGTGCCCGAGTGCTGGCCGTGCGTGGTCAGGTCGAAGTCGGTGCGGTTGGCGATGCCCTCGAGCTCGGCCCACTC
>JAFMFD010000098.1 GCA_017856385.1 Actinomycetota bacterium
GCGCGAGCTGGGCCGCAAGGGGATCGTGGTGGGCGATCGCGTCGAGGTCGTGGGTGACATCTCCGGCGACATCGACACCCAGGCGCGCATTGTGCGACGACGCGAGCGCACGTCGACGCTCCGCCGCACGGCCGACGACACCGATCCGGTCGAGCGCGTGATCGTCGCGAACGCCACGCAGCTGGCCGTCGTCACCGCCACGACCGATCCCGAGCCGCGTACCGGGCTGATCGACCGCGCGGTGGTCGCCGCCCTCGACGCGGGCATCGCTCCACTGCTGGTGATCACGAAGACGGACCTGAAGCCTGCGGACGACCTCCTCGCCCTCTACGGACCACTCGACGTGCCGGTGTTCACCGTCGACCGCCGCCAGGTCCCTGCATCGCTCAGGGCCTCGCTCGCGGGTGAATCGACGGTGCTCCTCGGCCATTCGGGCGTGGGCAAGTCCACCCTGGTGAACTCGCTCATCCCCGACGCAGACCGCCTCACCGGGCACGTCAACGACGTGACCGGGCGCGGACGTCACACCTCCACGAGCGTGGTCGCGATGCACCTGACCGAGGGCGGCATCGTCATCGACACCCCGGGGATCCGCTCCTTCGGCCTCGCACACGTCGACGTGCAGCGGGTGATCCACGCGTTCCCGGACCTCGAGGCGCTGACGGACTCGTGCCCGAGGGCCTGCAGCCATGACGAGGCCGAGTGCGCCCTGACCGCAGCCCTGGCCGATGCGCCCACCGCAGCGCTGACCGCCCGGGTCGCGTCGCTGCGCAGGCTCATCCGCAGCAGGGTCGAGTCACTCGACGAGGACGCCGGCTGAGGCAGCCCCCACGCGAGACCACACTGCCTCCGCACCCGTGTGACCTACCCGCACCATCCAGACCGTGGCGAGGACGGCGACGAGGACGCCGGCCACGGCAACGATGACCACCGGCACCGGTCGGCGGCGATTGGTGGGCCGCCCGCGGTCGAGCAGCCACAGTGCCGCGACCAGCGCGGCGAGGACGAGGGCGATGATCGGCATCGGGTCGGCGAGCTCCGCGTGCGGCTGAGGCATGCCCACCTGCTCGGCCAGCTCCTCACCCGAGCTCTTGGCGAGCACGCTCGCGATCAAGCCTAGGGCCGCTATGACGGTGACGAGCACGCCGAACCGCCGCGAGAAGCGGGACGACACCGCCATAAGGACGGCCCCGATGGCCGCCAAAGGCACCAGGACGACCGCCGCATGCACGACGAGCGGGTGCAGGGGCAGCCCGAACACGGTCTCCAGCACACCGCGATCCTACGAGCGCCGGGCGATAGGTTGCGGACGTGACCGACCTGTCGAGCGACCTCGACCTCGCCCTCGCCATGGCCGACATCGCGGACCGCATCAGCGCACCGCGCTTCCGTGCAACCGACCTCGTCGTCGACACCAAGCCCGACCTGTCGCCCGTGTCCGACGTCGACCGCGGGGTCGAGCAAGCTCTGCGCGAGCATCTCGCGACGGAGCGCCCGGGTGACGGGATCCTCGGCGAGGAGTTCGGGACCCTCGGACCATCGACGCGCAGGTGGGCCATCGATCCGATCGACGGCACCAAGAACTATGTGCGCGGTGTGCCCGTCTGGGCGACCCTCATCGGACTGATGCAGGACGACGAGGTCGTCGTCGGTGTCGTCTCGGCTCCTGCACTCGGGCGCCGGTGGTGGGCCGCACGCGGCGCAGGGGCATGGGCAACCGACCCGCTCGCTGACCATCCGCGACGGCTGCAGGTGAGTGCGGTCGCATCCCTCGCCGATGCCTCGCTCTCCTACTCCGACGCGATCGGCTGGCCCGAGCGCGGTGCCGGCGACGGACTGCAGCGCCTCCTCTCAGCCACCTGGCGGCAGCGTGCGTATGGGGACTTCTGGTCGCACATGATGGTCGCCGAGGGTGTCGTCGACATCGCTGCGGAGCCGCAGCTGGAGACGTACGACATGGCAGCCCTGGTGCCCATCGTCGAGGAGGCCGGCGGCCGGATGACGTCCTACTCCGGAGGCTCGGCCCTCGGTGGTGGCTCGGCGCTCACCACCAACGGCTCACTGCACGACGAGGTGCTGCGGGTGATCAGCGCGCAGTGACGCGCAGGTGCAGCCCGCCGACCGGCCGCACCGTCACCAAGGGCTCCGGAGCAGGCCTGCGGCCGCCCGGCGGGTGCGCCATCGTGAACCGACCGGCCACTGAAGCGAGCATGAGCACGCCCTCGACGTACGCGAAGTCTCGGCCGATGCACTGCCGCGGGCCTGCGCCGTAGGGGATGAAGGCCGTGCGGTCGGCGGAGCCGTCGAGGAACCGCGACGGACGGAACCTCTCGGGCTCGTGCCACACGGCTGGATGCCGGTGCAGCAGCCACGGGCTGAGGATGACGAGCGCGCCTTCGGGGATGTCGCGCCCCCCGAGCTCGTCGGGGCCCAGCGAGCGGCGCGTGACCAGCCACGCCGGCGGGTACAGCCGCAGCGCCTCATCGAGGACCGCCCGCGCGACCGGCAGGCGCGCGTAGTCCGCGAATGTGGGGGCCTGTCCCCCGAGGACGTCATCCGCCTCCTGCTGCAGCTCTGCCTGCACCTCGGGGTGGTCGGCGAGCAGCGCCCACGACCAGGTCAGGGCACTCGCCACCGTCTCATGCCCGGCGACGATGAAGGTCACCACCTGGTCGCGGACCTCCTGGCGCGACAGGCCCTGACCGGACTCGTCGCGTGCCGCGAGCAGCAGGTCGAGCATGTCGTTCGGCTGCCCCGAGACATCACGGGCCCGGTCGGCGACCATGCTCGCGACCGCTGCGTCCAGTTCGCGCACCGCAGCCTGCAGTCGTCGGTTCCCCGGCGTGGGCGCCCATGCGGGCGGTGTCAGCGGCACGCGGGCACGCGCGACGACGACCTCCAGGGCCGACAGGGTCGCCTCGGCAAGCCGGTGCGCGTCGGCGGACAGATCGGTGCCGAAGAGGGCGTGGCCCACCACCTCGAGGGCTGCCGTCATCATCGCGGTGTCGACGTCGACGACGGCCCCTGCAGGCAGGCGCTCCCAGTCACGGAACATGCGCTGCGTGGCGCCGTCGACGTGGGCGACGATCCCCTCGAGGGTCTCGTGGTGGAAGGCGGGCTGGACGAGCGGACGGTCCCGACGCCACGCAGCGGTGTCTGCCACGAGGAGCCCCTCGCCCGTCACCAGCGACAGGGACCGGTACTGGATCGTCGACTTGCCGTAATTCCGGGCGTTGGTGACGAGCACGCGGCGGACGCCGTCAGGATCGTTGACGAGGTAGCTGGGCGGGCGCGGGATCGGGAACTGCACGACGTCGCCGTACTCGCGCCAGACCGACACGAGGTACTGCAGCGGATCCGTACGGATGGCCGAGAAGGCCCGCAGCATCTGCGGGCCGAGGGGTCCGGGTGCCGTTGCGGGCGTCCCGAGGAACGACCGTCCTTCGAAGCCCACCGCGCTACTGCACCTCGGCCGGCTCGCGCTCGACGGTCCCGTACAGCGTCGTGCGCTCGCGCAGCGTGCGGCCGAGCGGCTCGACGACGGACCGGAACTCGGCCTCGCCGATCCCCTGACCGTGGGCAGCGCCGGCAGCGCGCGAGATGTTCTCGTCCATCAGGGTCCCGCCGAGGTCGTCGACTCCCGCCTGCAGCAGCTGCTGCGCCCCGGGGAGGCCGAGCTTGACCCACGACGCCTGCACATGCTCGATCCACGGGTGGTAGGCGAGCCTGCCGATCGCGTGCATGAGCACGACCTCGCGCCAGGTGGGTCCGCGTCGCGCGCGTCGCTTGAGGTACACCGGCGCGGCCATGTGGACGAACGGCAGCGGGATGAACTCGGTGAATCCGCCGGTGCGCTTCTGCAGGTCGCGCGTGCGGACGATGTGGCGTGCCCAGTGGACGGGGTGCTCCACGCTGCCGAACATGATCGTCACGGTGGAGCGAAGGCCGATCGAGTGTGCGGCCTCGTGCGCGTCGAGCCACTCAGATGTCGTGACCTTGTCCGGGCACAGGACCTCGCGGACGGAGTCGTCGAGGATCTCCGCCGCGGTGCCCGGGAGCGTGGCGAGACCGGCCTCCTTCAGCCGGACGAGGTAGTCGGTGAGCGGCTCCCCCAGCCGGCGGGCGCCCTCGGTGACCTCCAGGGCGGTGAAGCCGTGGATGTGCATCGCCGGAACAGCCTCGTGGACCGTTCGGCACACGCGCACGTAGTAGTCGCCGTCGAAGTCCGGGTGGATGCCCCCCTGGAGGCACACCTCCGTGGCCCCGGCATCGGCCGCCTCGCGCACGCGCGCGACGATCTCGGCATCGTCGAGCAGATAGGGACGCCCGCGCAGGTTAAGCGACATCGGCCCCTTGGAGAAGCCGCAGAAGGTGCAGCGGAAGGTGCAGACGTTCGTGTAGTTGATGTTGCGGTTGCGGACGAAGGTGACGACGTCGCCGTTGACGTCGCGCCGCAGGCGGTCGGCGGCGGCGGCCACCGCGGCGACCTCCTGGCCGCGGGCGCCGAACAGCGTGACGATCTCCTCGACGCCCGGCTCGTGGCCCATCGCGATCCCGTCGAGCACCTCCGTGACTGCAGGGCCCGCTGCTCCAAGGTCGGGCACGAGCACGGGCGGCTCGCGATCGGCACCGGAGTACCACTGCGTGGACCGTCGCCCGACCTGCACGACCTCCGCGCCCGTGCCCACGTTGGCCGCGGCCTCATAGCGCTCGGGGAACACCGCTCCCGCGTCGTCACGGGCCAGCCCCTCGGCATCGGATCGGTCGAGCACCGCGAAGTGCAGGTTCGGGTCGAGCCATCGCTCGGGGTCGAGGGCGTACTCCGGGTAGACCGTGAGGCGGGGCACGAGGGCGAGTCCGCGCTTCTCCGTCAACTCGCGCAGTGCGGCGACGTGGGGCCAGGGACGCTCGGGGTTGACATGGTCCGCCGTGACGGGCGAGATCCCGCCGAAGTCGTCGATGCCCGCATCGATCAGCGGCGCAGGATCGTCGACGAGGTTGGGCGGTGCCTGAACATGGACGCCTTCCGGCAGGATGGCGCGGGCCAGCCGGATCGCGTCGAGCAGGTCGTCCATCGAGCAGGCCGGCTCGTGGCGCATCGCGGTGTCCGGCTTGGGCACGAAGTTCTGGATGATGACCTCCTGCACGTGGCCGTACTCGGCGTGCAGCTCGGCTATGGCCTCGAGGGTGCGGATCCGGTCGCCGCGGGACTCACCGATCCCGACCAGGAGTCCGGTCGTGAAGGGGATGGCCAGTTCGCCGGCGTGCCGCAGCGTCGCCAGGCGCCGCTCCGGGTCCTTGTCCGGCGCCCCGCGATGGGCAGGCAGGTCGGGGTTGAGCGACTCGAGCATCATTCCCTGGCTCGGCGACACCGTGCGCAGGAGGGCGAGCTCCTCCCGGCTGATGGCCCCGGCGTTGGCATGCGGCAACAGCCCGGTCTCGTCGATGATGCGCTGCGCCACGTGCGCGACGTAGGCGGTCGTCGTCGCGAAGCCGTGCTCGTCGAGCCACTCGCGGGCCTGCGGGTAACGGTCCTCCGGTGCCTCGCCGAGGGTGATGAGCGCCTCATGGCAGCCCTCCCGCGCGCCGGCCCGGGCGATGGCCAGCACCTCGTCGACCGTCAGGTAGGCCGCCGGCAGGTGCGCCGGGGCCTGGGCGAAGGTGCAGTACCCGCAGCGATCCCGGCACAGGCGGGTCAGCGGGACGAAGACCTTCGGGGAGTAGGTCAGCCGCCGGGACGGCAGGAGGGAGGGCGCCGGGTCCACCACCTGCACCTCACCTGCTCCCTGACTGGTCACCGGTCCGCTCCGGCACTCTCGGCGCCGCCTCGGGGGCGCTCATCGTCGCACAGAACCCCCCGGGCGGCAGGAGGGTCCGGTCAGGCTGGGGGGCTCTGCAAAATCTTGCGTGAACCTGCTCACATCACGTCAGGTTTGTTTGAGCACAGGACAAACCTGTGCGATGATGGATCCGTCCAGTCGGGAGACCCCCGAGGACGAATGCAGAAGGGAGTGATCCTCCATGAAGCACCTCTCCCAGGTGTTCAGCTCACTGTTCACCGCCGTGTCCCTCGACTCCGAGGCCGTCCGGCGGAAGGAGATCCACCGAGACTGGGACCGCATGCGCGCCCAGGCGCTCTCCCCCACTGAGCGCTCGGAGATCGACGCGATCTTCGCGCGTCACCTGTAGGCGCCCCACGGCGCCGGCCGAGCCCTCAGCCCATCCGGCTGGGGGCTCCGCCCTGCCCAGGGCTACGCGCCCGGAGCACCCTCGCGAACGCGCGCAGCGGCCCGCGATGCCGTCCATGTCCAGCCCGGCTCCCGAGCAGGTGCCGCCTCGACGACGATCGGCAGACCGGCCGTCGCGGCGTTGCCGAAGCTGTCGTCGACGTGGACCACGTTGTCGAAGCCCTGCCCCTGCAGCAGTGACGACACCGCAGATGCCCGGTAGCCCGACCCGCAGTACACGTACACCGTCCGGTCCCGCGGGATCTCGTCGAGCCGGTCGAGCACGTCGTAGAACGCGATGAAGGTCGCGCCCTCCACATGCCCGGCCTCCCTCTCCCGGATCTGGCGGGTGTCGATGACCATCGCCGACGGGTCCGCCT
>JAFMFD010000099.1 GCA_017856385.1 Actinomycetota bacterium
CTCCTTGAAGGGGAATCCGAGAAGGCGAAGCAGGGCGCGGCCTTCCTCATCGTTCGCGGCGGTCGTCACGACCGTGATGTCCATGCCACGGACCCGGTCGATCTTGTCCTGGTCGATCTCGTGGAACATGGACTGCTCGTTCAGGCCGAAGGTGTAGTTGCCACGCCCGTCGAACTGCTTGGGCGACAGCCCGCGGAAGTCGCGGATGCGCGGGAGAGCGACCGACAGGAGCCGGTCGAGGAACTCCCACATGCGGTCGCCACGCAGCGTGACGTGCGCACCGATGGGCTGGCCCTCGCGGAGCTTGAACTGCGCGATGGACTTGCGGGCCTTGGTCACCTGCGGCTTCTGGCCGGTGATATCGGCGAGGTCGCGGATGGCGCCCTCGATGAGCTTGGAGTCGCGCGCGGCGTCTCCCACGCCCATGTTGACGACAACCTTGGTGACGGTCGGCACCTGCATGATGTTGGAAAACGCGAACTCGTCCCGGAGCGCGGGGATGATCTCCTCGCGGTAGCGGGCCTTGAGGCGCGGCTGGGTGGTCTCAGTGGTGGCAGTCATGTGCGTCCTTATCGCCTCTACAGGTCCTTGCCGGTGCGACGCGAGATGCGCACGCTGCGCTCCGCCTCGTACGTCGAGCCGTCGCTGCGGCGCTTCTCGACGGTCTCCTTGCGGTAGCCGACGCGGGTCGGCCGACCGTCCTCGGGATCGATGATCATCACGTTCGAGACGTGGATCGGGGCCTCCGTCGTGATGATGCCACCGGTCTTGGCACCGCGATTGCTCTGCCCGACCTTGGTGTGCTTCTTGACGCGGTTCACGCCCTCGACGATGACCCGATCTGCCTCGGGGTACACCTCGATGACCTTGCCCTTGACACCGCGGTCCTTGCCGGCGATGACCTGTACGAGGTCTCCCTTGCGGATGTTGAGCGCCATGGTCACAGCACCTCCGGGGCCAGCGAGATGATCTTCATGAACTTCTTCTCGCGCAGTTCGCGGCCGACGGGGCCGAAGATGCGCGTGCCGCGCGGCTCCCCGTCGCCCTTGAGGATGACGACCGCATTCTCGTCGAAGCGGATGTAGGAGCCGTCCGGACGACGACGCTCCTTCTTGGTGCGGACGATGACGGCCTTCACGACCTCGCCCTTCTTGACCCCACCGCCGGGGATGGCGTCCTTGACGGTGCACACGACGATGTCGCCGATGCCCGCGTACCGGCGACCCGAGCCGCCGAGGACACGGATCACCAGCACCTCCTTGGCGCCGGTGTTGTCGGCGACTCGAAGTCGCGACTCCTGCTGAATCACTGCACTCTCCTGATCGTCTGCCGGTTCTCGCGAGAGCCTGGCGGAACTGTGGTGGGGACTACTTGGCCTTCTCGAGGATCTCCACGACGCGCCACCGCTTGGTCGCGGAGGTCGGTCGGGTTTCCATCAGCAGCACGCGGTCGCCGACACCGGCGGTGTTGGCCTCGTCATGCGCCTTCAGCTTGCTGGTGCGGCGGACGACCTTGCCGTACAGCGGGTGCTTGAAGCGATCCTCGACCGCGACGACCACGGTCTTGTCCATCTTGTCGCTGACCACCATGCCCTCACGGGTCTTGCGGTAGCCACGGGCCTGATCCGTCACGCCTGCCTCATTCGCGCTCATGCGACACCCGCCGCGTCCTCAGTGATCTCGTACGGCGTGATGCCGAGCTCCCGCTCGCGCAGGATGGTGTAGATCCGCGCGATGTCCTTGCGGACCGCACGGAGCCGGCCATGGTTCTCCAGCTGCCCCGTTGCGCCCTGGAAGCGGAGGTTGAACAGCTCCTCCTTGGCCTCACGAAGCTTGGCCGTCAACTCGGCGTCGTCGAGGTTGCGCAGCTCGCCGACCTTGGTGCCTGCGGACATCAGTTCTCACCTGCCTCATCGCGCCGGATGATCCGGCACTTCATCGGGAGCTTGTGCATCGCGCGAGTGAGCGCCTCGTGGGCGACCTTCTCGTCGGGGAAGGACAGCTCGAACATCACGCGACCGGGCTTGACGTTGGCGATCCACCACTCCGGAGAGCCCTTGCCCGAGCCCATGCGGGTCTCAGCGGGCTTCTTGGTCAGCGGACGATCCGGGTAGATGTTGATCCAGACCTTGCCGCCGCGGCGGATGTGGCGCGTGATGGCGATACGAGCCGACTCGATCTGCCGGTTGGTCACGTAGGCCGGCTCAAGCGCCTGCAGCCCATAGGTGCCGAACGTCACCTCGGTGCCACCCTTCGCGACACCACGACGCGTCGGGTGGTGCTGCTTGCGGTGCTTGACCCTGCGGGGAATCAGCATGACTAGCCCTCCTGCCCTTCGGTCATGGGCTCCACGACCGCCTCGCCGGTGACGTGCTCGGCCGCCTGCTCGGCGGCCGAGACCGCAGCAGCCTCATCCTCGCGGCGCGGGCGACGCGGACGGTCCGGGCGGGTGCGCGGGCCGGACAGGCGCGCCTGCGCGGCCGCGGCCTCGCGCTCCGCGCGGGAGCCGAGGGCCTCGCCCTTGTAGATCCACACCTTCACACCGATCCGGCCGAAGGTCGTGCGTGCCTCGTAGAACCCGTAGTCGATGTCGGCGCGCAGGGTGTGCAGGGGCACGCGGCCCTCGCGGTAGAACTCCGTGCGCGACATCTCGGCACCGCCGAGACGGCCGGACACCTGGACGCGGATGCCCTTGGCGCCGCTCTTCATGGTCGTCTGCATGCCCTTGCGCATCGCACGACGGAAGCTGACGCGGCTCGACAGCTGCTCGGCGATGCCCTGGGCCACCAGCTGGGCCTCGGTCTCGGGGTTCTTCACCTCGAGGATGTTCAGTTGGACCTGCTTGCCGGTGAGCTTCTCGAGGTCGCCGCGGATGCGGTCCGCCTCGGCGCCGCGGCGGCCGATGACGATGCCCGGGCGGGCCGTGTGGATGTCCACCCGCACGCGGTCACGCGTACGCTCGATCTCCACGCGCGCGATGCCGGCGCGCTCCATGCCCTGGCTCAGCAGCTTGCGGATCTTCACGTCCTCCTCGACGTAGTCGCGGTAGCGCTGGCCCGGCTTGGAGCTGTCGGCGAACCACCGGGAGTTGAAGTCGGTGGTGATCCCGAGGCGGAAGCCGTTCGGATTGATCTTCTGGCCCACGTCGCTCAGCCCTTCTGCTCTGCGGTGGAGTCATCGGAGACGACGACGGTGATGTGGCTGCTGCGCTTGCGAATCCGGTAGGCGCGGCCCTGGGCGCGCGGTCGGATGCGCTTCATGGTCGGCCCCTCGTCGACGTAGGCCTGCGAGACGACCAGCGCACGCGGGTCCATCGCATGGTTGTTCGTCGCGTTGGCGATGGCGCTATCGAGCACCTTGCCCACCGGCTCACTCGCGGCCTGCGGCGCGAACTTCAGCATCGCCTGGGCGTCGGCCGCGTTCATGCCTCGAATGAGGTCGATGATGCGACGCGCCTTCATGGGCGTGACGCGGACGTACCGCGCCTGGGCCCTGGCTTCCATGTCGTTCCCCTTGCTTTCGGTCTGGTGCTCTTCGGTCGTAGTAGGACGAGCAGGTCTAGCGCCGCTTGGCCTTCCGGTCCTCCTTGACGTGACCCTTGAAGGTCCGCGTCGGGGCGAACTCGCCGAGCTTGTGCCCGACCATGTTCTCGGAGATGAACACGGGCACGTGCTTGCGCCCGTCGTGCACGGCGATCGTGTGGCCGAGCATGGCCGGCACGATCATCGAGCGGCGCGACCACGTCTTGATCACGTTCTTCGAGCCGCTCTCGTTCTGCGCGTCGACCTTCTTGATCAGGTGGCCGTCGACGAACGGGCCCTTCTTCAGGCTGCGAGGCATCTGCTATCCCTAACGCTTCTTGCCGGACTTGCGGCGACGGACGATGAACTTGTCGCTGGCCTTGTTGGCCTTGCGGGTGCGCCCCTCGGGCTTGCCGGCAGGGTTGACCGGGTGGCGGCCGCCGGAGGTCTTGCCCTCGCCACCGCCATGGGGGTGGTCGACCGGATTCATGGCCACGCCACGCACCGTCGGGCGCTTGCCCTTCCAGCGCATGCGCCCGGCCTTGCCCCAGTTGATGTTGGACTGCTCGGCGTTGCCCACCTCGCCCACTGTTGCGCGGGAGCGGAGGTCGACGTTGCGGATCTCGCCCGACGGCATGCGCAGCTGGGCGTAGGGGCCGTCCTTGGCGACGAGCTGCACCGAGGCGCCGGCCGAACGGGCGATCTTGGCCCCGCCGCCGGGCTTGATCTCCACGGCGTGGATCACGGTGCCGACGGGGATGTTGCGCAGCGGCAGGTTGTTGCCCGGCTTGATATCAGCCGACGGCCCCGTCTCCACCGTGTCACCCTGGCCCAGCTTGTTGGGAGCGAGGATGTAGCGCTTCTCGCCGTCAGCGAAGTGCAGCAGCGCGATACGCGCCGTGCGATTGGGGTCGTACTCGATATGAGCGACCTTGGCGGGCACGCCGTCCTTGTCCGCACGACGGAAGTCGATGACGCGGTAGGCGCGCTTGTGGCCGCCGCCCTGGTGCCTCGTGGTGATCTTGCCGGAGTTGTTGCGGCCACCCTTCTTGGGCAGCGGTCGCACGAGCGACTTCTCCGGCTCGGACCTGGTGATCTCGACGAAGTCGGCGACGCTCGAGCCGCGACGGCCCGGCGTGGTCGGCTTGTACTTGCGGATTCCCATAGCTGTCTTTCCGTCTCGTGAGTGGAAGGCCCGTCAGATTCCCGGTCAGGAGACCGGGCCTCCGAAGATGTCGATGCGCTCGCCCGCGGCCACCGTGACGATGGCACGCTTGGTCGCGGCACGGCGGCCGTACCCGAACCGGGTGCGGACGCGCTTGCCCTCGCGGTTGTTGGTGTTGACGCTGGTGACCTTGACGCCGAACACCTCCTGGACGGCGAGCTTGATCTGCGTCTTGTTGGCATTCGGTGCCACCAGGAACGTGTACTTGTTCTCGTCGAGGAGCCCGTAGCTCTTCTCCGAGATCACCGGGGCGATCAGGATGTCGCGGGGGTCGGCGATCTTCATTCCGCGGCCTCACTCTCTGTGGCGACGGCCTTCACCGACTTGCCCGTGGCGGGCCCGGCGAGGAAGACCTCCAGTGCGGCGGCGGTGAAGACCACCTGGTCGCTGCACAGGACGTCGTAGGTGTTGAGCTGGTCGACGTATAGGACGTGGACCGTGGGCACGTTGCGCAGGCTCAGTGCCGAGACGTCGTCCGCACGATCGATCGCGATCAGCAGCGAGCCCTCCAGGCCGAGGGCCTGCAGCGCGGCCGTGGCGGCCTTGGTCGACGGCGTGTCGCCCGACACGAACTCGGTGACAACGTGCACACGGCCGTCGCGGGCCCGGTCGGAAAGCGCACCGCGCAGGGCCGCCGCCTTCATCTTCTTGGGGGTCCGCTGGGCGTAGTCGCGCGGCGTCGGGCCGTGCACGACACCGCCACCGGCGTACTGCGGTGCGCGGATCGAGCCCTGGCGGGCGCGGCCGGTGCCCTTCTGCTTGAAAGGCTTCTTGCCACCACCGCTGACCTCGGCGCGTGTCTTGGTGTCGTGGGTGCCCTGACGGGCCGCAGCGAGCTGGGCCACGACGACCTGGTGGATCAGGGGAATGTTGACCGGGACATCGAAGATGTCGGACGGCAGGTCAACGCTGCCCTTGGCCTTGCCCGCAGGCGTGCGGACGTCGACGGCGGTCATGCCTGTGCCTCCTTCGCGGCGGTGCGGACGAACACCAGGCCGCCCTTGGGGCCGGGCACCGCACCCTTGATCAGCAGCAGGCCGCGCTCGGTGTCGACACCGGCGACCAGCAGGTTCTGGGTGGTCTGGCGCGCACCGCCCATCCGGCCCGCCATCCGCATGCCCTTGAAGACCCGGCCGGGGGTGGCGCACCCGCCGATGGAGCCCGGCGAGCGGTGCTTGCGCTGAACGCCGTGCGAGGCGCGCAGGCCGCCGAACCCGTGGCGCTTCATGACGCCGGCGAATCCCTTGCCCTTGGTGGTGCCCACGACGTCGACGACCTGACCGGTCTCGAAGGTGTCGGCGCCCAGCTCCTGGCCGAGGGTGTACTCGGAGGCGTCATCGGTGCGGATCTCGGCGACATGGCGCCGCGGGGTCACGCCGGCCTTGGCGAAGTGGCCCGCCTGCGGCTTGGTCACCTTGCGCGGGTCGATCGCGCCGAACGCGATCTGCACGGCCGAGTAGCCGTCGGTCTCGGGGGTGCGGACCTGGGTCACGACGCACGGACCTGCCTTGACGACGGTGACCGGGATGACCCGGTTGTTCTCGTCCCACACCTGGGTCATGCCGAGCTTCTCGCCCAGCACGCCCTTCACATTGGTGCCCATCTGGATTCCTTAGCCTCGTCTGTCAGAGCTTGATCTCGATGTCGACGCCCGCCGGGAGGTCCAGGCGCATGAGCGAGTCGACGGTCTTGGGGGTCGGGTCGAGGATGTCGATGAGGCGCTTGTGGGTGCGCATCTCGAAGTGCTCGCGGC
>JAFMFD010000100.1 GCA_017856385.1 Actinomycetota bacterium
TAGCGCTTCTGGTTGAGCGTCTTGGGACGAATCGTGCGTCCGCGATTGCTGAGGATGTTGGCCGTCAGCACCTCGGTGGGGCGAGTGCCGGAGCGCAGCAGGCCGATGCTGCGCTCCACTGACTCCGGCGTGAGCGGCTGGCCCGTGCGCAGCACCGCGAGCATCTCCGCGACGAGGGTGTCGATCATCGCGACGTCCTCCGCCGCGCCGGTCACGGTGATCTCATTGCCGCGGGCGAGGATGTCGACGGACGGAAAGGCCGCCTCGACCTGACGCAGATGCGCGTCCTGAGGCCCCAGCAGCGAGACCATCGGCTGCGAGGCAGGCACGACGATTGTGGTGACAGCCTGCGCGGCGTCCTGGGCGGGTTGGGTCATGGGGTCTTGGCTCACGATCATCCGGGCGGCCAGGACAGGTCCCGGCCGCCGAGTACATGGACGTGGACGTGCGGGACGGACTGGCCCGCCTGCGGCCCGGTGTTGGAGACCATGCGGTACCCGGACTCCGACACGCCCTCAGCAGCCGCCACGGCGCCCGCGACCGCCAGCAGGTGGCCCGCGAGCGCCGGATCCGCGGCCGCGAGGTCGGCCGCGTTGGCATGGTGCTCGACCGGGATGACGAGCACATGCACGGGCGCCTTGGGGTCGATGTCGCGGAAGGCGACCGCCCGCTCGTCGCGATGCACGACGGCGGCGGGGATGTCGCCGGATGCGATGGCGCAGAACAGGCAGTCGCTCACGCCTGCATCCTTGCATCCCACCGGCTGCTGCGAGCCAGGAGCACGGCCACGGCGGCGACCCCCGCGGTCGAGGTCCGCAGCACCGTGGGGCCGAGCCGGACGACGTGCGCGCCGGCACCCCGCAGGGCCTCGCGCTCGTCGGGCGCAATGCCGCCCTCAGGCCCGACCACGACGAGCACCTCGCCTGTGCCCGGGACGTCGATGTCGGCGATGGAGGTCCCGGCACCCTCGTCGAGCACGATCGCACGATCGACTCGAGCGACCCTCGACAGCACATCCGACGTCGACGCAAGCGAGGTGATCACCGGCACGCGAGCGCGCCGGGACTGCTTGGCCGCGGCAGCAGCCGTGTCCCGCCAACGGCGCAGTCCACGCTCCACGCGGTCGGCCTTCCACTGGGTCACGCAGTTGCGTGCCGACCAGGGGACGATCTCGTCGACGCCGATCTCCGTCAGGACCTCGACCGCCAACTCGGCTCGATCCGACTTGGGCAGGGCCTGCACGACCGTCACGCGCGGGACCGGCTCGGGCTCCTCGACCACGCTGTCCACGCTGACATCGGCCACGCCGTCCGGGCCGACACCGACGATGCGGCCCTCGACCCGTCGACCGCAACCGTCGACGAGGGTCACCGGCTCGCCGATGCCGAGCCTGAGTGCGCGCAAGGCGTGATGGCCCTCGGAACCGTCTAGGCGCACGACCCCATCGGGCTGGGCAACCTGCAGGCCGGGAACGAGGAAGACGGGCGGTGTCACCGGGAGCTGAACGCGTCCTTCAGGCGCGAGAACAGTCCGCCCGACGCCGTCGCGGTGCCCTGGCTGACCTGGACCGTGGCCTCGTCCCGCAGTCCCGCCAGCTGGCGGAGAAGGTCCTCCTGCGCCGGGTCCAGCCCCGTGGGGGTCTGGACCGACAGGTGCACGTGCATGTCGCCGCGCCCGGATGACCGGAGCCGCGCGGCGCCGTGACCGCGCACGGTGACCGACTCCCCTGACTGCGTGCCCGGGCGGATCTCCACGTCGACGGGCCCATCGAGCGTCTGCAGTTGCAGGCTCGTGCCGAGGGCGGCGGCTGTCATGGGCAGGGTGACCACGCAGTGCAGTTCGTCGCCGCGGCGCTCGAACAGGTCATGCGGACGGACCACGACCTCAATGAACAGGTCGCCGGCCGGACCGCCGTGCGGACCGACCTCGCCCTCCCCGGTCAGCTGGATCCGCGTGCCGGTGTCAACCCCCGGAGGCACCTGCACCGTGAGCGTGCGACGCGTGCGCACGCGGCCGTCGCCCGAGCACTCCGTGCAGGGGTGCGGGATCGTCGTGCCGAACCCCTGGCAGGCCGGGCACGGACGCGCGGTCATGACCTGGCCGAGGAACGAGCGCTGCATCTGCTGGAGCTCGCCGCGTCCCTTGCACATCGCGCACGTCTGCAGCGAGCTGCCCTGCGCCATGCCCGAGGCCTGGCACGCGTCGCACGCCACCGCCGTGTCGACGGTGAGGTCGCGGCTGCTGCCGAACACCGCATCGGACAGGTCCACCTGGATGCGGATGAGCGCGTCCTGGCCGCGCCGAGCCCTCGTGCGAGGTCCCCGCTGGGCCGCCCCGCCGAAGAAGGCATCCATGATGTCGCCGAAGTCGAATCCGCCCGCGCCGAATCCCCCGCGACCGCCGCCGAGCGGATCGCCGCCGAGGTCGTACATCTGGCGCTTCTCCGGGTCGCTGAGCACCTCGTAAGCGGCCGTGACCTGCTTGAACCTGTCCTGGTGCTCGGGATCGGGGTTGACGTCGGGGTGCAGCTCACGGGCGAGACGTCGATAGGCCTTCTTGATGTCCTCCGGAGTGGCATCGCGCGATACCCCGAGGAGGGCGTAGTAGTCGGTGCTCACGGAGGTCCCTACTGCTCGTCGAGGATCTGGCTGACGTAACGGGCGACCGCGTGCACGGATGCCATGGTGCTCGGGTAGTCCATGTGCGTGGGTCCGACGATGCCGAGCGACGCCACCGCCTGGTCGCCGCGCGCGTAGCGGGCCGTGACCACGCTCGTCGCCTCGAGCCCCTCGACCGGGTTCTCGTGTCCGATGCGCACGGTGACCCCCGCCTGCGCAGTGGCCTCGCCCAGCAGGCGCATCAGCACGACCTGCTCCTCGAGTGCCTCCAGCACCGGCTGGATGGCCAGCGGGAAAGCCTGCCCGTAGCGGGCCAGGTGCGCCGTGCCGCCGATCACCACGCGCTCCTCGGTGCGCTCGCTGAGGGACTCGAGCAGGTGGGCGATGACAGTGCGGACCAACGGACGCTCATCGGCCCCGAACGCGTCCTCGATGCCCTCGATCGCCGTGGGCACGTCCGCGAATCCCTTGCCCGCCAGGGCGACACCGAGGCGCGAGCGCAGGTCAGCGACCGTGGCCTCGGCCACCGGCTGCGCGCACTCGATCATGCGCTGCTCGACGCGCCCCGTGTCGGTGATGACGATCAGGATCACGCGCGTGCCGGCCATCGGGACGAGTTCGATGTGCTTGATCGTGCTGCGCGTCAGCGAGGGGTACTGCACGAGCGCGACCTGCTGCGTGATCTGCGCGAGGAGGCGCACCGTGCGGGACATGACGTCGTCGAGGTCGACGGCACTGTCGAGGAAGTGCTCGATGGCACGCCGCTCCGGCGCGCTCAGCGGCTTGACCTCCGACAGGCGGTCGACGAAGAGCCGGTACCCGCGATCGGTGGGCACGCGACCGGCGCTGGTGTGCGGCTGGGCGATGTACCCCTCTTCCTCGAGCGCGGCCATGTCGTTGCGGATCGTGGCCGGCGAGACGCCGAGGTGGTGGCGCTCGACCAGGGCCTTGGAGCCGACTGGCTCATGCGTCGCCACGTAGTCCTGGATGATGGCGCGCAGCACCGCGAGCCGACGCTCCTCCTGCATGCCACCTCCCGGGCCACGCTCGGACGCAGCGCTGGCACTCAATTGATCAGAGTGCCAAGTGTACGCCGAGGCGGTGGCGAGCGCAGGGTGCGCGGGTCAGTCAGCGGTCAGCGTGCGCACGACCGCATCGGCCAGCAGCCGCCCGCGGCGGGTGAGCACGATCCGGCCCTGCTCCAGCCGATCCGGATCGATGAGGCCGTCCTCGACCAGCGTGGCGTCGATCGTCAGGCCGTCGACGGGCAGGCCCTCGGCGAGGCGCACGCCTAGCAGCACCCGCTCGAGCGCCCGCTCGCGGGCACCGAGGACCTCATGGCCGTCCTCCGCCGACACCCCGGCGCGGATCCGTTCGGCGTAGGTGCGTGGGTGCCGCGCGTTCCACCAGCGTCGACCGGCCACGTGGCTGTGCGCTCCCGGACCGATTCCCCACCAGTCGTCGCCGTGCCAGTAGCCGAGGTTGTGCCGGCACTCCCCGCCCGCTCGCGCCCAGTTGGAGACCTCGTACCAGTCGAGCCCGGCGTCGGCCAGTGCGTCGTCGACGATGACGTAGCGGTCGGCCATGACGTCATCGTCCGGCGCCGGAAGGTCCCCCGAGCGCACGCGGCGGGCCAGGGGCGTGCCCTCCTCGACGATGAGGGCGTATGCCGAGACATGGTCGACGCCTGCGCTCAGCACATCGTCGAGTGACCGCCGCAGGTCGTCGTCCGTCTCGCCGGGCGTGCCGTAGATGAGGTCGAGGTTCACATGCTCGAACCCGGCCTCGCGCGCCATGAGTGCCGCCTGCACGCTCGCCCCGGGCGTGTGAGTGCGGTCGAGGACCTGCAGCACGTGCGGCGCCGAGCTCTGCATGCCGAACGAGATGCGGGTGAAGCCGGCCGATCGCAGCTGCGCCAGCATGCGTGCGTCGACGCTGTCCGGATTCGCCTCGGTCGTCACCTCTGCATCCGGCTCGAGGCCGAACTCGTCGCGGATCGTCGCGAGGACCTGGGCCAGGGCATCGGCGCCGAGGAGAGTGGGCGTGCCGCCGCCCACGAACACCGTGGACACCTGCCGGCCCTCGTCACCATCCTGACGGCGCGCCCATCGGACCTCGTCGGCGAGGACCTCATGGAAGGTGTCGCGCCGGACAGAGTCGCCGAGCTCGGTCGCCGTGTAGGTGTTGAAGTCGCAGTAGCCGCACCGGCTCGCGCAGAAGGGCACGTGGACATAGATGCCCAGACGCGGCCGGCTCACTTCTTGCTGGGCTCCGTGGTCGACAGCGCTGCGACGAAGGCCTCCTGGGGCACCTCGACGCGGCCGACCATCTTCATGCGCTTCTTGCCCTCCTTCTGCTTCTCGAGCAGCTTGCGCTTGCGGGAGATGTCGCCGCCGTAGCACTTGGCGAGGACGTCCTTGCGCATGGCGCGGATCGTCTCGCGCGTGATGACGCGTGAACCGATCGCAGCCTGGATCGGCACCTCGAACTGCTGCCGTGGGATGAGCTCCTTGAGCTTGCTCGTCATCATCGTGCCGTAGGCCATGGCCTTGTCGCGGTGCACGATCGCGCTGAAAGCATCGACGGGATCGCCATGCAGGAGGATGTCGACCTTGACGAGGTTGGCCTCCTGCTCGCCCGACAGCTCGTAGTCCAGCGATGCATAGCCGCGCGTGCGGGACTTGAGGGCGTCGAAGAAGTCGAAGACGATCTCTGCGAGGGGCAGCATGTAGCGCATCTCGACGCGATCCTCGGAGAGGTAGTCCATGCCGAGCAGCGAGCCACGGCGCTGCTGGCACAGCTCCATCACGGTGCCGACGAACTCACTCGGCAGGATGATCGTCGACTTCACGACCGGCTCGAAGATGTGCGCGACCTTCTGGGTCGGGAACTCGCTCGGGTTGGTCACGACGATCTCGCCACCGTCGTCGAGGACGACCCGGTAGACCACGTTGGGCGCCGTGGAGATGAGGTCGAGGTTGGCCTCACGCTCGAGCCGCTCGCGCACGATCTCCATATGGAGCAGCCCGAGGAATCCGCAGCGGAAGCCGAACCCGAGCGCGAGCGACGTCTCCGGCTCGTAGACCAGCGCCGCGTCGTTGAGCTTGAGCTTGTCGAGGGCGTCGCGGAGCTCCGGGTAGTCCGATCCGTCGATCGGGTACAGGCCGGAGAAGACCATCGGCTTGGGGTCCTGGTAGCCACCGAGAGGAGTGGTCGCCCCGTGGCGCTCCGAGGTGACGGTGTCGCCCACGCGCGACTGCCGGACGTCCTTGACCCCCGTGATGAGGTAGCCGACCTCGCCGACCCCCAGGCCGGAGCCGGCGATCGGCTCGGGCGATATGACGCCCACCTCGAGGAGCTCGTGCACGGCGCCCGTCGACATCATCGCGATGCGCTCGCGGGTCGAGATGTGTCCGTCGACCACGCGCACATACGTCACGACGCCCCGATAGGTGTCGTACACCGAGTCGAAGATCATGGCGCGCGCCGGAGCATCCGGGTCACCGACCGGGGCCGGGATCCGGTCGACGATCTGCTCGAGCAGTTCCTCGACCCCCAGACCGGTCTTCGCGGAGACGAGCAGGACGTCCGACGGGTCGCACCCGATCAGGTGCGCGAGCTCGGCGGCGTACTTCTCCGGCTGGGCGGCGGGCAGGTCGATCTTGTTCAGCACGGGGATGACCGCGAGGTCCTGCTCGATCGCGAGGTACAGGTTGGCGAGGGTCTGGGCCTCGATGCCCTGGGCGGCGTCGACCAGCAGGACGGCGCCCTCGCACGCGGCCAG